>NZ_CP014571.1:631741-947611 GCF_017357425.1 Arthrobacter sp. D5-1 | reverse complement strand
CGGACCTGAACAGCCGCTTGCTTCGCAGTCAACGCCAGAGCGATCAAACCTTCCGTCGTAGGGCATTCGCGTATCCCAAGGGACGTGAGTGAAAACAAACACTGCAATACCTACACAAAGCAATGCGACAATCACGCAAAGTATGTCTATATATCTACAGGCTTTCCTTCCCAATCGCAGATCTTCATCCGTGAAATCATCCTTTGCCTCCGAATTCCCCTTTGCACCATTCTCATCATCTACCACAGTGGCGCCCCTGTTCCTTGCTTTACAACTTCATTGCCCACAAATTTCACGCTTTCAACGATAGCCCCGGCATGCGCTCCGCCGTAGGCTGCCATGCTGTGAGTCATCCAGCCTGGATTGGGACTCAGTTCCGCGGCCCCTGGGAAGCGTGTAAGCAGCCCCCCGCCCAGTCCGTCATAGACCATCTCCGCGGCTCCGTAGCCCTCACCACGAATCGCATGATCAACGGAGCCGCCAGCGAGTGATCCTCCCGCGCCGACACCGTATTGAACGAATGACGAGAACCGACCTGTCAGCGGTTGGGCTAAATAGCCCGCTTGGGAGCCAATGGCTCCGCTGACGATACCGCCACCTGCAGCTCCGAGGACGCCCTCGGGTTTCCACTCGTTCGGTGATCGCTGTACAAGGTACATGCCTGTGTTGCCTAGTCCCCCCGATATCCCATTCGTCAGTGCCGCCCGGCCCATCTGCTGGGCCGACAACTGCGACAAGTAACTCCCCGCACCGGCACTGACACGGGACACCCCCGCAGTGACCGCAGTCCCAACACGCGAACCCACAGCCGACACAGCAGATCCTGCCCTGGCCGCACCCGACGCAACCACGGAGCCCGCACGGCCCATCGCAGGAAGCAACTGCGTACTCACTGCCGTACCAGCCCGACCGAGCCCTGCCGTCACAACGCTGCTGACCTTCCCAGCCAACGGCCCTGCAACCACGCCAACGGCACCCGTCAAGGCCACCTGCCCCCAATTGACCGAACCGGTGGTTGCTTTCTGGATGATCGTGTCAGCACCCGCACCGATCAAGGCCAAACCAACCGGCCCACCAACACCGGTAGCCATCAACACACCACCAGCAATCACCATCGCACCACCAGCCAAATACTCCCAGTTGTCTCCGAGCCAGTCCCCGGTCGCTGCGAGGGCGCCCCGGGAGGAGCCGTCGTAGGCTTTCAGGTCAGCATCGGTCAGGGGACGCAGGCCGGTGGGGTCGGTGGTGTTGAGGGGGTTGTTTCCGGCGTAGGAGTAGGGGTTGCCGTCCCAGCCCGCGCCAAGGACGGGGGCGAGGGGGTCGGTGGAGAGGAATCCCCGGGTGACCGGGTCGTAAGCGCGCTTGCCGAGCCATTTGAGTCCGACGATGTCGATCCCGGCACCAGCGGTCAGGGCAATACCGGCCGGCTCCGGGTCCGGGCTCTGTGGTCGAATTACGACGGCGACACGAACCGTGCCGCTTTCACCGACGCGCCGGAGCTACTATCACCTAAATACGCCGCGTGCCGGGTCAGCAGTTTGGCGATACCCGTGCCAAATTTGCCGAAGTAGAAGCGGCCCACGCCCAAGTCACCGAGAAGGAGGGCCAATAGGCATGGAGTTAGAAATGACTGTCTGGACCACTGACATGGGAAATTTGCTGACTTCCGGTTGACTGCTAGCCTGCCGGGCCTTGCCAACCGAAGTCGGTTGGCGTCTTGGCGCGCACGTCAGGCGTGACGTTCACTCACAACCACCATCAACGATGACTACCGCGTTCTGTCGCGCTTGTTTATGTAAAATTGCCAGCCTCGCGCAGGATTGTTATGGCCAACATCACCTGAAAGGAAATGAGCACAAAGATTGTTGCTGGTCCGGAAATATAGCGCAGTTTGCGCGCTTTTTCACGAGGGCGATTCTCACTAAACACTCGTTCCGTTGCCCAAAATAGGAAAAGACCAACGACAGGTAGAGCAAGAGCAAAAGGTATTGGTATATGCTTCCCATAATAGATGATCCCGGTATCAATGGGAACATTCACAACGACAAATATCGAAACACCAAGGCAAATAATAAAGCCGACAATACAAATTACGTCTATATAGACGCATGTCTTTTTCGACTTCCAGGCAATTTCACTTACTAATTCCCGCTGCGGAACATCGCTCCTCAATTTGGGATCTACCGGATCATTCACCACGGCCCCTCCCAGCTCATTAAACGTCGATACCAACAAGCCTAAGACTTGCGTCCCCAGCTACTCCGGTCAAAGCACAGCTCACACCTCACAACGCGCCCAGCCCTACCAGGTGCAATCACTAGTGACCGCACAGCGGCAGGCCGCGTCCTGGTTGATGCCGGAAACCAGCACTCCACCGATGACGCCGTAGCTTGGCCAGAAACGTAGGGCCAAGCAGTGAGCTATTTCCCGAAAGCATGTCCTGTCCACCAGGACCATCATCCATTGCAACCTCCGTCCAGCCCCTTGTCCGAGCGCCCACCTATCGTCGTTCACCAGCAGTCAATGTCAGTCCAATCAATAATCCCAGAGGGCACCCCGTCCATAATGCGCCCCCAGTCAACGCAGCCACCGGAATGACATGGGAAAGCCCAGCGAAGGCTAAACTTCCTAAGACGATCGCGGCACCAAACGATAGCGCGGCGGCAATATTTGATTTCCAATATGTTACGCAACCAACAGCTATGGCACAGAGGATAAGAACAATAAAGTTAGCAACCCATACAGATATTCCGAACTCTTCCGTTCTGTTGACGCACAGGATCAGCATAAGAATTCCCGGAACCACAACCCCAGTCCAATAATACCACTCCGGAATGGCCCGACACTTAGGGTTTTATTACCTGATTCATTCTTCTTCATCTATTTTGGCCACATCTCATCCGTGTAAAAGTTTGCACCGGTTCCTATCCCTCCATTAGCAGCCTCAGTGAACACATTGCCCCAGTTGAAGTACTTTATCGGGGAAGGTGTATTTGGTCCGATAAGATCCCCGTAACCCTGCGGAATTTTGCCACGCAGCGATGCCAGAGTGGAAGACCCTGTACCCGCCATCACAGATGACACTCCGGACTTTAGCGGGTCGAAGGCTTCCCCGTTCACACCACTCTTCACCATTTCGCCTGCGAATCCAGCGCCGATATTGATGCCAAGGGTCGAACCATACTGGAGGCTCTTGGTGGCAGCATGGCCCGCTGCAGGGCCAAGGGCCCCGCTGATAACGTTTGTGGCGGCGCCTCCGGCAACGCTCCCTAACAGTCCTTGGGCCGTCCAAGGACCTCCTTTCTGAACGCGCTCGCGGAGGTAATCTATCGCCCCAACTACACTGCCTGACGCCCCGCTCCCGACCATGTCTTTCATCACACCTGCACCGAATCTCCGCGCGATGACGGCGGCATTTCCTGTCCCACGGGTCAGTGTCGAAGTCGCGTTTGAAGCCATGCTTCGCGCAGCCTGCTGTGCCACCACTTTCCCAACAATATGCGAAGCAGTTTTAGTAATGGCAACCCCGACTCCGCCGCCGATTATGCCGAGGCCGCCGGAGATGGCTGCTTGGCCCCAGTTGACTTGGCCGGTGGTTGCTTTTTGGATGACTACGTCGGCGCCGAAGCTCATCAGTCCCATGCCCGCGACTTGGCCGCCGGGGACGAACATCAGCACGGCCCCGCCGACCACAGCGGCCCCTCCGACGACGTATTCCCAGTTGTCTCCGAGCCAGTCGCCTGCTGCGGCGATGGCGCCGCGGGAGGAGCCGTCGTAGGCTTTCAGGTCGGCGTCGGTGAGCGGCCGCAGGCCGGTGGGGTCAGAAGTGTTGAGTGGGTTGTTCCCGGCGTAGGAGTAGGGGTTCCCGTCCCAGCCCGCGCCCAGGACAGGGGCGAGAGGGTCGGTGGAAAGGAAGCCCCGGGTAGCCGGGTCGTAGGCGCGTTTGCCGAGCCATTCGAGTCCGGCGATGTCGATCCCGCCACCAGCGGTCAGGGCGATACCGGCTGGCAACACACCACCGGCACCCAAACCCGCACCAGCACCGGCACCGGCACGGGCACCGGCCAGCCCGGCACCGATTGTTGTGGTGGTTCCGGGGGTGGGGTGCGGGGTGGTGGGAATGCCGAGGACGGCCCAGGGGTCGTACTGGTCGGTCGGGCGGGCGGCACGCCACCCGGGCGCGGTCCACGCTTCGCCGATGCCGGTGACCCCGCCGGGCAGGGACAACACCTGCGTGGTGTTGATCCCAGCCAAGGTCGGCACGGGTGCGGCGGTGTCCCACCACAACGGCGTCCCGTCCACGGTGGCAAGTTCCCCGAGCGCGTCGACGTGGAGCCGGTGCCGGGACACCTCGGCCCCGTCCCGATCCCTCTCGACCGTCCCGGCAAGGTAGCCGGCGGGGCCCCACGCGTATTCGGTCCAGGACCCCTCCGCCCCGATCACCCGCACCCTGCGGCCCAACCCGTCATACACAAACTCGGTGACCGCACCGTCAGGTTCCGTCACAGTTAGGAGCTGGCCTGCGGCGTCGTACTCAAACGTTCGGGCCCCGGTGGGGGTGGTTTCGCGGAGAAGCCGCCCACCGGCGTCGTACTCCCACCCCAACACCGACGCCGACGCCGACACGTTGTGGCTGTCGGTGGTGGCGGAGACCAGTTGCCCGGCAGTGGTCCGTGATGACCACCCGGCGACGGGTTGGGTCGCGTTCGATGGCGGCGATCAATGCACCGTCCACCGCGGTGGTCGCTTCCCGGCCCGCAGTGTCGTAGGTCCACGTGGTCGTGCGCCCGTCAGGATGCAGGCTGTTGCTTCTGGTTTCTTTTCTTATCACCCTAGACAGAGAAATCGAGCCGCTGGGCCCCCACGGAGACGTGAGCTAAGCTCCAGCGCTAGCAGCAAGCCAAAGCACTTCCTCAAATTTCAGTTGCTTCGGAAATTTTCTTGCCCAGCGCACAGCCAACAACTCCCCCCGCGGCCGAGGTCAGCGCACCAATCGATAGTCGTGAGCCGACGGAATGCCGCTCCTAAGGTCCTTCATGACAACACGAGAGAACCAGCCAATATCAAACTCATAATCTTTGCCAATTTCGAAAGAAGAAGAAATTTCCTGTTGATTTTCAAAAGTTATACCTTGCGATATGGAAATCGTTCCGCAGTTCGACGTTTCGACTAAAACGCCAGCGCTCGAGGCGGAGCCTCTGGAGCCCCCTGAATTCGTATTCGGCGATGCAGAAACTACCTTGCAACGAATGCTTTCAACTGCAATCGAATCCCAAGTGGGAATAAGCAGAACGAATAAACCAGCTACCAGGATAAGGACTCCCGTAAGCTTCCAGAACCGCTTAGATCTGCGGTTGGGGTTCTGCTGTTCTGAAGCATCGATATTGTTCTTCGACATCCATTTTCCTGTTCCTCACCAACCACTTGAACGACGTCCGCTCAGTGGGCCTGTTGCACCGTTGGCAAATCCTTGAACGGCTCCATTTACGAGGTCATCCGTGGTAGCAGTACCCGGCTGCAGCTCTGTGTTGACTGCACCCACAATTCCACCACCGATCCGATTGACCACCTGCTCAGTCACGACCGAACCCCAATTGTAGGGTGCGCCGCTGTGAGAGCCTCTGGAGATTGGGCCTGTCCAATTGGGCAAGCGCGCAGCCACGTCATCAGCCCATGCGGCTCCCGCCTTGCCGACAACCCAGGATCCCCCAGCGCCGGTCAAGAATCCGGTTCCGGCCGTGGCGAGGTACCCTCCGATCGTCTGATCTTCTTTATCGTCAAGGGCATAAGCCACGACGTTGCTACCCGACCCGCCCACACCGGCTGACAAGGTGCTCCGAACGGTCGTGCTTCCCAGCACTGTGTTTGCCCTCGTCACGAGAGACGACGTTGAGCCCATGGATGTCGCCACTCGAGTCGCGTTCGCAGCACGTGCCAGCAGACCGCCCGCGGCCCCGCCAAACCCACCCCCGACAGCGCCAATGGCGGCATCCTGCCATACCTTTCCCATGTCGACTTTTCCAGAAGAAGCCTTCTGCACGATCACTGAAGCTCCGCCCGATGTCAGCGCGCCCGCAGCCGCTCCGACGAGGGCCATTCCAACTGGTCCTCCAACACCGGTGAACATCAGCCCCACACCCACGGCGATCGCGGCCCCGGCAGCGACGTACTCCCAGTTGTCTTTCCACCAGTCCCCGGCTGCGGCGAACGCGCCGCGGGAGGAGCCGTCGTAGGCTTTCAGGTCAGCGTCGGTCAGGGGCCGCAAGCCAGTGGGGTCAGTGGTGTTCAGGGGGTTGTTCCCGGCGTAGGAATAGGTGTTCCCGTCCCAGCCCGCGCCCAGGACCGGAGCGAGCGGGTCGGTGGAGAGGAACCCCCGGGTGGCCGGGTCATAGGCGCGCCGGCCGAGCCATTCGAGCCCGGCGACGTCGATCCCGCCACCTGCCGTCAGCGCGATACCGGCAGGCAACACACTAGCCAACCCACCAGCGGAGCTTACTCCTGCACCTGCGTTGGTTGTTGTGGTGGGGTGTGGGGTGGTGGGGGTGCCGAGGACGGCCCAGGGGTCGTGTTGGTCGGTGGGGCGGGCGGTACGCCACCCGGGCGCGGTCCACGCGTCTCCGATGCCGGTGACCCCACCGGGCAAGGACAACACCTGGGTGGTGTTGGCACCGGCCAGGGTCGGCACGGGCGCGGCGGTGTCCCACCACAACGATGTCCCGTCCACGGTGGCAAGTTCACCGAGCGCGTCGACGTGGAGCCGGTGCCGGGACACCTCGGCCCCGTCCCGGTCCTTCTCGATGGTTCCGGTGAGGTAGCCGATGGGGCCCCAGGCATATTCGGTCCAGGACCCGTCCGCCCCGATCACCCTGACCCGTCGGCCCAACCCGTCATACACGTACTCGGTGACCGCACCGTCAGGTTCCGTCACAGTTAGGAGCTGGCCTGCGGCGTCGTACTCAAACGTTCGGGCCCCGGTGGGGGTGGTTTCGCGGAGAAGCCGCCCACCGGCGTCGTACTCCCACCCCAACACCTTCGCGGTGGTTCCTGTTTCTGTGGTGGTGGTGGTGGCGGAGGTCAGTTGCCCGGCGGTGTCGTACCCGTACCGGGTGGTGACCCCGCCCCGGGACAGGCCAGTGATCCTGCCGCCGTCCTCCCGGCCAATCAGGGTCACATCAGCTGTTCCTGGGTCATCGGTGGTGGTTCGGATGTGTTCTGCAAGGTCCCCGTCCCGGTAGACCCATTCCTGGGTGTAGTTCCCGGCGGTCGCCGAAACGATGCGCCCGGAGGGGTCGTGGGTGAAGGTGGCGTCCCCGAGCAACGGGTTCGAGACCTTCACAACCCGCCCGGCGGGGTCGCGGGTGTAGCGGGTGGTGGTCCCGGTGGGGTCGGTGAACCCGATCCGGTTCCCGTCACCGTCGTACTCCCACCCCAGCGCCTGCGTCCCGTTCCCGTTGGACTTTCGGGTGAGGAGGCCGCGGCGGTCAAAGCACAGTTCGTGCTCCACCGCATACCCCGCCCCACCCGTGTGGTCCGTGATGACCACCCGTCGGCCCGCCAGGTCGCGTTCGATGGCGGCAAGCAGTGTCCCGTCCACCGCGGTGGTCGCTTCCCGGCCGGCAGCGTCGTAGGTCCAGGTGGTCGTGCGCCCGTCAGGGTCCGTTTGCGACAACTGCCGGCCCGCCGGATCATACGTCGCCGTGGTGGCCCTGCCGAGCGGGTCCGTCACACTATCGACCTTGTCCGTGGCCGTATACGTCCGGGTGGTCACCCCACCCAAAGGGTCGGTGATCTTAGTGAGGCGGCCGCGGGTGTCGTACTCGAACCCGGTCCTGCCCCCCACCCCGTTCGTCGTGGACACTAACTCCCCGGCAAGGTTGTATTCAAAGCGGCGGGTCCCGTACCAGGAATCCTGGGAGAAGCTCAGCCGCCCGACCTTGTCATACCCGTACCGGGCCGTCCCCTCCCCCGGCGTATGCCTCGCGGTCAACCGCCCACAGGCGTCGTAGGCGAAGGTTTCGACCTCCCCGGTCGGCAGTCTCCTCGCGGTGAGGCGCTGGTCCGGGTTGTAGGACAGTTCCGTGACCGCCCCGACCGGGTCAACACTGCGGAAGGGTCGGCCGCAGTGGTCGTACTCGAACCGGGTCACCGCCCCGGTCGGGGAGGTGATCGAGGTGATCTTCCCCGCGGCATCGCGGCCCAGGACCGTCAACCCGCCCTCACCATCGACCAACTCGACAGGGTTCCCCGCCGCGTCATAGCTCACCAGCTCCGCGGACCCGTCGACAGATTCGATTTTCGTGGGGCGGCCGTACTCATCAAAACTATAGGTATTCGTGCTGAACGCATCGGTCAAGGACGCGGTGCCGCTGGTCCGGTCGGTGACCGCGCCGGTCCGGACCCCGGTCGGATCGATCACGGCGGTGAGGGCACCGACCGTGTCGTACTCCCGCACCCAGTCATGCCCGCCCGGGTCCGTGACCGAGACGAGCCGGGAGAGGTTGTCGTGGGTGAACCCCCACTTCGCCCCGTCCGGCAGCACCGCGGCGGTGAGGTTCCCGAGCTCATCAAACACCCGTTCCACGACCCGGCCGAGCGGGTCGGTGGTGCGGGCCAGTTCCCCGTTGGGGGCGTACTCGAACACGGTCCGGCCCCCATCGGGGGCGATCATTGCGGTGGTCCGGCCCGCAGTGTCGTGCTCGAACGCCCACACCGCCCCGTCCGGGTCCACCCGACGCACCAGTACCCCGGCATCGTCGTAACTGAACCGGGTCTCAGCCCCCGACGGGGTCAACGCCGTCACCGGACGACCCGCCCGGTCCCGCACGATCCTCGCAGTGTCACCGGCCGCGTTGGACGTTCCGATGAGGTCTCCGAACGTGTCGTACTCAAAACCGATCACCACCCCGGCAGGGTCGGTGACCTGGGTCAGGAGTCCGTCCCGCCACCGAAGCCCGGTCCGGCCGCCCAGCGGGTCCACGATCACGGACGGGTCCCGGGACAGGTCATCGGCGTACTCATAGGCCACGACGGCACCGGATGCGGTGACCAAGGTCCTCAGACGGTCGTGTTCGTCCCACCCGTAGGTCAGGTCCGCGCCTTCGGGGGTGACGGTGCGGATCTTCCGGCCGCGGGTGTCGTAACCGTGGACCGTGACCGCGCCGTCACGCTCAGTCAAAGACACCAAGTTCCCGTGTCCGTCATAGGACATGGACTGGCGCCGGTCCTCCGCGTCCAACACCCCCACCAGCCGGCCCTTGGAATCAGCGACCCAGGAATTGGACCGGGACCCGTCCTCATCGGAGACCACCGTGACCCGGCCCGGTAAATACGCGAACCTCGTCCGCCGCCCATGCTGTGTGACCTGCCAAACCACACGGCCGGCCTCGTCATAGCTGTTCTCGGCCTCCACCACACCCGCAGCAGAAACCACCGAGGCGATCAGACCCTGCTCGTTCCACCGATACACCCTCGTGCCGGCCTCCGTGCCCACCGTGACCAACCGGCCCGTGGCGTCGTAACCATACTCAACCCGCCGCCCATCCGATGAACGAACCACCGCGACAACACCACCGACGTAGTCGATCTCCACGAACCGGCCCCGGACATGCACCAACCGGTCAACCACCCCCGGCACGCCGCCATCGACCGAACTCTCCGCATCCGGCGCAGCCGGTGTGTGGCGGTGGGCGGAGATGGTCCGGCCGGACCCCGCCCCGGTCCCGAGCCACACCCCGGCGATCGTGTAAGCCCACCAACCGCCCTGGTTATCGGTCACGACCAACACCTCGGAGACACCTGTAGGGACCGAGGACAGCTCCGCCAACCACGGTGTGCCGGCATCTTCGCGGGTGAGCCAGTAATTCTCCCCGACCGCACGGGCCCAGCCTGCACCCTCGCGGGGGAAGTCCACCGCCCGGCCGTCAGCCAGCACCCAGCGGCAGCCCTCATCGGTCAGGACCAGGTGCTGGTCCAGGACCGAGGCCCACCCAGGACCAAACACCCCAACAGTGTCCAGGCCGGAACCGAGGGAGTTATACATCCGGGTGAGAACCAGGTCCGAGCTGGCCCCGGCGAACCCAAGATCTGTTTCGGGTTCAATGAAGTTACCCGTGGCCGTGTTCACCGGATCATTCGCATACCCGGACGAGGGCATCGCCCCGGCCGCGGTGGGCGGGTCAATGACCAGGCCCGTCCGGTTCGCCGAGACCCCGGCCGCGGCCAGTGCCTCGTTCACCGCCGCGTCCGAGAGGGTCGAGACCGCGCCCTCGCTGCCGGCGGCAGCGAACGCGTCCGCGACCACCACCGCCCACGCCGCGTCCGCCTCGTTCAACCGCAAATACTCCCGGAACGCCGTCACCACACCAGCGGCGTCGATCCGGCCCCACCCGCACCGGTCCGCGAACGAAGACAACTCCGACTCCAAGGACCCCGGCACCGACGCGATCCCGTCATCCAGGCCACGGGAACCCGCAGCGAAACTCCGCAACGACTCCGGACGGGCCGAGGACGTCCCGCCCCCGTACCCGCCACCCGGGCCCGGGGTCTCCCGCCGCCCCGACGCCGGAGACTCCGAAGGGAACGACGGCGCACTGCCGGGCTCCATATTCGGACGGGCCTCCTCACCCCAAAGGTTGTCCCAGCCCTCTTCGAGCCAGTTGCGGTTGTTATGCCGCCGCACCCACTCGTTGTTCTCCCGGCGCCGGTCATCCTCGTCCCGCGCCTCGGAAATCATGGTCCCCACATACCCGGCCACCGTCCGTAACGCCGCGGCCAGGGACTCCGCGTCCCGGGACGCCGTAGCCGCGTTCGCCGCGAACACCTCCGAAAAATGCCCCCGGAAATCCTCCCCCGCCGAGGTCACCAACGGCGTCCGCGAGCCCGAATGCTCCTGGACCCGCGACGCTGCGGACTCAAAAGCACCCTTCACCGACTCGGCAACCCCATACACAAACCGGCCACCATGGCCAGCATCGGAATCCGGCAACAACGGCATCTCAACGAACTCGGTCACAACCACAGCCCCCAACAGAACAAGAACGCGAACAAAACCCAACAACCCACAAAACCCGGCACCACAACCAACAAACCCGGCGCCACCAGACCACAGCGGAACGGCCGGGCAACCACACCGCACTAAAGCGGCACGATCACCCGGCCCCCACACTCACAGCAAAGAAGGAATCAGGCCCCGCCACCGGCAGAGAAAATATCCTGCGAAATCTTCTGCAACTGACCGCGCAACTGCTCCAGCTCTTCCTTGGCCTTATCCAACGCAGCCTTCGTCTCCGGCCACGTCGAACCACGGAACTCAGCAGCCAACGGCCCATCCCACACATTCGGATCCGACAACACACGACCCTGCGCATCCAACGCCGAAATCTGATCCGTAAACCCACCAGTAATAATCGACTGCACCTGACCAATAGCAGCCTTGGCTTGCTCAGTAGACAACACACGCGACATAGAACTTTCCTCCCAATAAGAACAATCGCAACACCCAAGCCAAAAAACCCAGGCAACCAAACACCCACAAACTACCAACACCACCGAATAAATCCAACAAACAGACAAACAAAGTTCGAAAAACATGATTCGTTCGTGAACTGCGGGCGGTGCCCCGCACGGTGGGATTAGTCCATTCGGGAGCGCAACCTTATGATACTCAAGGCACCGTGAACGGAAAGAGGGGGACGATCCATGCCCAGGCAGGCTAGTTTTAACCAGTACAAACCGGGGCGGCGTATCCCCTCGGGCCGTTCTCTGGGCATCGCCCTGATAGCGCTGGGACTGATCGCGACCACTTCGTGCACCCAGACTCCCGAGCCAGAGCCGGTGTCCAACCCGGTCAAACTCCTGCAGAGCGTCCGTGTAGGCCTGTCCCCCGCCGCCGGAGTGCAGAAGATCGAAGGCACCACCATCTCCGTGTCCGCTGCGGGTGACTCTTCGGCGGAAAACACCACCTATGACACCGCCCAGGTAGTGGGCGAACTCCCGGTGCGCGTGAGCCTCCAGTACCGTGCCGGCGAGAAATCGGGTTCCGACCTCGCCGAGTTGAAAGGCCACACCGGCCCGGTAGAGATCAACCTGACGCTTGAGAACCTCACCGTCAAACCACAGACCATCCAGTACGACGCCGCCGGCCAGGCCCGCTCTGACACCGCTCTGGTAGGCGCTCCGCTGACAATCGCAGCGTCCACCAAGCTCCCGGGCATCCGGGCGGACGACGTAACACCCGGCTCAGCCGACGGCACTACCGGTACCAACGGAGTCCTGAGCAGCACCGAAGACGGCGCCACCGTTGTCCAGTGGGCCACTGTCCTGGCTCCCCCGCGTTCCGGCGCCAGCACCACGTTGCGCCTCGCCGCCGACGTGAAGGACTTCCAGGTTCCCGAATTCGACGTCGCAGTCCAGCCTGGCCTCAATACAGACCTCAGTGCCAACGGTGTGCTCGCCAGCGCCTTCTCATCCGGAACCGGTTCGGAGATGGAGCTGCAACGCCGCACCATTTCGCTCGTATCTGATGTCAACACGGTCCTGGCGAAGGCCGGATCCACCATCACCGATGTCCGCAGGAACCTGCAGGCAACCTCGCAGACTCTCGGCGCAAAGACGGCCGGTGAACTGCGGGACAACTCCCAGGCCCTTGCCGCGACGATGTCTGACCTGAAGCAGCAGCTGCAGGTTCTCGGCTCTGATTTGGAGTCTTCAACAACTGCCACCCAGTCCACCACCATGTCGCAGTTGAAACTGACGGTCTCCGCCGTGGACGCCATGCTGGGCGACACTTCCGCGACACCGCCGGTCACCCCCATCACCGGTGACGGCTGCACCGCCGAGGTGGCCAAGGCCGCGCCGGCAGCCACCGTTTACTCCAGCGTTCTCACCATGTCCTCACAGCTGGACGCCTACGCTAAGGTCAGCGCGAGTTGCCGGGACACCGTTGCCGGCGCCCTCAAAGCCACCATGGGACCGGAAAACCCCACGCCAGCGGAATGCGCTGAGCAGGGTTCCATGACCTGCTCCCTTTATGGTTCGGCTGTGACAGTTACCGGAGCGCTTCTGGGCCTGGTGCAAAAGGGCGACGAGCTCGTCTCCGGTCTCCAGCCGCAGGTCATCGAAGGCGCGATCAAAGACCAGGCAACTTCCGCCGTCGCACTTGAAAAAGTGCGCACCGACCTCGGTACAATGCTTGACGGCTCTGGAACGTCCGAGGATTACAGCAAGGCACTGGCTGCACTGGATACGGCCATCAAGTCCGCCGCCGACTCTGCAGCCGCGACGCGGAAAGCAGCCACGGCAGCCCAGACCAGCGTTGACGCCCTCCGGCAGAAACTGCTCGCCATCGCCACCAATGCCAAGGATGCCAAGGGCGAACTCGGTCAGGGAACCTGGCTGAACGGCTCCATGCTGCAGCAGAACCAGAAGGTGGCGGACGAGCTGTGCAAGCTGTCCGATGACAGCCTCATCCCCGGCAAGGGCAAGCTGTCCGCAAAGGATGTTGAGCGGCTGCGTTCCTATTTGACCTCAGTGCCGTGCGAACCGACTGATGAGGACGGCAACCCCACACCCGCGCTGAATCCGCCGCCGGGCTTCAAGGAGCCACTGGACGTGCGGCTCGAAGGTCAGTCAGCCGCTTGGGACGAGGTTCTTGCAGCCACTGACACGACTGCCGCCGACCAGGCAATTGGCCAGGCGTTCACCGCCTTGGAAGCGACGTTCGACGACGCCGACACCAAGCTCGAAGCGATCAAGACGGGCGTCAAGACGCTCGACGGCGCCGCAACAGGAAACGCCAATGGCACCAAAAAGGGACTTGAGGCGCTCGATACTGCACTGGCTGACGCGATTGACTCCTCCGGCACAGTGACGACCGCACTCGCGAAGTTGAAAGAGCAGCAGGACATGCTCGGCGACAAGATCAAAGAGTCACTCCGCGACGTTTCGGCCGAAACCGCCGCCGAGGTCTACAAAACCGTCGGCGAACAAGTACGCCAGGTTGCCGACATCGGCGATGCCAGCTCTGAATCCGTGACCACAGCCTTCAACCGGTCCATTTCCGGGCTGAAGTCCACCTCAGACGACGTTGTGAAGGACGCCGAGGGCACGGTCAACAAACAGCGCGACGAACTCCTCGGTCAAAGCGGTGACCTCACAGCCGCCCTGTCCAAGAGCACTCAGTCCTCGCTGGAGAACATTGCGTCCAGCACGTCCGGCTCCACCCGCGACGTCGAGGGTGCCAGCGCCCTTCTCGCCTCCAGCCTCAATAAAGTGATGCTGGATCTCGGTGACCGCACGGTCAACGGCTCGGGTCTGCTCGGCTCCATGGCCACCAGCGCGGCAAAAGCAGACACAGCGGACTTCCAACTGGCCCTGGCCTCCCAGAATGCTGAAGGCTACGCCAACATACGCTCCCGCGACGTTGCAGGACTTCTCCTGCGCCAGGCCCAGTTCAAGGCCTCGCTCACTGCAGTGGATGAACTGCCACCGTTCCAACTCGAGGTCCCTGCAGGTGCGACGTCACAGACGCTGTACACACTGAAGATCGGCGGCAACGCGTGAACCCCCGCAACCGTCTCTTCTTACTGATCGCTGCGGGAGCCGCCGTCGTGATTGCTGCTGCTGTGGTCCTGACCATGGCACTGAACCGCCCCACGGAAGCTCCCCGGCCCGATCCTGTGGCTGCCACAGTTCCTGTTGCCCTCAAGGCTGACGGCCTGCCGGCGGACTTTTCGATCGGCGTCGTCATGACATTCGGCCAGTCCGGTGAGCCCGGAACCGAATACAACCGCGCAGCACAGGGTGCCGTGGTGGCGGCACAGCGTTTCGCCCAAGGCGGCGCGACAGTCACCCTCCCCACCCAGAACGACCAAGGCACCGAAGACGGCGCCCGTGCCGCAGTCGGCGCGCTTGCCGAGCAGGGTGTGTCCGGCGTTCTCGTTGCCAGCACAGGTCCGCAAGCCCGTGCAGCAGCGAAGGCCGCTGAGGAGCGGGGCCTCCCGGTCATCTTGCCCTACAGCGAGGCGTCGGAACCGACCCAAACGACGTGGACCACTGGACCAACGTCAGCCTCTGTCCAAGCCGCTCTGGGGACCGCACTTGCCGGCAAGAGCCGGGTGCTGCTGGTCAGCGACGGCGGCCAGGTCCCGGCATCCGTCACTCCCGCTGACACACTGACGCTGGAGGGCTTCTCCGACGTGTCCGGCTTGGCCCAGGAAGCAGCCATCCGTACGGGCGACCAGCTTCGACCTCCGGCCAAGGACGCGCCGGCTGATGCTGAAGGCACACGGATTGCCAACCCCGCAGACGCTGTTGTGGTGTCGGCGGCAACCCCGCAGCGCCTGGCCCGGCTGGTCCAAGCCCTCCAGTCACGCGACGTGTCCGTTCCGCTGGTACTTCCCGACGGCGCCATCACCCCCGCGTTCGCGTCCTCGCTCGCGGAGCTTGACGGCACCGCTTCAGGACAACTTGTCAGCGTCGCCCCGGCGACCGGCGATGCAATCGCACTTCAGCAGGACGCCCAAGGGCGGGGCATGTCCGCGTTCCTCTCCGGCATTAGATTGGCTGGCGGGAACCCGGAGATCAAGAACCTGACAGACGATACCCCGTTCTCGGCGGATGCCTGGGCCGCGGACGCCCGAAGCCATGACGCCGTGGTGGCCCTGGTCCGCGCGGCTGCACTGGCCGGCAGCAAGGAACCGTCGAAGGTCGCAGCGTCGCTGCGCACCCTGTCCTTCGGCGCCGGGGAAGGCCTCGCCGGACCGCCGCTGGACTTCTCGCAATCCCAAGCACTGACTGCCGAAGCGATCCCCGTCTTCGCGTCACCTCAGGACCTCGGTCTTCGTCCGGCAGACGAGAACGCTCCACGGCTCGTCTGGGTACCGGCACCAGCCAGCCCTTAACAACCCTTTCTGTCCCCACGCCTGAGGGGAACAGTTCCACTACAGGAGGAGCGCCCGTTGCGTGTGCTGATCGACCTGGACGATCGTCGTTTCGAGTGCGAGGTTGCCCATGCTGCGCCCGCCACCACGCTGTCCGACTTAGTGGAAGCTGCCGGCGGACCCAGGGTTTCGCCTGATGAGCCGGTGTTTGTCAATGAGACAGAGGTCCGGGGTGCCACGCCGCTCTCCGAACTGATTCTGTTGGAGGGCAGCCGCATCTCACGCGCACCGTGGCCCGCGCCGCACCGTGTCCGTGGTTGGAGCCTGACGTTGGCCGGCGGGCAACGTACGGGTGGTGTGGTGGATGTTCCGCAGGGGCGTGACATGCTGGTCGGCAGGTCGCCCCATGCCGACCTCAGTCTCCCCACCGAAAGTGCCTCGTGGGATCACTTCCGTCTTCGCCGCGAAGAGGAGGGGCTCCGGGTGGTGGATGGCGGTTCCACCAACGGCACCTTGGTCAACGGGGAGCCTGTGGGCGAGGACGGGGTTTTGGTCACACAAACGGCCACCATCACGGCAGGTGGCACGGTCCTTCTCCTCCGCCCCACCTTGGATGAGACCCCCGCTCCCGCCCCCGGCAGCCTGCACAACCTGACCCCGGCAGCCACTGCTCCCTTTAACAGGCCACCGCGCCCCGGCCGCGCACCCGCCGGGGATCCGTTGGTCCCGCCGAGCCGCAAGGACGTTCCCCCAGCCAACAAGTTCAGTTACATCACAGTGCTGGCACCGCTGGTCATGGCCGTTGCGATGGTGATGATCCTGAGGGACATGCGCTTCGCGATGTTCGCCATGCTCAGTCCGGTGATGGCGGTGGGCATGTGGTTCGAGCAAAAGCGTCGCCATGCCCGGGGCCTCAAGGAAGAGGCAGAGCGCTTCGACGGAGCCCTCAAAGAGTTTGAGCAACAGATCCGCACAGCCGCAGAGGTGGAAACCGCCCGCCGGCACAAGATGGTCCCCGATCCCGCTACGGTGGTCCGCCGTCCGTCACTTCCGGCGACGTCACTGTGGCAGCGCCGTGCTGACTCCGACGACTTCCTGGTCCTGCACGCGGGCACAGGTGACGTACCGTGGAAGCCCGAAGTTGACCGCGCTGCGGGCTCGCGCCCGGACGAAAAAGTCAAGGAAACCCTCACCGCAGCCCGTCTCCTGGCAGCCCCTGTTCTGGTGGACCTGACCGACGCCGGCGTCGTTGGCATTGTTGGCTCACGGGAAGGAGCCCTGGCGTTGGCCCGTTCACTGGTTGCCCAGGCCGCGGTGCACGTTGGTCCTGCCGATCTGACGATCGGCGTTTTCTGCGACGCCGGCCGGGCCGATGAATGGGAATGGGCGTCCTGGCTCCCCCACACACGCCAAACCGGCAGCAGCACGGGCGATCGCTGGATGTCCGCGCATCGTGAGACCAGCCTGGCCATGCTGCGCATGCTGAAGGATTCAGTGGAGGAATTGCCCACCCCAGCGCTCATGGTGGTCTTGGATTCCGACGTACTGACAGAGGGCAGGGACGCCCCTGCCCGCGCCTTGCTCGGCATGGGGCGTTCCGTTCCCGGTGGCCACGTCAACCCGCAGCAGCGGCCTCCCCGCGTGGCTGGCATCGTCATAGCGACGTCCGAGGAACAACTGCCGGCGTCCTGCACCACCATTATCAGGGTTGGGACGGATGCTGCAGCCACCGTGGACCAGCCGGAGGACCTGACCCGCGTGGAGGACGTCATCCTGGCAGGTCTCGACCAGGAAGAAGCCCTGCGCTGCGCCACACGCTTGGCACACTTCGATGATCCCGAACTCAGCGTTCCCGGGGCCTCCTTGCCCTCTTTGGTACGGATGCCCGGGCTTCTGGGCTACGAACGCCCCGACGCGGCCACGATCCGCCGGATGTGGCAGGCCCCCACCGGCGTTTCCACGCCAATAGGTACCGGCGAAAACGGACCCCTGACCCTGGACCTCGTCAAGGACGGACCGCACGGGCTGGTGGGCGGCACCACCGGCTCCGGAAAGTCCGAATTCCTGCGCTCCCTGGTAGCTGGCCTCGCCGCCCGCAACGATCCCACCCGATTGAACTTCATTCTGGTGGACTTCAAGGGAGGGGCAGCCTTCAAGGCCTGTGAGCGCCTCCCGCACACCATCGGAACCATCTCCAACCTGGACGAACAACTGGCTGACAGGGCCCTGATCGCCCTGGAAGCAGAGATGGAGCGCCGCCAGCGGGTTTTCGCAGAGGCAGGCGAGGGAATCGACAACCTCAATGCCTACTTGGCCACGAACCCCGCCGAGCCGATGCCGCGCCTCCTGCTGGTGGTCGATGAGTTCGCCATGCTGGCCAAGGATTTCCCGGATGTCCTGACAGCCCTCGTCAGCATTGGCGCCGTGGGCCGCACCTTGGGAGTGCACATGATCCTGGCTACGCAGCGTCCGGCTGGGGTGGTGAGCGACGACATCCTCGCGAACACCAACCTTCGGGTGGCGCTGCGCGTCCAGAGCCGCGACGACTCCAACAACGTTATTGGCGTCCCAGCCGCCTCAGCGATCGGCAGGGCCCAGATGGGCCGCGCCTTTGTGAAACTCGGCCAAGACGACATCACGCCCGTCCAGACCGCGCTGGTCACCGGACAGGCACAGCTCGACGGCGGCCCCGCCGTCGATGTTCGCGACATCCGGCAGTTCGGTGTCCCCGCCCCCGCGCCCGTACTTCCACGGTCCGCTGCGATGGACGAAAACGATCTGGATCTCCTTATCGACGCCGTGGTGGAAGCCAATGCCGAAGCCGGATACGCCCCTCCGCGGCAGGTCTGGCCGGAGGCGCTGGGCGAGCGGGTGGAGCTGGAAGGATTCCTGGCGGAGGGATCTCCCGAGGAGACCTCTACAGCCGACCGTCCATCGGTCGGAAGCGTAAAGGGGTCCACCGTCCTCGTGACCCTGTTGGACGAGCCTGACTTGCAGCGCCAGTCTGCCGCCGGATGGGACATGTCCATGGGCAACCTGATGCTGATGGGTGTAGCGGGCTCCGGTACAAGCACCACCCTGGCGACCATCGCGCTGACCCTTGCGAAGAATACAGATCCCGCCGACTTGGACCTGATGATTCTGGACATGGGTTCCGGCGACCTGGAGATGCTCAAACGCCTGCCCCACACGGTGGCCTATGTGGGAACCGGTGCCGGCGCCAAGGAGCAGCAAGCGCGTTTCCTGCGGCATCTGAACACCGAATTGGAAAGTCGCAGGGCAGCACCAGGTACGCATCGCCGCACGGTGGTCCTTCTCGACGGCCTGGCGTCGCTGCGCGATGAATTCCAGGACTTTGAGGGGCAGCAACTCCTGGGCCTGCTGTACCGGGCCTATGCCGACGGGCCGGCCCTGGGGCTCTCCTTCGCCGTGACCACGACCCGTGCCAAAGCAGTTCCTTCCGTGATGAATGAAGTAACGCTGCAGAAGTGGCTCTTCCGGCTTGCCGACACCTACGACTACTCGTCGCTCGGGGTGCGGGCAAAACATGTCCCGGCCGCCCTCCCCGGACGTTGCGTGGATCCGCGGACCTCCCTGCAGATGCACGTTGCTACTCCCGGCATCGGCTTGGAAGCCGCTGTGGACCGTGTCCGCCAAGGCTGGGGAGATGCGCCTGCCAAGACCACAGCGATCAGGAGCTTGCCCACCAACGTCACTATGGCGGATCTCGGCGTGAAGCCACAACTCGAGACCGAGCCGTGGCACATCCCCGTGGGAATCCGCGAAACAGACCTCTCACCGGCTTTCCTGGAAATTTATGAGGGCGAGCACGCCCTGATTGCCGGGCCGGCCCGTTCTGGTAAATCCACCGTGCTGCTGGCTCTGGCCGAGGCTGTCCGTGGCGTATCCACCTCCCGGGGCCCGGCCCAGGTCTGGGGCATCTGCGACCGCCGCTCCCCTTTGGCCAACGCCGATCTGGACCGGATAGCCGTAGGCACCGACGAAGTACCTGCGTTGTTGGCTTCGCTGCGGATCGAGCGCGGCCCGGTGTTCCTCTTGATCGATGACGCCGAACGCTTTGAGGACACCGATCAGTCCATTGCGGGGATCGTAGCCTCCGGGCTGCCTGGGCTCTGCATTATTGCCTCAGGGCGGGCCGCTGACCTCCGTGGGCTGTACAGTCACTGGACCAAGGCCATCCGAAAATCCCGTCTGGGCGTGGTGCTCCAGCCCGACGTCAATTACGACGGCGAGCTGCTGGGTGCCACGCTTCCGCGGAAGGCACCCGTGGCGCTCACTGCCGGACGCGGATACCTCGGTGTGGGCGGGCAAATGTCGCTGATCCAGTCCCTGAGTCCCGGGAGCTAAACCAACAGCAGATACTTTGCAGGGGTCCGCGGAACGGCCCGGATATCAGATCGACAGCTTTGGAGAGTACGGACATGCAATTGGCACAAACGGGTCAGGCGTTGGGCGCGTCCTACCGCTTTGGGGAGCGCGTGGGCTCAGGGGCTGTGGGCGAAGTCTGGACGGTCACGTCCACCGACGGCCGCACCCTGGCGGCCAAAGTCCTGCGACCGGAGCATGCCGATGACCCTTCCTTGGTAGAGCGGTTCGTCCGCGAGCGCTCCGTGCTGCTCGGTCTGCAGGATTCCAGCATCGTCACAGTACGGGACATGGTGGTTGAGGGTGAACGGTTGGCCATCGTCATGGACTACATCGCGGGCGGCTCGCTGCGCGACGTCGTCAAGGACGCTGGCCCGATGCCCTCCGAAGAAGCAGTGAAAGTTGCCGCCGAAATCTTCGATGCCCTCGCGTTCGCCCACTCGCGGGGCGTGACGCACCGCGACATCAAGCCGGACAATGTGCTCCTGGCCCGCCCGTGGTCCGAGTGTGAAAGCGGCGACGTGCGTGTGTCCGACTTTGGCATTTCCGACGTCGTGGGCGAGAAAATCCGTCAGACGACAGGCCTGATTGGCACTCCGCAGTACATGCCTCCCGAACTCATCAGCCAAGGGCGGTCCGGGCCCGCCGGAGATGTCTATTCCACAGGAGTCCTGCTCTACGAACTCCTTGCCGGCCGCACACCGTTCGCGGGTCCGGGAACGGACTTCAGCGTGGCTTACCGCCATGTCTCTTCGCGACCGCCCCGTATTCCGGTGGATGATGCTTTGTGGAGCGTCCTGGATCGGCTGTTGTCCAAGGATCCCAACCAACGCCCAACAGCCGGTGAAGCTGCGTCGTCGCTCCGACGCCTGGCGCCCGGTCTTGCGGGCAAGCCCGCTCTCCTCCGGGGGACAGCGCCCGAAGAGTTCGACGACGTCGAACGTCCGGCTACCGTCGTCCGCGGCGCCTTTACCGATGACGAACTCGCAGCCTTTGCAGCGGCCCCACCCGCCGGCGTCGATGTTGAGGCTCCGGACCTTGGGCAGGCCGGCAGCGCTACCATTGCCCGCCCCATGGCGCGCCGCGAGGTCCTTCCCCAAGCGGAGGAAAAGGCAGAGGAAAAAGACTCGACCCCGTTTTGGCGGACACGCAAGGCGCTGCTTCTGGCCGCCAGCGCGGTCTTCCTGATCGTGGCCATGGTGGTGGGTTTCATTCTCCTGTCCCCCACCACCCAGCAGGCAGCACCCCCGCCTCCCGGACAGCAGCTGTCAGCGCAACTGCAGGACCCTGCCCTTCCGACAGGCCTCGCCATTTCGCGGAGCGCAGCGTACGAGCCTTCGTCCGGCCAGGTCCGTTTAACGGTGTCCTACTCGGCGCAGAAAGCGCCCTTGTCCGGTGAGTTCCTGGAGGTCATCCCCGGACTGGCCGATGGCGAAGCATGCCCGGCTGTGACTTGGGATGGTGGCACGGTGAGCCGTAACCAGGCTTCCATCACCGGCCTGGATGTTGAATGCGGCTGGAAGCTGTCCGGGGTGGAGATTCCCGCCGGAGGATCTGTACAACTGACCGCCAAGGTACCTGTGCAGCCCGCGGACCAGAAGGCAATGGATGCCTGGCTTCGCAGCTCATCGGCTGCAACCACGGCTGCCACGCAAAACCCTGCCGTCAAAGGCACCGCGTACCCGGTGCAACGCCTCAAGGGCGTAGAGGTCCGCACCCCTGCCCGCGTTGTCACGCCCAGTCCCCTGAAAATCACGCTGGTTCCGGTGTGGGCAGGCGGCGCCGATGAACTCAATCCCCTCTACGTCAGCCCGGCCTCGGGTAAGCCATCGCAGATGCTCGACGCAGTCACCGGCGGTGAAAAGGGAGTGCGGTTCGCCGACGGTTGTGGCGGGGCGTTGGCAGTGGACAGCTCAGGACTCACCGTCACTGCTCTGCAAATCACGCCGCAATGCACAGTCCGGGCCAGCGTGGGAAACTTCACCGAGCTCCAGTCCGCGCCGTTCGGCATCACATCCCGGGAGAACTCGGGCGAGTAGCTTTGTCTTCGCTTCCGCCGAGGGGCGGGATCTCACCCCTTTCGCGACCGGCGAGGGGCGGGATCTCAACCCTTTCACGCTGTCAAAGGGGCGAGAACTAACCCTTCGACGATGCCAAGAGTAGATTAATCAGGGATGCCACCAGACACCCTCGAAACCAGCACGGACCTCGGAGGCAACAATGGCCGGGACCACCAAAAGAACCAGCAAAAGCAGTGACTACGAGTTCGTTACTGTGTGGCGTGTGGCGGGATCCCGCGAGGAAGTGGTGGACATCCTCGGTGATGCCGCGGCGCTCAAGCAATGGTGGCCGTCCGTCTATCTCACGGTCACTCCCGTCGCCGACGGCGGACCTGACGGCGTTGGCGCCAGCTTCGACCTCCACACCAAGGGCTGGCTCCCGTACACCCTGCGTTGGCGGCTGACCGTCACTGAACCGGTGACCCTCGACGGCTTCGCCCTCACGGCACAAGGCGACCTTAACGGAACAGGCCGCTGGACGTTCGAAACCGACGGTCCGGAAGTGGTCATCACCTACGACTGGCGGGTCAGCGCAGCCAAGCCACTGCTCCGTTGGCTGAGCTGGCTTCTCAAACCCGCATTCTCGGCCAACCATCACTGGGCCATGGCGCGCGGCGAGGAAAGCCTCAAACTGGAACTCCGCCGTCGTCGTTCCACGTCGATAGCGAAAGTGCCTCAGCCCCCACAAGCAACCTTCGTCCGGCGGGCGAGGGGTTAGCTCTCACCTCTTTCGCCGCTGCCAAAGTGCCGGGATCCCGCCCCTCGGCGCACCTATCCACATAGCCACCCATCCGGGGCCAGGCCGGCGCCGAACTCCCGATAGAATCAAGACGCCGACAATCAAGCAACAAATGAGATCAGGGAGGACCACGTGCGCACATCGCGGACCCGGGCTCCCTTCCATGCTCTGCGGTCGGGCGCCGTCTCCCTTGTGGTGGTTCTCCTCGCAGCAGGTGCCCACATTGTGGGCGGCGGGACGCTTCCCACGGCCCCGGTCCTGTTGGCGCTCGTGGTGCTGACGGCTCTAGTGGCAACACTGGCTACCCGTTTCAAGCTGAACCTCGTCTCCATGGCGGGCCTCTTAGGCGCGGGACAATTGGTGCTTCACGAGGCCTTCACGGCCTTGGGGCCCATCACAGCCACGGGTCCGGCGGCGAACCACCACCTGGGCGGCGGTTCCTTGAGCCCCGGCCTGGACATCGCAGCAGCGCACACCCATGAGCTCGGGAAGGCTTTCGGCACCTTGATGCTGGTGGGCCACGTCATCGCTACCTTTGCTTCTGCGATCGTCCTGACCAAGGGCGAAGATGCGCTCTGGCAGTTGGCGGCCTGGCTACGGCCGCTGCTCGCCCTTCCGACCTTGGTGTTCAGGCCCGACGCCGGCGCCTCCCCTGTCACGGTTGGCGCACCCGACGTCTTCATCCCCCGCCCCTGGCGGAACCTCAGGCAAGACAGCCGACGCGGCCCGCCCGCCGTCGTCGTACTTCCCTAGTTCCGCCCGGCACCAACGCGACGCGACAATGCGCCGCACACGCAAAGCCTTTGCATGGTGACGGGCCCCAAACCCGTACCCCTGCGCCGGTTCAGCCAGCGCATCTGAAAGGCATTCCCATGAACAAGTCCGCCCTCCGCCGCACCCTTTCCGCTACCGCCGTCGCCGGTGGAACAGCCGCCCTGATGATGGCCGGTATCGCCGGTGCCTCTGCGCACGTTTCCGTCGACCCCAACAAAACTGCAGCGAACTCCTACGCGCTGCTGACGTTCGGTGTCCCCCACGGGTGTGGCACGTCCGGCACCACCAAAGTGGCCATCAACCTTCCCGAAGAACTGACCGACGCGACGCCCACCGTCAACGCGAACTGGACAGTTGAAAAGGTTACGGAAAACCTCACTGAGCCCAGGAAGCTGGCAGACGGAACGTCCATCACCAAGCGCACCAGCCAGATTGTCTACACAGCCAAGGCACCGCTGGATCCGCACATGCGCGATGCCCTGGTTCTGTCGGTCAAGCTGCCCGACGCTGCCGGCAAGACGATCTATTTCCCCACCTACCAGACCTGCGAGACGGGCAACACGGACTGGATTGAGATCCCCAAGGATGGCCAGAGCGAAGACGACCTGAAGTCGCCCGCACCGGCCATCTCCATCACCCCTGCTGCCGCGGAAGGTGACCACCACGCGGCAACCGCCGTCTCCACCGAGCAGGCTTCCGCAGTGACCTCGGACGACGGTTCGCAGGCACGCAGTTGGGCCGGCCTGGTCGCCGGCATCGCTGGTTTGGGCCTGGGCGGTGCTGCCTTCTTCCGCAGCCGCGCTGCCAAGCCTGCGGTGGCCAAGGCTGATTCCTCCAAGTAGTTGACCCCGGGTTGGCGCCCGGAAGATCACGATCCGGGCGCCAATCCGCACACTGTGCCGTGGCTCAATTGACTCGCGTCACGGCCGGGGCAAGGCTGGTGCCCATGTGGACTCAGCGCATCAAAACCGGACTTGTCACGACGACGGCAGCCGCTTCATTGCTGCTCCTGGCGGCTTGCGGGCCAAGCCCCAGCCCGGCGGGAACCAGCAGTGCCCCGCCCACTTCTTCAACTCCGTCGGCCTCGTCGACACCCAGCTCACCATCGGCGACGGCCACGACGACGCCCTCCCCATCGCCGACCGCCACGTCCGCCGCGCCAGCAGACGCCACCCTGTGCAAAGCGGCGTCGCTGACGGCGGCTACCGATTCAACCGGCGGCGGAGCAGCAGGCAGCATCTACGAAAAGCTGATCCTGACGAACTCCGGCACAACCCCCTGTGTCCTCGAAGGCTTCGCCGGCGTCTCACTGACAGCCGATGCCAGCGGCGAACCGATCGGCGAACCGGCAACCCGCGAGACCACCACTCCGGTCACCAAGATCGAACTGGCCCCGGGCAAGTCTGCGTGGGCTGAAATCCGCTACACGCAGGCCGGCAACTACGGCGACTGCACCAAGGTCCCTGCCGCCGGCTTCCGGATCTACCCGCCAAACGACACAGCATCGCTGTTCGTCGCAGAGCCCCACGACGCCTGCAGCAATGCCGGCATCAAACTCCTGACCATTACCGCGTTCCAAGCAGTCTGACGTTGACTCCACGGCTCCCGGCTTATTCTGTCGGGGCCGTGGGGCATGATGGAGGGATGCAGGAGCCGCAGGCGTCGGATGGCGCCATCAGCCGTTTCAGCCAGGCAACCAGGGAATGGTTCCTCGGCGCCTTTTCCGAGCCCACCCCCGCGCAAGACGGGGCGTGGAACGCGATCTCGTCAGGTTCGCATGCCCTGGTAGTCGCTCCTACCGGTTCCGGTAAGACCCTCGCAGCGTTCCTTTGGGCGCTGGATCGGCTGCACTCCACCCCGTCGGACACCCTCCCAGGGCTGGAGACTGTCCCCGCCAACGGCAAGGGCCGCGCCAAACGTCCCAAGACCAAAACCCGCGTCCTGTATATCTCCCCGCTCAAGGCACTCGGGGTGGACGTAGAGCGGAACCTCCGTGCGCCACTGATAGGCATCACCCAGACGGCCAAGCGATTAGGGCTGCCTGCACCGCTTGTGACAGTCGGCGTCCGTTCAGGAGATACGACGGCGGCAGATCGCCGAACGCTGCTGACCAACCCGCCGGACATCCTGATCACCACGCCCGAATCCCTGTTCCTCATGCTGACCTCCCGTGCCCGGGAGACTCTCAGTGAAGTGGACACCATCATCATCGACGAAGTGCACGCCGTTGCGGGTACCAAACGCGGGGCCCACCTGGCCGTTTCCTTGGAGCGCCTGGATGCCTTGCTTCCCAAGCCGGCGCAGAGGATCGGGCTCTCGGCCACCGTGCAGCCGCGTGAATTGGTGGCGCAGTTCCTGGCGGGCCAGGCTCCAGTGGAAATCGTAGCTCCACCATCCAAGAAAAACTGGAACCTCACAGTCACCGTGCCTGTGGAGGACATGTCGGACCTCCAAGGTGCCGCGGGAGCATTCGATTCCGGGCCGGCCTCCGGGTTGCAGCCCCAGGCGTCCATCTGGCCCCATGTGGAGGAACAGATTGTTGATCTTGTCCTGTCCAAGCAATCCACTATTGTCTTCGCAAATTCGCGGCGCCTTTCCGAGCGTCTGACGGCCCGGCTCAACGAAATCTACGCTGAACGGCAATTGATGGCTGTAGGCGGCAGCGAGTGGGCCGCCCCGGCATCGGACGCCGGAGTACCGGCATCCACAGCCACCCCGGCCCACATGATGGCGCAGGCCGGCAGCACCACCGGCGCCGATCCTGTCCTGGCCCGGGCCCACCACGGCTCGGTCTCCAAGGACCAGCGGGCCATGATCGAGGACGACCTCAAATCCGGCAGGCTCCGCTGCGTGGTGGCAACCTCGTCACTGGAACTGGGCATCGATATGGGTGCGGTGGACTTGGTCATCCAGGTGGAGTCTCCTCCGTCAGTGGCCAGTGGCCTCCAGCGTGTGGGGCGTGCCGGCCACCAGGTGGGCGAGATTTCCGAGGGCGTGCTGTTCCCGAAGCACCGGGCGGATCTCCTGCACACGAGTGTCACCGTGGAACGCATGCTGAGCGGGCAAATTGAACGGTTGAGCATCCCCACGAATCCCTTGGACATCCTGGCCCAGCAGACGGTGGCGGCGACTGCCTTGGGGAGCATCGACGTCGAAGACTGGTTCAGCACTGTGCGCCGGTCAGCACCGTTCGCCAGCCTCCCGCGGTCCGCGTTCGAGGCCACACTGGACCTGTTGGCGGGACGCTATCCATCGGACGAATTCGCCGAGCTCCGGCCGCGCATCATCTGGGACCGGCATGCGGGAACCATCGAGGGCAGGCCGGGGGCCCAGCGTCTTGCAGTGACCTCCGGTGGCACCATCCCGGACCGTGGACTGTTCGGCGTGTACATCATCGGCACAGAAGTTGAGGGCTCAGCCTCGCCGGGCAGCGCGGACGGGAGCGAACCAACTGCCTCGGCCCGCGCGGCCAAGGGCGGCCGCCGCGTTGGTGAACTCGATGAAGAAATGGTGTACGAGTCACGGGTGGGCGACGTCTTTGCACTGGGCGCTACCAGTTGGAAAATCGAGGACATCACCCACGACCGCGTCCTGGTCTCCCCGGCCTTCGGCCAACCCGGCAAGCTCCCCTTCTGGAAGGGCGATTCCCTCGGCCGCCCCGTTGACCTCGGCCGGGCGCTCGGCGCCTTCATCCGCGAACTCTCCGCCGCTGACGAGGCTCCCGCCATGGAACGCTGCCAAGCCAGCGGCCTGGACGCCTTCGCGGCAAGCAACCTGCTTCAGTACCTCAGGGAACAGAAGGAAGCCACGGAGATCGTCCCCAGTGACCGAACCTTGGTGGTCGAACGCTTCCATGACGAGCTGGGCGACTGGCGGGTAGTCCTCCACAGCCCCTTTGGCATGCCCGTCCACGCCCCCTGGGCACTCGCCGTGGGGCAACGTCTGCAGCAGCGTTACGGACTGGACGGTTCCGCGATGGCGGCCGACGACGGCATCGTCCTGCGCGTGCCCATGATGGAAGATGAGCCGCCCGGCGCTGAGCTGTTCCTGTTTGACCCGGAGGAACTGGAACAAATCGTCACCGCCGAAGTAGGGGGAAGCGCGCTGTTCGCCTCCCGGTTCCGCGAGTGCGCGGCCCGGGCGCTGCTACTGCCGCGCCAAAACCCCGCCAAGCGCCAGCCGCTGTGGCAGCAACGGCAACGCTCGGCCCAGTTGCTGGACGTCGCCAGGAAGTATCCTTCGTTCCCCATCGTGCTCGAAACGGTGCGCGAATGCTTGCAAGATGTTTACGATCTGCCCGCACTCAAAGACATTGCGGCCTCTGTGGAGCGTCGTGAACTCAGGATCGTGGAGACCACCACGCAGCAGCCGTCCCCCTTCGCCAAGTCGCTGCTCTTCGGCTATGTGGCCCAGTTCCTGTACGAGGGCGACTCCCCCTTGGCGGAACGCCGGGCCGCTGCCCTGGCGTTGGACTCCACTCTCCTCAACGAACTCCTGGGGCGTGTGGAACTGCGCGAGCTCCTGGATGCGGCAGTTATCGACTCCACGGAAAGGGAACTGCAGCGGCTGGCCCCTGACAGGCGCGTGCGTGGGATGGAGGGCGTGGCTGACCTGCTGCGGTTGTTGGGTCCGCTCAGCGTTGAAGAAGTGGCGGAACGGCTTCAAGGCGTGGAGCCAGCTGGAACAGTGCAGCAGGATGGAACGCTGGAGCAGCTTATCAGCGCAGATCATCCGGACGGCGCAGATCATCCGGACGGCGCCGAACACCTGGAGGAAGCTCCGCCGGCCGCGCCACCGGGCACCGTCACCGACGCCGGATCCCACCTCGCTGCCCTGCAGAAAGCCAACCGTGCGCTTAAGGTGACCATCGGCGGCGTCGAACGCTTCGCTGCGGTGGAGGATTCCGCAAGACTCCGCGACGCAATCGGCGTTCCCTTGCCGATGGGTGTTCCTTTGGCGTTCATTGAGCCGGTCAATGATCCTTTGGGTGACCTCGTCTCCCGTTATGCACGCACACACGGACCGTTCACGGCGTCGGAAGCAGCCTCAAGGTTGGGACTCGGTGTAGCGGTGGTCAATACGGCCCTGAAACGCCTGGCCGGGGACGGCCGGGTGGTGGAGGGAGAGTTCCGTCCACACGCTGTGGCCGAACCCCAGCCCATGGCGGAAGGAGCAGATCGCGAGCTCATGACCCTGGACGCCCCGCCGTCCAGCGAGTGGTGCGATGCCGAAGTTCTGCGCAAGCTGCGCCGCCGTTCCCTTGCTGCCCTCCGCGCCGAAGTGGAGCCCGTGGACACCGCCGCTTACGGGCGGTTCCTGCCGGCCTGGCAAAACGTCACCGCCCCGGGGAAGTCGCGGAGCCAGGCGTTGCGCGGACTGGACGGCATCATCACTGCCGTAGACCAGCTGTCAGGCGTACCTATCCCCGCCTCAGCCTGGGAGCCTTTGGTACTGGCGAGCCGGGTGGCAGACTACAAACCCGCCATGCTGGACGAACTGATGGCCGCGGGCGAACTCCTCTGGTCCGGGGCGGGCTCGCTGCCCGGAAATGACGGCTGGATCAGCCTCCACGTGGCCGATTCCGCCGAGCTGACCCTCAACCCCTCCCCCGAGTTCGAACCCGGAGACGCACAACAGCGGCTCCTGGAGCACTTCAGCGCAGGCGGTGGCTACTTCTTCCGGCAACTCACTGACGTGGCAGGCGGCATGGATTCGGTGTTGAGCGACGACGCCGTGGTCTCTGCGCTGTGGGACCTGGTCTGGGCCGGCCGGGTGACAGGAGATACTTTTGCCCCGGTGCGCGCCATGATCGCCGGCGGCAAAACCGCACACCGGCAGGTGGCCAAGGCCCCGAGGGCGCGGGCTCCCCGCCTCAGCAGGCTGGGGCGCTCGCACGGGACCGGTCTGCTGGGCTCGCCCGGGCTTACCGGCGGTCGTTACGGCTCGGTATCAGGCGGAATTGCTGCTGCACCGCCGTCTGCTGTGGGCCGCTGGTCGGCCCTGCCTGCCCCGGAATTGGATCCCACCATCCATGCCCGCGGCACGGCCGAACTGCTGTTGGACAGGTACGGCGTGGTGACCCGCGGTTCAGTCATGGCGGAGAACATCATTGGCGGCTTCGGGCTCATGTACAAAGTGCTTGCCCGGTTGGAGGAGGCAGGCCGGTGCCGCCGCGGGTACTTTATCGAGCATTTGGGTGCTGCCCAGTTCGCAGTCCCGGCAACGGTGGACCGGCTGAGGTCCTTCACAGAGGATGCCCGCATTTCCAAGGCAGAACCGTCGGCTTTGGCCTTGGCCGCGACGGATCCGGCCAACCCGTACGGCGCCGCCCTTCCGTGGCCTGCCTTGTCAGTCGACGCCGGGTCCGGGCACCGTCCGGGACGGAAGGCCGGAGCGCTCGTGGTGATGGTCGACGGCGCGTTGGTCCTTTACGTGGAACGCGGCGGCAAGACACTGCTCACCTTCAATCAAGACGAGGCCGTGCTGACACTTGCGGCCCAGGCGTTGGTGGATGTGGTGCGCCGCGGTGCCGTGGACAAGCTTTTCATGGAGAAGGTCAACGGCCACGACCTTCTCCAAACCCCCATTGCCGTAGCCCTGGCAGCAGCCGGTGCCTACTCCACTCCGAAGGGACTCCGGATCCGTGCCTGAGGGTGATTCCATTTGGCGCGCTGCGTCGCGGCTGAACGAGGCCTTGGCCGGACAAACCATCACGGCCTCCGACTTCCGTGTGCCACGCTTCGCCACCCTGAACCTCGCAGGCTGGACCATGACCGAGGTGGTCCCCCGGGGAAAACACCTCTTGATGCGCCTCACCGGCCCCGTGGACGAGGCACCCGGCGCCAGCAAAAGGCCGCGTGCCCTGACCATCCACTCCCACCTGAAAATGGAGGGGAACTGGATGATCTATCCGCCGGGTGGTCGATGGACCAAGCCCGGCCATACGGCACGGTGTGTGCTCCGCACAGCCACGGCTGACGCAGTGGGGTTCTCGCTGGGCATCCTGGAAGTGGTGCCCACCGCCGAGGAAGACAAGATAGTTGGACATCTGGGACCGGACCTGCTCGGCCCTGATTGGAACGAGGACGAGGCTCTGCGGAGGCTGCGGGCCGAGCCGGACGTCACCGTGGGTTTCGCGCTGTTGGACCAGCGGAAACTGGCAGGCATCGGCAACATCTACCGCTGCGAAGCCTGCTACCTCTCCGGCATCCACCCCGCCCTCCCGGTGGGAGAGGTCCCGGACCTCGCCAAGACGGTGAACGACGCCAAGCGTCTCCTGGGCGAAAACCTTGGCCCAGGCCGCCGGACCACTCTGGGCCCACGCGCCTTGAGGCCCGGGTATTGGGTCTACGGCAGGGAACGACAACCGTGCAGGCGCTGTGGCGCCACGGTTCGGCGTGGCCTGTTGGCCGGCCCGGATGGAACCGAGGAACGGGACATCTACTTCTGCCCGAGGTGCCAGCCGGCTCCGTAACGCGGAATCGGCAATCACTCCACCGAAGAACCAGCCCAGCCGTAGCCCGCCCAGCCGGGCCCGAACAACCTGCCCGGCCGGGCGACCCACCATCCGCCTCGACGACGACGCACACCCACGGCTCCGGCCGACTACTCCAGGAGGCTCCCCAGCCGCCCCAGCAATAGTCGAACGGACCCCGTAAAGTCGCGCGCCGCCGTCGGACGCTTTCCTACGCCATCCGCCACCACTTCTGGTTGGCGGACCCGGCGCAATCCCATAATTGCAGCCGTGCACCGTTGGATGGATTCCAATCGGCGACGTCAACACACTTATTGGCCTGTGGATTAACCAGGTCTCCGGCGTTGTTCAGGACGAACTTCTGCGCCGCGTTGCCGTTGCACCCGGTGAGTTGAATGCGTGCGCCGTTGGATGTGGATCCCCAGGCGACATCCATGCATTTGCCCAGTGAGCGGATGGTGCCGTCGGCGGCGAAAGTCCACTGCTCCGAGGCTGCTGTGTCGCAGTCCCATAGCTGAAGTTGAGCACCGTCCACGGCTTGCCTCCCGGCGACGTCGATGCACTTGCCCGCGTAGCCCTGGATCCGGGTTCCGGCCGCGCTTGCAGGTGGTGACGGAGGGGCAGCGAGTTCATAGACCCGGACGTAATCGACCAGGAGGGACTGCGGAAACGCTGTGCCTGCGTCCGGAGCTCCGGGCCAGTAGCCGCCGACGGCCAGGTTCAGCAGGAGGAAGAAGTTGTGATCGAAGACCCAAGGGCCCGGAGTCGTGGCTTTGGTTTTCCGTGAGTAAGGAGTGCCGTCGATGTACCACGTGATGGATTCGGGCCCCCAGTCCACAGTGAATGTATGGAACGCGTCGCCCAGTGCTTTGCCGTTGGTTACGGTGTAGCTGTCGTTGGACGAGTTCGCGCCCGAGTAGCCAGGGCCGTGGATGCTTCCCCACACGGTTCCGGGTTCCTTGCCGACGTTTTCCATGACGTCCAGTTCCCCGCTGGCTGGCCAACCGTCGGTGAAGACGTTGTTGCCCAGCATCCAGAATGCGGGCCACATACCTTGCCCTTGAGGTAATTTGAGCCTGGCTTCGAACCGACCTTGCGTCCGGCTGAATTTTCCGGCGGTGAGGAGGCGTGCGGACGTGTATTGGCATGAGCCGTAATGGCACTGGTAGCCGGCAGGATTCTCCTTGCGTGCCGTGATGGCCATGTTTCCCCTGCCGTCTGCTGCGGCATTCCTGGGGCTGGATGTGTAGTACTGAAGTTCGCCGTTGCCCCAGCCGGATCCTCCAGTGTCGTAGGACCATTTTCCGGGGTCCGGCGCGGTTCCGGCAGAACCGTTGAACTCGTCACTCCACACCAGCGCACCCGGGGCCGGCATGCCCGCGGCGGCCATTGCGGACGGCTCCGGAGCTATGACAGCAGCTGCGAGGGTCAGGCCGGCGACGAGCATCGTCAGGGGCATGAGTCTTCGCTTCATGGTTGCCACTCTGACGGTGCGGCAACCCGCGCGCAAGCCTTTTCAGGACGACACACAAAACGTCACGGCCTGGAAATAATCACCGCGACTTTACTTTTCTTTTTCGTAACAGCGATGAAATAGAAGCGGGGGAAAGTGGAATGAGGAACCATTTGGGTGACGAAAATGATGTCACTCCAGATGGCATAGGGAAATTCCGTTCGCAGCCGAATTCCTTCCTCTGAGCATCGACGATGCATGCTCCAGGCGCGTCAGCCGTGTCCTCCCAACCTCCACTTCGAGGGTGTTCGGGCATGCTGCGCGCCTTGGCCTTTTCCCCAGCAGTTACCGGAGGCTAAAAATGGGCATTTACAGACAAATACTTGTAAGGATTCTTGCAGTTCTTGTGGTTTCCTTTGGATTGATCTACATCAGTTGGCGATGGTCCGGCACGGTCGCGTGGGACGCATGGTGGATTTCGCTGCCACTAGTGGTGGCCGAGACTTACAGTCTGGGCGAATCCGCCCTGTACGCGGTCACCATGTGGAACGCCCGACGACGGCCGCCTCCCCCGCCGGCCCTTCCGGGCAGGACGGTAGACGTGTTCATCGCCACCTACAACGAACCACTCGACCTGGTCCTCAAAACGGCCATCGCCGCCAGGGACATGGAGTACCCGCACCAAACATGGATCCTGGACGATGGCAACCGCACCGAATTCGCGAAGGCAGCCGGGCAGATAGGCGTCGGGTACATCACCCGCGGACCCGAATGGGATGGCAGGCAGCGCTTCGCAAAAGCGGGCAACGTCAACAACGCCCTGTCCTTGACCACGGGCGAGTTCGTGGCCATCCTGGACGCCGATCAGGTCCCGGAACCCCGTTTCCTGGACCGCGTCCTGGGCTACTTCGATGCTGAAGAGGTGGCCTTCGTCCAGACCCCGCAGCACTTTTGGAACGTCACAGACCGGGATCCCCTGGGCAGCCAGGCGGAACTGTTCTACGGACCCATCCAGCAAGGCAAGGATGGCTGGGACGCGGCGTTCTTCTGCGGCTCGAATGCTGTCCTGCGCCGGGAAGCCCTCATGGCCCTGGGCCTGACCCGATACACACGCACAGCAACGGAACAGACGTGGAGTTCCCTGCGTAAGGGACGCTCAAGGCTGCAGGATCTCCTGGGTGAACTCGGCAGGCGCCATCCCGCGGCAATGCCGGTGGTCGAACAGGCCCTGGAAGCGATGGCGCGTGCGGAGCGCCAGCTCCGCAGGGGCGATGTCTTGGCGGAGATCACCTTCGAGCTTCGCGTAGCTTTCCATACGGCCGCATTGTCAGTACCTGATGCCATGGATGATGTGGTTCCCGAACTCGACGCCATCCTGGAGTCGGTGGATGTGGCACACACAGACCAAGCACTGGCCATCCACCCCATGGACACCACCACCATTACCGAGGATATGGCCACCGCCATGCACCTTCACGCGATGGGGTGGGGCAGCGTTTACCACCACGAGGTCCTGGTCCACGGCCTGGCGCCTGAGGATGTGTCCACCATGCTCTCCCAGCGTCATCGCTGGGCAGCCGGAACCATGCAGGTGTTCTTCAACGACAACCCGCTGTTGCTTCGTGGCCTCACGGTGGCCCAGCGCCTGATGTATCTGGGCACCATGACAAGCTACCTCAACGGGTTTGCCGCCCTGAGCTATATCGCAGCACCGGTGGTTTTCCTGTGGGCCGGCACCTATCCGTTGACGGCCAGCCCTGTGGTGTTCTTCTGCCTGTTCCTTCCCTTCTTCATTTCGTGCCAGGTGCTGTTCCAGGTAGCGGGCAATGGCGCGAAGGGTCTGTGGCGTGGCCAGCAATGGTCTTTCGCGCTCTTTCCCACCTGGATCGCTGCCACTTGCTCAGGAGCAGCTGCCGTTTTTCTCGGCAGGCACCTCACCTTCTCCGTCACAGCCAAGAGCAAACAGGCCACGGGACGCGGTTTCCAGCACGTCAGGCTGCAGGTAGCGGCCATGGCGTTGCTGGCTATTTCCGCGGTCATTGGCCTCGCCCGCGTAACTACCGGGGAAGCGCCGCTGTATCCCACACTCATCACGTTGGCCTGGGTTGCTTTGGACCTGGCACTTTTGAGCGTGGTGATCGGGGCCGCACGGTACCGCGGTCCCGGCGAGGATCTGGCGGGCCCGGTTCCCACCCCGCATGAGCTCAACCGCGTCCTCGAATCCACTCAAGGTTCACGCCCAACACATCCCTGACAACAAACCTGAATAAAGCCGTTCCAACCCCAGCCAGGAGCGCCCCATGTCCGTTCTTTCCCATGCCCCGAATTCCATCCCCACCTTGTTGACATCAATCGATCTGACCATCGCGGGCCCTTTGGACGCTTTGAGCGTCCTGGATGTTCGCCACCTCTCCGCAGAAGCCGCGGCCGACGGCCCCATAGTGGTCCTGCTGAACGTTGCCGACGTGACAGCTGTCGGCGCGTCCGGCGTCGTTGGCCTGCTTGAAGTACTGCACGTGCTCCGCGCCCGCGGCGGCGATCTACGTCTTTTCGGCACATCCTCCGCCCTCGACCAAACACTGCTCCAAGCCCATCTGGGGCAGGTAGCCCGTATCTACGCCACCCGCCAGGAAGCGCTCGATGGCGGTACGAACCTGGTGGGGGCACGTCACCTCGCGCCGCAGTCACGCTGGCGTGGGCTCTTCGCGCGTCCGCGCCGCACCCTGGGATGGGGATGACGGTGGCCCCGGCACCTCCCACCTTTAGCGGCCACCCGAATCGCAAGCGCCGGCGGGCCAGCCTGCTCATCCCTTTGGTGGTGACGGCCCTCGCCGCCACTGGACTGGGTTTCGCGTCCAAGGAGGTGGTGCCTGTGGTGCAGGCGCTCTCCCTCTGCAGGGCCGTGGATGCTTCCACCATCGTGCCCAAGGACGGGGTGTTGCTGGGCGTCAACCTGGACTGGAACTCTGAAACCCTTGCAGAACACCAGGCCAATCTCGGGCATGATCCGGCGGTGGTGGTCCAGTTTTCGGACATCCCATACGACGACGAAACGTGGTCCCACACCACCAACGCCGTCACCCAGGTCCGTCCCACAGGCGGCGTCCTCCTCCTGACGCTGGAACCACACGGTGGCTTGGCGACCATGAGCGACGAAGTAATCGCCACGTTGGCCACCGACTTACGGGCCATCAACGATCAGGGAACGCCCGTCGTAGTGCGCTTTGCGCATGAGATGAACGGTTCCTGGTATTCCTGGGGCCAGCAGCCGCTGCGCTACGTGGAGGTTTTCCGAAAGGTGGCAGCAGCCGTGCATACCCAGGCGCCGGGTACGTCCATGATGTGGGCACCGAACTACGGCGGTGGCTACCCGTTTACGGGAGGCCAGTTCGCCGCCAGACCGGGCACCCCGGACTTCGCCGCCCTGGACACGGACCACGACGGTACGCTCACCATGAACGATGACACGTACGCCCCCTACTATCCCGGGGACGACGCAGTGGATTGGGTGGGCGTGTCGCTGTATCACTGGGGCAACCAACGGCCCTGGGGCAACAACGACATCTCCGAACCGGGCAAATTCCTGGCCATGCTTACCGGCACCTACAACGGAACCGCAGGCGATGACAGTGCCGTCCCGGACTTCTACCAGGTCTACGGAGTGGACCATCAGAAGCCGGTAGGGATACCGGAGACGGCTGCGATCTTCACGCCGGCGCGCGGTGGAGCGTCAGAGCTGGACGTCAAACGGGCCTGGTGGCGCCAGGTCTTCTCCCCCGAAACCCACCAACAGTTTCCGCAATTGAAAATGATCAACTGGTTCGAGTGGAAGAAGTACGAAATCGAAATTAACGACGACGTCGATTGGCGGAGCGCTGGAACACCCGCCATCCGCGATGCCCTGACGCAGGACCTGCCGGACTGGTTGCGGTACGGCGAGGATCTGGGTGTGTGCCGCTAAGGTCCGCCGGTCAAGCGGCGGGGCTTAGGCGGCTGGCGCTGTCGGCACGGCTTCTGCGGGTTCCGTTGCCGCGCTCGAAGCCGTGCCGTCCGTTGCCTTGGCCCGTTCCGGAACCATAAATTTGGGCAGCAGCACTTGCACGATCGGGCCAATCGCCAAGGCATAGACCACGGTTCCCACACCTACTGAGCCTCCCAGCAGGAAACCCACGGCAAGGACCACCACTTCGATGCCGGTGCGCACCAGCCTGACGGACCATCCGGTGCGGCGAACCAGGCCTGTCATGAGGCCATCGCGGGCACCGGGACCGAGCCGGGCACCGATGTAGCAGGCGGAAGCAATACCGTTGAGGATCACGGCTCCGGCAAGCATGGCGATCTGGCCTCCAAGGTGGGAGAACCCGGGGATCAGCCACAGTCCAAGGTCGGCAAAAAGTCCCACGAGCACCGCGTTGGCGATGGTTCCGATCCCCGGCATTTGCCGCAGCGGAATCCAGAGGAGCAGGACAAGGAAGCTGACCGCGATGACCACAACGCCAATGCTGAAACCGGTCTTCTGGGACACGCCTTGGTGGAACACGTCCCAGGGGTCCAAGCCAAGGCCGGCCCGGATGAACATGGCCAAGGAGATGCCATACATCGCGAGGCCGATCAGGAGTTGTGTGATTCTTCGGGTCATCATGATGTCAATCATCCAAGAGAACTGGCCTTGTATTCCATAGCCAGTTTGGAATACTGGTCTTATGTCCGGCTCACTGAATCCCATTGCACTCGTCCGCCTGCTGGGCTCTTGGAACTCCGGCGCCCTGCCTGCCTACCGCGAGTTGGCCGACGTCGTGCGGTTGCTGGTGATGGACGGGCGCATCCCACTGGACGTCGCGCTGCCCAGCGAACGGGCACTCGCCCAGACGCTTAGCCTCAGTCGCACCACCGTCACCGCCGCTTATGCGAGCCTGCGCGAGCAGGGTTTCCTCACTGCCGGGCAGGGCAGCCGTGGCAGGACCTGCATCCCGCACCGCACGGTGCCCGTCAGCGCGCCCGGGCTTGCCGTTCCGGAGGGGCTGCTGGACCTCGCCTATGCATCGCTGCCCGCCGCCGGAGAAGTGGTGCATCGGGCATTCGCGGAGGCACTGACCGAGCTGCCGGCACTCTTGCCGGGCTTTGGGTACGACTCCGTCGGCGTACCCGCCCTGCGTGAAGCCATCGCGGAAAAATATACCGCCGAGGGCGTGCCCACCACAGCCGGCCAGATCCTGGTCACCTCCGGCGCCCAGCATGCCCTCAACATCGTGCTGCGGACGCTCGCCGGTAAACAGGACCGGGTCCTGGTGGAACACCCCACCTATCCCAACGCGCTGGACGCCATCCGCTCCGCCGGCTGCAAACCGCTGCCGGTGGCGTTACCCGTCATAGAGTCGAGTACATCTCCTGCCTGGGACATCGACGCGATGGTGTCCACGATGAACCAGCAGCGGCCCGCCATGGCCTACCTCGTGCCGGACTTCCACAATCCAACAGGACGCATCATGTCGGATCTGCAGCGGCGGCGGTTGGTGCGCGCTGCAACTGCGTCCGGGACGGTGCTGGTGGTGGATGAGACGTTGCGGGGTTTGAACCTCGACGGCGTCCGTACGGCTCCGATGTCGTCCTTCAGCCCCTCGGTGGTTTCCATTGGGTCGCTGAGCAAATCGCATTGGGCAGGCCTCAGGACCGGATGGATCCGGGCCGATGAAGCGATGATCACCCGTTTTGTTGCGACGAGGACCGTCATGGATTTGGGGGGTCCTGTGGTGGAACAGTTGGCGGCTGCGCGCCTGATCAGGTCCTTCTCGGAGCCATTGGACGCCCGGCTGGAGGAACTCCGGCGCAACCGGGAATCGCTGTTGGACTTGCTGGCCGAGCACTTGCCATCGTGGGAGGTGGAGCGACCACAGGGCGGACTCACCGTCTGGTGCCGGCTTCCCTCGCCGTGCAGCACGGCGCTGACGGTGCTCGCACCTGACTTCGGGCTCCGCTTGGCCGCCGGTCCGCGCTTTGGAGTGGGCGGAGCGTTCGAGCACTACCTGCGTGTGCCCTACACCTTGCCGCCCGCGCAGTTGGAGTCTGCCGTCGGTGCGCTCCGCACCGCCCAGGACAAGCTCGACGCCGCCCCCCACCTGCGCCGTACCCTCAAGGCCGGGCGACCCGCCGTCGTCGCGGTTGCCTAAGCCGCAGTACTCCGGGTCCCGCCCATGCGCTGCTTCGCCGTGTTGCTGCCGGGTCCCACTGGGACATGCGAGGTTGCCTTGGCTAATCCGAACAGTGGCATCCCGTTGTAAACCACTTCAATGCCCGACGCCGGAACCTGGTACGTTTCGTGCCACACACCGACGTCGCCGCTGCCCGCAATTTCCTTCATGAATTTCCGCCACGGACCCAGATGCGGCGAATCCTTGTCGGCAGCAAATGCGCGAAGATGCCCGGGGCTTTCCCAGTAGCTGAGCAGCATGGTGGTCCGCCCGAACCACTGCTCACTGCCGAGCAGTCCAGCCTCGGGGTTTTCTGCGAGGTGCCGCATCATGGCGGGCATGGCCGAGGCAACCTTCGCCACACGGCCCATCTTCCACCACCGGTTGGCGCGCATCCCGATGAGGAAAACGGTCACGGTGTCGCGCTCGATGTCCGCCGTGAAGCGGCCGGGGAAAATCTCCTGTGCCATGTGAAGCCTTCCTGGATGCGGTCCTGGTTGCCAGTTTCATAACGCTGTTATGAAACAATGTTATGAAAGACTTGAGGGCATGGCAAGACCCGTCGTTCATGATCAGCACGTCCAGCAGCGTCTCCTGGCGGTCACTGCAGACCTTGTGGACCGCGAAGGTCCTGCCCGCGTCACCCTTCGGGACGTCGCAGCGGCGGCAGAGACCTCCACCACGGCCATCTACTCGCTGTTCGGCGGAAAGGCGCAGCTGCTGACGGCCGCCGTCGACGACGGTTTTCGGTCCTTCGGCCAGTCCCAAAAGGAGGCCGCCAAGGGCGGACTGCTGGAGCTTGGGCGCGCCTACCGAGTGTGGGCCTTGGAACATCCGGCGTTGTACCGACTCATGTTCGGTGGCGCGTTGGCCGGCTACGTTGACTGCAGCCCGACGCCGGACGTCGCCTCGGATTCAATGCTCCCCTTGGTGGAGGCGGTGGTGGCTGCCCAGTCAGCCGGCAGGCTCCGAAGCGACGATCCCACCATGGTGGCGATGGCCATTTGGGGTCAGGTCCACGGGCTGGTCAGCCTCGAGCTGGCTCAAATGAATGACCCCGCAACGGACTGGGCTGGAATCTACGAGGCGGCCCTGGAATCCGTGGCACGTGCCTGGGCCGCCTAGCCGGTTTCACCTACGCGTAGACCTTCTCCAGGAATGCGCCCCACGCCTTGGCCGTGAGCTCCGAGTCGCCGGAACCGCCGAACTCGTGCACGGTCATGCCCACCGGAGCGCCGAAGGCATTACGGCCGAAGAAGCGGTAGAGGGTGTCGTCGGTCCGCAGTCCCAGGAAGTTCTCGTTGGAGAAGTCCACCTCGCCACTGAGCCGCCCCACGCCGTCGACGTCCAGGTCGAATCGCGAGCCGGCGGCAACATCCGCCACACCCAAGGCCTTCTTCAGCTGCACAAATCCGTCGGGGGTCTGTGAAGCAGCAGGCGCCTGAATGTCCGTGAACACTACGGGCTTGCCATCGAAGTACTGCAGGTACTGGCCCAACGTGTGGAGGTAGAACTCCGTATGCTTGCTGGCGCCGTCGTACTGCTCGTCCCAGTTATCGGCGAAGATGCCGCTGTGGACGTAATGCAGCTTGGCACGGCCACCGTCGAGCGGCTCCAGGACGTGCTCCAACTGGTTGAACCAGCCGTCCGGGCCATCCATCCGGGACACCAAGTGCGTGGGAAACTCCTCGGTGGTCTTCACGTCGGGCCACTGATCCGTGGGGAACATCCAAGCGGCCGTGTCCGCCGTGACAGCATTCCATACCCGCTCGGGGGTGCCGGGCAGTTCAGTATCCGCCACGATGTCGAATCTCCGGTTGTCAGTCATTGCCTTGGTCCTTTTCTGCTATTGGATCTGCTGGGGGCTCGTGTTGCGTCTTCAGTGCGGGGTGAAGCACGACGACGAGCCGGTGCTTGCGTGCCCCGCCCGCCTCCGCGGCAGCACCGCCGTCGTGGTACTTATCCACCAGTTGGGTCACCGCCACGCCGAGCTCTTCGGCGAACGCTGCGCGTTCCGCCGCAGAGCGGAAGGTGATCTCGCCGTCGATCGCGAAACTGGCCAGCTTCTTCTTCGCCACGGCGGCACCGGAGATGAGCTTGCCCATTTCCTGCACGGTGCGCGAGGCAAGGGAGAGAAGCCAAAACGCGGAGAAGCGGTCCGCAAAACGTCGAGGGTCCGGCGCCACAGATGCCAAGGCGACGGGCGAGATCAGGTAGGAGGCCGCCGTCGCACGCACCACACGTTCGGTGACATTGCCCTTTCGACGCTCCTCCACCAGTTCCACCAATCCGTGCCGTTCAAGCGCTTTCAGGTGGTAGTTCACCTTCTGCCGCGGCAGGCCGACCTTGAGCGCCAGCTGCGTGGCGGACGCGGGCTCGGCGAGCTCGCGGAGGATGCGGGTGCGGATCGGGTCCAGCGACGCTTCCGCCGCGGCCGGGTCCTCGATCACTTCGATGTCCAACATGCTTCAAGTATGCTTACCGACAACTTTTATTGTCAAGAACTTTTTTCTCGTCGGTTGTGGGCTGGTTGTGAGGTCCGCTCTGCACGCTTCAGCGCGGCCAAAGTACGCAGAGCGGGCCCCACAACGCAGCCGGTAGAATTGTCCGGTGATGCAATCCCCCCTCCCCGTGCGCGACGGCGTGAATGCGACCCGCCTCCGCCTCCCGGACGAGGGGCCGTGGACCACCGCCATGGACTACATGATGCATCGTTGGGGACACATCGACCCCCAAGGCATCGAGGACCGTTTCGATGCCGGCGAAATCGTAGGCGAGGGCGGCGTGCCGCTGGACCGGAACACCAAACTGGAGGACCACACCTTCATTTGGTACTACCGGACCTTGCCGCCGGAGACACGGCTGCCGGTGGATATCAACATCCTGCATCAGGACGAACACATCCTGGTGGTGGATAAGCCACACTTCCTCCCCACCACTCCCGGCGGGACCTACATCCAGGAATCCGCTCTGGTCCGGCTCCGGAACCTCCTGAACCTCCCGGACCTCATCCCCATGCACCGCCTGGACCGCATGACCGCCGGCCTCCTCCTGCTGTCCACCAACACGGACACCCGGGGAAAGTACCAGGTGCTCTTCGAGAAGCGCCAGGTCCAGAAGGAATACGAGTGCGTCTCTGCCGCGACGCCCGCCGCAGGCTATCCCGCCGTCGAGTTCCCCACGGTGGTCCGCAACCGCATGACCAAGTCCCGCAGCTATCTGCTCGCCGAAGTCATCGACGGCGAACCAAACGCCGAAACGCGGATCGAACAAACAGCAACGTTCGACGCCGGCACTCACCAACGCGCGCTGTACCGCTTGGAACCCCACACCGGAAAAACGCACCAACTTCGCGTCCACATGGCGTCGTTGGGCCTGGGCATCGTCAACGATGCCTTCTACCCGGACCTGCTGGACAAGGCCCCGGACGATTACAGCAAGCCGCTCCAGCTCCTGGCCCGCGGCATCCGGTTCGTTGACCCCATCACCAAACAACCCGTGGAATACCGGAGCCAGCTGGAGCTCAGCGAAGCCCAGGCTTGAGCACCTGGCGCGGGTCTTTCCGGCACTTGTTCCGCGCGGCCCGGCGGCTGCGTCAGTCCCCCGGCGTCAGGTGGTCGAAGACCAGGTTTGTTTGAGTGTTCGCGATAGCCGGATCCGAGGCCAGATGAACCGCAATGAAGTCCCGGAGTTCCTTGGGCGTCCCGCAGGCCACATGCATGAGGAAGTCCTGGTCCCCGGCCAGCAGGAAGACGCTCTGGACGTTCGGCAGCGCCCTCAACCGTTGGCCGATGGCCAGCATCTTGTTCCTTGCCTGCGGATTCACGCGCACTGAGATCAGCGCATAGACCAGGAACCCCAGCGCTTCCAGGTCCACCGAAGCGTGGAAACCCCGGATGATCCCGGCGTCCCGCAGTGCCCGGACCCGTCCGAGGCACGTGGAGGGCGCGATGCCCGCCTTCGAGGCGAGCACGTTGTTGGGGATCCTGGCGTCGGCCATGAGTTCTTTGAGGATCAGCCGGTCGGTTTCGTCGAGCCGAACCCGGTTCGAAACGGCTCCCCATGTACGCGTTGTGGGTGAATCCGACACGAACACACCTCCAATATTCTCGTGATGCTTCGAAATCCGTTGTTCTGCCTTGAGCTGGATTCTATCTTGGAGCGATTTGCAGAATCGACGAGGAGGTCGCGATGGGCAGTTTCGACAAGATCCAGGCACGTGAAGGTGGGCTTAAACGGCAGCTCACCTCCCGCCAGATGACCATGATCGCGCTGGGCGGTGCTATCGGCACAGGACTGTTCCTGGGGAGCAAGTTTGCCATCGGCCTTGCCGGTCCAAGCGTGATCATCAGCTACGCCATAGGCGGGTTGATCGCACTGCTACTCATGGGCAGTTTGTCCGAGATGACGGTGGCACACCCCACGTCAGGCTCGTTCGGTGCCTTTGCCGAGCACTACGTGAGCCCGCTGGCCGGGTTCCTGGTCAAGTACATGTATTGGTCCTGCATTGTGCTGGCTGTGGGAACTGAAGTAACGGCCGTTGGCGAATACATGAAGCTGTGGTTCCCGGACGTTCCATCAGTGCTATGGGTCATCTTCTTCTCCGCAGTGCTGATCGGCGTGAACACCATGAACGTGAAGGTATTCGGGACCCTGGAGTATTGGTTCTCCAGCATCAAGGTCTTCGCGATCATCGCCTTCATTGTGCTTGGCGCCTACATCGTGTTCGGCGCCCGTACGGAGGGCACGGGTTTCCACAACTACACCGCCGAAGGCGGCTTCTTCCCCAATGGCCTGTCCGGCACCTGGTTCGCCGTGATCGTGTCCATCTTCAGCTACCTCAGCATCGAAATGATCGCCATCGCGGCAGGTGAAGCAAAGGACCCCGCAACAGTAGTAAAGAAGGCTTTCCGCACCACCATCGCAAGGCTGCTCCTGTTCTACATCGTCACCCTGGCGCTCATCCTTGCGATCGCACCGGTCAGCCAGATCCTTGCCGGCGGCAGCCCCTTCGTCACTGTCATGCAAAACCTGGGCATCCCTTTCGCCGACAGCCTGCTGACTTTTGTGGTGATCATTGCTGCGCTCTCGGCCATGAACAGCCAGCTCTACATCTCCACCCGCATGATCTTCAGCCTCTCCCGCAGCGGGGACGCCCCGGCCATGTTCGGAAAGCTGCGCTCCAACGGCGCCCCCGTGAATGCGCTGGTCCTGTCCACGGCCGGAATCGCCGTTGCCACGGTGGTCTACGCGATGTTCCCGGAGACAGCCTTCACCTTCATGATGGCCATTTCCATGTTCGGTGCCATGTTCACCTGGTTCATGATTTTCATCACCCACTGGTTCTTCCGCCGCAGTATGAAGCGCAGCGGAACGGAGCTCTCCTACAAGACCCGCTTCTACCCAGCGGGCACCATTCTTGGCGCCGTGCTCATGCTCTCCATCGGCATCAGTACGCTGGGCACCTCGGCCTTCAATATGACGTTGATCTTCGGCCTGCCGTCGTTGGCGCTCGTCGCGGCGCTCTATTTCGTGGTTCAGCGCCGCAAACGTCAGGAGTCCGGCCCCGGTGAGGAACCAAACACCGCCCGGAAGACCGCCGTCGTATCCTCTGAAAACAGCACGAACTCCACCACCTCAAGCAGGTTGTCCGCAGCCACGCCGCCGGAAGATGACGACGAAAACGACCTCACGGCGTCGAGCGCTACCCCGGCAACCTGACGGGCGTCCCATCCGTAAATTCCGGCGCTGATCGCGGGAAAGGCGACCGTCCTGGCGCCCAGACCGGCCGCGACTTTCAGGCTTTCGTGGAAACACGAGGCGAGCAGCGCCGGATCCGTCTGCCCCGCGTGCCGGTTGGGACCCACCGTATGCACCACCCACTGTGCGGGAAGCCGGAACCCGGGGGTCGCGACGGCACAGCCCACCGGCAGCCCGTCCGGCAACGACGTCCGCCTCACCTCGCGACACGCGGCGAGGAGTTCCGGGCCGGCGGCCCTGTGGATGGCCCCGTCCACTCCCCCTCCACCGAGCAGAGACGAGTTGGCGGCATTGACAATCGCGTCCACCGGGCGGCTGGTGATGTCCCCCTTCAAAATGTCGATTCGCATGGCGTCAGTCTCGCGCCGGAGCGGCGGATGCGGCAAGTGCGGTACCTTGTGCCCATGGACATCACCGCCCCTGAGACGTGGGGATCCGCGATTTACCTGTGGATCGTCCCCATTGTGCTGGGCGACGCCATCTTCCCGCCCATCCCCTCGGAAATGGTGGTGATCACCGGCGGTGCCCTCGCCGCCGACGGCCACGCCAACTTCTGGCTGATCTTGTTCCTCGCCGCCTTGGCATCCTGGCTCGGCGACATGGCGGTTTTTATCCTCTTCAAACGGCGCATCAGCCATGTCCTGGACCGGTGGTCGTGGGGCCGTCGGCTACACCGCGGAATCCACGAGGCCATCGCCAAAGCCGGACGCTCCTCCACTTACGGCGCCATCATCGGCGCACGCTTCATCCCCGGAGGCCGGCTTGCTACATCCTCGGCGGCGGGCATTGCCAACGTTTCCGTCCGCGGTTTCAGCCTCTGCGCCGGCCTGGGTGCGGTCCTCTGGGCGGTCTGGCAAGTGGGCCTCGGCTACTTCACCGGCTCAACCACCAAGCTGCCGTTTTGGGCCAGTTCACTCATCGGCGTGGCCGTAGGCCTGGTGATCGGCGTGATGGTGGGACTGATCGTCACGCGTCGCCGCGGCAGCAGCTCACCTGTTGACGAACCGTACAACGCCGATAAGCCCGGCGACGTACCCCAGCCCGAGTAACTTTCCCCGATTTAGACCGGTGACCTGCGTCGTTAGACCGGTGACCAGCGTCCGCGGCTGCGGCGCAATACGTAAAGGCTGCCCGTGATGGCCACGCGTTCGACGGCGTCACGCATCATGGCTGCCGACGTCCGGGCTTCGTCGTTCTCACCTGAATAATCGCGGTCGCCCACCGTGAAGCGCAGGCTGATCTGGGGTACGCCGCCCACGATATCCAGCTGGTTCGACTCCACGTGGTGGCGGGTTTCCAAGGCTTCCACGGCTGCGGCCATCACTGACTCAGGCGCATTCCCCGGTTTGAGGCCAGTGATCTTCAACTTGGTTTGGAACGACGGCATCCCACCACCCTAACGCTCTCTCACATCCCGCGCCCTTGAGCGGATCCCTCTCTCACATCCCGCGCCCTTGGGCAGATCCCTCTCTCACATCCCGCGCCCTTGGGCAGATCCCCCTCTCACATCCCGCGCCCTTGAGCGGATCCCTCTCTCACCAGGTGAGAGAGGGATCCTCGAAACACCGAGGGACGTGAGTGAGCGTTTGTTAGCCGGTGTTGCGCAGGCCCGCGGCTACACCGTTGACCGTGATGAGCATGGCCCGCTGCAGCCGTTCGTCGATCTCGGTTCCGGACACGGACTCTTCGCGCACGCGGCGGAGCAGCTCCACCTGAAGGTAGCTGATCGGATCCAGGTACTGGTCGCGGATCTCCAGCGACCGCTTGAGCGTGGGCTGGGCATCGAGGAGCTCGATCTCGCCTGTCAGCCGCTCAATTTCGGCCACGGTGAGCTCGTATTCGTCACGAATCATGTGGAACAGGCGGTGAAGTTCCTCCGGTACCAGCGAGGAAACGTAGTGACCGGCAATTTCCATGTCAGTCTTTGCCAGCGTCATCTCCACGTTGGAGATGACGGAGCGGAAGAAGTGCCAGCGGTCCATCATCTCCAGGAGCTGGTCGGTGTTGCCTGCCTCGCGGGCAGCCTTCAGGCCTGAACCCACACCGAACCAACCGGGAACGATCTGCCGGGACTGGGTCCAACCGAAGACCCATGGGATGGCCCTGAGACCTCCAAGGCCCGCGCCGGAATCCGGACGCTTGGACGGGCGTGATCCGATGTTCAGCGAACCCAACTGCTCTACCGGGGTGGAGGCAAGGAAGTAGGCCGGCAACTCGGGATCGTCGATCAGTGCGCGGTAGCGGTCGAATGCTGCGTCGGAGATGGTTTCCATGACGTTCGCGTAGCGCTCGCGCTCGTCCTCCGAAGTACGCGGAGTCCGGTGCAGGGCCGAGCCCTGCATCACCGCTGCAAGGGACAACTCAAGATTTTCGCGTGCCAGTTCGGGCAGGGAGTACTTGTCCGAAATGACCTCACCTTGCTCGGTGAACTTGATCTCACCTTCCAGGACGCCGTTGGGCTGCGCCATGATGGCGTCGTATGTTGGTCCGCCGCCGCGGCCCACGGAACCACCGCGGCCATGGAACAAACGGACTCGCACACCATGTTTGGCCGCAACATCGCGCAGTTTGCGCTGGGTCTTGTGGATTTCCCATTGGCTGGTCATCACACCGGATTCCTTGTTGGAATCGGAGTAGCCCAGCATGACCTCCTGGACATCGCCGCGGAGACGGACAAGTTCCCGGTATGACGGGTCGGACAGCAACTGGTCCACGATCTCGGCAGAAGCGCGCAGTTCTTCCACGGTTTCCAGCAGCGGGGCGAACCCGATCTTGGCGTGGGGCTTGGCCCCAAAAAGGTCAATCAGTCCGGCTTCACGGGCCAGGACCGCCGCGGCAAGGACATCATCAGCGCCCCGGGTCATCGAGATGATGTACGTCTCCACGACGTCCGGCCCATACGTGTGGAGTGCCTGCCGGATGCTCCGGAAGACGTCATACGTGCCGTCGGCAGTACCCTCCAGCTTGATGGGGTGCCCGGAGAGCGGGCGGTGGGAGGCCAGTTCTGCGCCCAGGAACGTAAAGCGCTCCTCACGGCTGAGGTCGCCGTACGGCTTCTCCGTGCCGAGTCGGTCCACAAGCTGGCCAACAGCGTCGTGGTGGTAATCGGCGTGCTCGCGGATATCCAGCGTTGCCAAATGCAGGCCGAAGGCTGCGATTGCCCGGCGAACACGGGCCAGAGCACCATCTGCCACCAGCGCGGCTGAGTGGTTCCGCAGTGAGTCCTCCAACAGCCCGAACTCTGCCAGCAGCTCGGAGGTGGTGGCGTAGTCCCGGCCAGGCTCGTGATACGTCGACGCCGAAACGCGGCGTCCAGTGTTGATGAGCTTGGCCTTGATGCATGTCAGCTTGAGCCTGTAGGGCTCTTGAGCGTTCAGTTCAAGGATGCGCTTGTCCAGCCCCGGGAGGTTCTTGAGGTCTTCGGCGATCGAATCCAGCAGTACCTGGTCGGCCCCAAAAAGTGCCGTGGAGTTGGACAAAACCGAAATGAGTTCGTCGATCAAGGCAATGCTGATGCGCACGGCGTTCTGATTCTGCAGCTGCAGGATCTCCCGGGTGACAGCGGCTGTGACGTTGGGGTTGCCGTCACGGTCACCACCGATCCACGAACCGAACCGCAGCGGAGCGGCGGCCACCGGGAGTGCGACACCGTGCTCGGCCAAAAGCTCGGACAGGTCCGTCAGCATTTCCGGCATGGCGTCGGTCAGGATGCTGTTCAAGTAGTAGATGGCGTTTCGTGCCTCATCCACGGGCGTGGGGCGGACTTGGCGCAACTCATCGGTCTGCCACATCTGATCAATGATTTCGGCAAGCTGCCGGTCCTGTCGACGACGCGCGGACGTGCCTTCCGCCGTGGGCTCGGCAAGGACATCGGAGAGTTTGCGGACCTTGTCCAGCACGGACCGGCGTGAGGCCTCCGTAGGGTGCGCCGTGAAAATGGGGCGGACATCGAGCTCGTTGATCACGTCCTGCAAGACCTGTGGACCCGCTTGGCCGGCGATCTCGGAAACCGCTTTGGCCAACCAGCCGTCCTTTTCCTGCCGGGTGCGGAGGCCTCGGACACGATGGACTTGTTCCGCCGCATTGGTGAGGTGGAAGTAGAACGCAAAGGCCCTCACCAAATCCGTCGCCTGGTCCAGCGGCAGGGAGGCGAGCAATTCGCGGACCTGGGCAACGACGTCGTGCGCGCTCCAAGGCCCGGTGGCATCAGCACCGCCGCGCGCGGCTTCCTTGGACTCCTTGGTCAGCAGGCGGACCTGCTCCACGAGGGCAAGCAATTCCGGACCGTGCTGGCGAACCAACGATTCACCCAGGAGGGTGGAAACGCGGCGCACATCGGCGCGCAATTCGGCAGCGAGATCGGTGTCTTGAGGGGCAGTGTGAACCATGGATGCATACCTTCGGGATCTGGTTTTGGCCCGTACACTGCGCTGGATACTGTGAGCCGGATTACTAGGGTTTCCTACGGGATCTTACCCGCCCCGAACTCGACCCATGGAATGCGTCTCAGATTCTGGCGTCACGTTTTTGATCAGTCCGCCCGGGCAGGACCACCTTGCCACTCATCAGCTCGTCGTGCACCAAGCCGGGCCCCGCGGAGAGCTTCTCGTGCCTGCGCTGCCGCATTTCTTCGATCGCAGCAGCCGCCTCCACTCTGGTAGGCGCACCGGTGGCAGGTTCAATCATCGAGAGGACACTACCCAGTGTGCCTGTTGCCCCCTTCGCGCGAACACCCCGTTTAACAAGTCCCGTGCCAGCCCAAATGGAGCCGCAGATCAGGGCACCACTGACAACGATTGCAACCACTGTGTCCATCCCCATGCGGTCAGCGTACTCCGCGGGGAATCGGCTCAACAGTGCTCACTTCCCCACCCAGGCCTTCCTCAGTTCCCCCCAGTGCTGCTCCTCCATGAGACTGGCGGGCGTCACGGATACAGAAGTGGCCCCGCCGAGCGCCGCCTCCCGCAAAGCTGTACCGAACTCTCCCGCCGTTATCCGGCCCTCATTGGACCAAAGTCCCACCGACAAGGACATGCGGGAACCCGCGCGGCGGTTCATGGATTCAGCCAATTCCCGGGTCTTGGGGGACCGTTCGCTGTTGAGCCCCACGTACTCCCACACGTGAAGCCGGTCCACCTGCTTGAGTAGGAGATCGTAGTCATGTCCGCTGTCCGCCCGGTCCCCGGACGGTGAATCGCGCGGCGAGCGCACGTCCATGTCCAGATTGACACCATAAGGTTCGACGGCGGCACTCACCTTGCGCACGATGTCCGCCATGGCTTCGCTGCGCCACGTATGGATTCGTGGGTCTGACGTATCGATGGTTCCGTCACCGTTTCGGGGCCAGTCCGTGGAGCCGGTGGTGATTTTGAAGTCCTTGAGATCGTTGCCGCCGAAAGTGAAGTCGTCGAACATGAGCTCTGTGAGGTTCACTGCCGAGGGCCTGTACTTCTTGGCGACACCAGCGGCTAGGGAAGCCAGCCGGGTACCGGCCGCGCCGTGCCTCAATGACCACACACCCGCAAAGGAATCGGATGCCGCCCCGTCAACGTTCCTCCCGGCAAGGGCAGGATCTTCCTTCAGCGCGCGGTCCAATAAGACGTCGATGGTCAGGATGACATCGCGTTTGCTTCCGTCATCCGCAGTCTCCAGCGCCGTGATGGACTCTGCCACGAAGTCCCGTCCTGACTGGGAAACCTCACTGGACTCCGCCCCGGATTGGTCCGGCCATGGGAAAGCTGTCCAATCGGTGCGTCCAACGGAGATGGACACCGCCGTGGCATTCACTGAGTCCAAACGTTCTGAGAGTTTCGCAAGATAGCCGGGCTCACTGTTCACCACGTCCTCGAAGCCCAGGTTGACCATGCGGTCCGCAGGCTTGGGAAGTGGTTCCCCGGCGCACGAGGCCATCGTCAGGGTCGAAGCCAACAGGGCGCCTGCGATCGCCGAGGCTGCGCGGTTCACGCGCCCACCTCTTTCGGGACTTTGGCCTCGGCAGCAATCACGCTGATGACACCGGTGCGTTGCAACTTGTTCCATTTGGCCGGTGTGCCACGGATCTCCTTGGCGATTGCGCTGGCCAACGCCAGTCCAACGAACACCGAATAGAAGGGCCATAACGGCAGGGTCCAAAGGAATCGCAGATCCCGCCATGACCGGTTAAGACCAATGGAAAAACACACCAAGGCCAGAGACACGAAAAGGCCCAACCAGCCAAGAATCGCGAAGACCTGGCCCGGCACCGGACCTTCACCGGCGATGTAGAGAAAGGGCAGGACTGCCAGGATGGCAAGTTGCAGCACGGGTATCACCACCATGGTGATGGCGTTGAACACCAGGAACATGCCAAACAGTCCGTAACGACGCCGCCCGAGCATCCCCATGTGCATCCGGAGTGTTTGCAGCAACCCGCGCGACCAGCGCACACGCTGGCGCCACAGTCCTCCTATGGTGGAGGGCGACTCAGCGTAGACCAGGGCACTGGGCTGGAAGCGAACCCGGTAGCCCGCCTTGTAGACCCTCCACGTCAGTTCGAGGTCTTCACCAAGGGTGTCCTCGTGGAATCCGCCCACTTCCCTCACAAGTTCGCTCCGGAAGGCGCCAATGTTCCCGGAAACAATGGGCAGGCAGTGCAACAAGGAGAGAGCCCTGCGGACCAGGCCCGTGCCAACGTGGCTCAGGACGGCAAGCATCATGGTTTGGACACGGTTCAGGTTCACGGGCCGGTCATCGCCGCACACCGCTCCGACCTTTGGATGGTCAAAACCTTCCAGCATGTTCACGAGTGTGTCCGGTGCAAAGATCCCGTCAGCGTCAACAAACATCAGGATGTCGCCGTGCGCTGCGGCGATTCCATTGTTGAGGGCGGCCCCTTTCCCGGCGTTCGTCTGCGACAGGAAGCGCACCCTGTCATACTGCTCCGCCAGTCCCGCCATGATGCGCGCAGTGGAATCGGTGGAGCCGTCGTCTACAAGGATGACCTCGAGCCGCAGATACCTGCTCGCCAGGATCGACTCGACGCATTTGGTGATGACCACGGCTTCGTTGTAGCCGGGGACGATGACCGACACCAAGGGCCTCTGGCTGAGAACCGAGTAGCGATGCTTTGGAGCTTTGGAACGGTGGAACCAGTTGAAATACAAGGCCAATGGAACGTAGGCGATCTTGACCGCTCCGAAACCCAGGATCACCAAGCCACCACACTGGACGAACACCATGGCCGCGTCAACCAAACTCACACAGTCCGTCCGAGCATTGGCCCGTGGATATAGCTCCGCAGGACCCGTTCCAGGAGTTCCGGTGCGAAGGCACTATTGGCACCAAATCTGGCGTTGACCTCCAGAACCACCGGAGTTCCGTCCCACATGCGGCGGACGTCAACGTCGACGGGACCAGCCAGGCCCAGTGCGGCGGAGGCTGCTTCCGCTATCCGGGCGATATCGGGAGCCTCCGGCGTATCCACTCTCCTGACCGAGAGCGCGTTGCCGATGCGACCGTGTTTAAGCTCTGTCTTTTCCAGCACCACCACAAGATCGTCCTGCTCCGACTCCTGCCAGGGCCGAAACACCACGGGCGCATACTCGGCGCCCGGCGCAAAGCGCTGCACGATCCAGGAATCATCCAATGAGGACCATATGCGCGCGGCGCTTCTTCCGCCGTCGGCAGCCCTTTCCAGGATCTGGACTCCGCGTCCACCGCGCGATACCCGGGGCTTGACCACCAAGGATCCGCCAAAGCGGGCCATTGCCTCATTGATTGAGCTGAAATCCCCCGGCAACGCGAAATCCGGAACCCCCACATTGGCGTTGGCAAGGCACTTCATGGTGAGGTACTTGTCATTCGCGAGCCGAACGGGTGTCGGGTCCGCGATCAGGATCTCGACTCCCGGAGCGAAACCATCCCGGGCCTCCGCCACCATCACCAGTTCCTCGCTGACGGTTGGCACCACCAGTTCTATCTCATAAGCGGCTACGAGTCCGCGAAGTTCCCACAAGTAGCCCGGTGCACTAGAGGGTGACACCATAGACACGGCGTCCGCCGCCGAAGCGTGGACCTGTTTCATATCGACGCCCAGAACCCAATGTCCCTGGTCCACCAATTGACGTGCCAAGGAGTCCCCAGCCGGCCCGCCAACACCCGTCACCAGCACGCGCACCATCAGAACTCCCCTACGGCAGAGCCGAGCAACCGGACAGGTTCAAAACCCTCTGCATAGGTGGTCTTGACCTGTGAGCCCCGGAAGGCCGCGAGACTGCGGACCCTTTCAGCGCTCATGTACGGCTTTCCCTTTTGATTCCGGTGCATACCCACGGCATGGATTTTTACGTCCACATACCCGGCGATGTCCACGAAAACGCTGGGATCGAACTGCCGCGTGGATGACGGACTTTCAAAACACAGAATGGAGGAGTGCCGCCGCGCCGCCCGCATAGTGGCACTATGGACCGCTTGGTGGTCCTGGTGGTAGTCATTGCGGGAATGCGTGATGACAACGTCCGGACGGAAGTCCTCAATGGCCTCCTCGATCGCTTTGACCATCTCCGGCCCATGCCCGGACAAGTTGGTGTCTTGGAAGTGGTGGACCTGCACTGCAGTGGCGCCCATGAAGTCCGAGCCTGCAGCAGCCTCCGTTACGCGGACTCTGCTGTCTCCGCCCTGGCTCCCGTTACTCATCACCATGGTCCTGACGTCATGGCCGGCGTCGGACAACTTGGCCAGCGTGGCCCCACAGGCCAATTCCAGATCATCGGGGTGTGCTCCGATGGCGAGCACTCTTCGAGGCCGGGCAGCCACCCTGTAGCGGATCCGAAAAGCCGGAGCAACAAGGCACGCAACAATCAGCCCTGCACCGGCAAGCACAACCACCGTATTCAGCCAGGAAGGATGTGTCCGGCCGACTGCACACCCCGCAAGGGCTACCAGCAGCAAACTTCCAAAACAGGCCAACGTCCAACGGAGCCTGTTCGGTGAGCTGAACTTTCGCGCGAACCAGTTCCGGCCAGCTGGAACCAAAGTCCAGCCAGCTACCAGAATCCCCAACAAACCAGCAACGGAGAACAGCGTTGCTTCCATAATGCCCCCATAATGCGTAGCGAATTAGCACGGTTCCCATCTCCGGAGACCGCCGTAGAAGTAGTGAACTGGGAAGGAGATTCGTGACGCTGCCGATGAATCCCTTTAATAGCGGTACTCAAACTCCCCCTTGACCAGGCCGCTTCCGCTCAGTGAGTACCTCAGCACGCTGTTGGACTTATGGCGCTTGGATTGCACCGTCACGTGGAAGTGCAGATCGCTGCGCTGGACTGAAGCCGTGTTGCACGTAACTTCTGTGCCCCCCGCCATGGAACACGACCATCCTTCTGGTGCCTCGATGGAGTTCTCCACAATCCGTGAATCCCTGCCCACTGCAAACACCGCCGTACCTGCGCCCAAGGGTCGGGTGCCTGAGGCATTGAAGTCGATTTCCATGGCAGTGCCGCGGAAGTAGCCCTCAGAGGTGCGCCTGGCAGTACCGGAGACCTGTGCCCGCCCAGATTGCGAAGGCACCGCAGAGGGAACTGGTACAGGCGTGGTGGGGGTGGACGTCGGAACCGGAACGGGATCCGGCTCCGGTACTGGTGGCGCCACGGGCTCCGTTGACGGCTCCGGCACTGACACCGGAGGGGTGGTCTCCACCGGCGCCGGCTGAACCTCGGCCGATGGGGCAGGGGCCGAGGTACTGGTTGGGGACGCTGAAGGTGTAACGAGCGCTCGGCCCGTCCCCACCGGAGGGGCGCCGGTTTCGACAGCGCGCTCTTCCATATAAGCGTCAGGGGTTAGTTGGTCCACTATTCCCACTGTTCCCAAGACCAGTCCCACTCCTGCCGCTGCAATGACGGCCATCACGGCGGGTTTCGCAAGGGCGGGAACGACCACCGCCTTTGCCGGCGCCATCCCGCCAAGAACGCCCAGACCGCCCCCTTTTGCCGCCCACGCAGTCACTGGGATACCCGTCACCAGCGGAAGAAGTACCACCCTCATGCTGTTCTGGACGTCTTTCAGTTCTGCAAGGGCTGCCGTGCATTTGGAGCAGCCGTTCAGGTGCTCGCGAACTTTGCGTTCCGTTCCAGTGGAGAGTCCGCCCCGGAGATAGTTACCCAGTTTCGTGACGAACGCGGCGCACCCGTCATCAGGCTGATCTGCGATATGGAATTGAAGATAATGCCGCCTCAGCCCCTCTCGTGCTCGCAGCGCCAGTGCAGAAACCGCGTTGGCGGACAGCCCAAGAATGGGAGCGACGGCCGCCGGCTTCATGCGCTCAACGTCCAGGTACCACAGCACAGCCTGCCAACGTTCCGGCAGGGCACGGAACGCCCTGGCCACTGTTTGTGATTCGAAGGCGCTGACGGCTGGATCGGAATCTGCCAGAGTTTGGTCCAGGACAGACTCGTCACTGCTTGGCAGGACCCTGCCGGCTTTTCGATTCCGTTGGTGGGACAGCCGGGTTACCGTGGACAACAAGTACGCCCGGAAGAAGGTATCCGGCCCTTTCCCTGCCACCAGGCTTTGCAGCACGGACTGGAACGCCTCGGCAACTACATCCTCGGCATCGCTCGGATTGTCCACGTTGCGCTTGGCTACGGCGGAGGCGATGGAAATGTGGCGCGCGTAGAGCCCGTCGAATGCGGACATCTCTCCGGCACGGACCATCCTGATGAGGTGCCCGTCGCTATCGACGTCGACGTCCACTTGACTGTCCACTTGTGACCTTCGTGCCATCTATGGCACCCCCGAAACGTAAATAATCCTGCCCATATCTATTGAGTGGGGGTAAGCGGCAAGACGTGACGCGGTTTATACACTGTCTTTAGCAACGATTTTGCCGTCCGCTTCGTCACGAAACGGCTTCTCCGCACACTCTTCGGATATGACATCGTTCCGGACAAAATCATTCGCAGAGTGCACGTTCTCGCGGCACCTTTTGCTGCGTAGATGGCAGACCACCAGTTACCAGACAGGCTGGCGCTTCCATGCTGACTGGTTCTTGCCCGAAGTCCGGACCGTCGTCTCCTCACTGGCTGACAGCGCATCCGTTCCGGCACCTGCAGCAAAATCGCTCGGCGCCGCACGGGCCAGGAATGGCGTGGGCATCGGTGAGACCATGACTGATTTCCGGGCACTCTTTTCGGCCGCGGAAAGGACCCTGGACGTCGATGCCTTGCAGTCAGTGGCGGAAGGCTGGGCGGAGGTTGCGGAAACGGCGCCGCCGATCTCGTGCACGGATGTCTACACAGGACTGGCTACACAGGCACACTTCCAGCGGCGGATCCATGAAGTGTCGTCAATGGGGACTGGGCCCGATTGCCCGGGCGCGCATGCCATGGCCATCATCTCCATCGCCGGCCCTCGAGACGGCCGGAGCCATTGCTGGACCCTCCTGGCCCGGATGGGAGAAGCCGTTAAAGGGCAACTGCATGGCACCGGAGCGATGGCCATGTACCAAAACTCCGCCGTGCATGTGCTGTTCCCTTTCAGTGAAAGCAACCTGTGCAGGTTGGTGGAGTGCAAAGCCGCGCTGGAAGCTTTGGGGGATGGCACCCTGGGCCCTGCCCGGCTGCGGTTCTACCCGCTGTCTTCCGCTGCTGCAGCGGTGTCCGCCGACACGGCAACAGCAGCCAAGGATTCATCCTGCGAAACAAAATAAGCCGGCTCCCTACGACGCCGTCACGAACCAGTATGGCCCAACACTCATCTATTGACGGAGCATCTCACCACGGATTCTAAGGACCATCCAGCACATGAAAAATCAGATCCATCTAAAAACCGCGTCATTGGTGGCCGCCCTTCTGGCGGTTGTCATGGCCGTCCTGGGGCTGGGCCTGTCAGCCTTGCCCGCCAACGCTGCAGAGCTGACGGACGCGGACATCACCCTGAGGACGGAATCAGTAGTTTCCAGTCAGTGGGACCAGGTGGATTTGACGTGTGAATGGTCCGTGCCGGACAACTCCCGGCCGGGTGACACCTTCAGCATCCAACTGCCCCCGCAACTGCGGTGGTTTGGAGTCACAGAATTTGATCTCCAGAATCCTGACGGCGAAACGGTCGCCACCGCAAGGGCCAACGACTCGGGCCTGGTGGTATTCACGCTGACGGACTTTGTGGCAGAACAGCCCCTCAATGTCGGTGGGACGTGTTCCTTCAGCACGCAGTACTCGGTTGATCCCGGTGACGGCGAAATTGAAGAACTGAGCTTTAACGTCGGCTCCACAGTGCTGCGTGTCCCAGTGGCTGTTCAGCCGTGCACGTCGGAGTGCGGTCCGTCCCTCCCGACTGAAGCAGGCAAGGCCATGTGGTGGGTTGACCCCGCCCAGACAGTCCTTGAGTCGATCTTCTACATGCCGCCGATGGCTGCGGAGACCAACGATGTGGTGGTTACCGATACTCCGTCAGCCGGCATGGAGATCGACTGCAGCCGTGTCACACCCCGCGTTGGACGAGTCTTGAACGACGACGGGAACATCACCGAGCCATATGCCAACGAGCAGTACCCTGCAAGCCTCGACTGCACTCCGCAGAAACTCACGGCGAGCTGGACTGGCCTTCCCAAAGGCCTTCATGTGGAGCTCTACGTTGTGACCCAGGTGACCGATGCCGCATTGAACGTCTACGAGAACAGCGGAACTGTCACCATCTCGGGGCAGGAAACACCTGTGGCGGCCCAGACCCGCCGGAGCAGCGGAAGTGGCACAGGCAACGGTTCGCCCACTCCGACGCCGACGGCGACACCGACGGCCACCGCAACACCCACACCAAGCCCAAGCACCCCCACTCCGACGGCCACTCCGACGGCCACCGCAACACCAACACCGAGCCCTAGCCCCAGCACCCCCACCCCCACCCCCACCCCCACTCCCACCCCGACCGCTACGTCAATGCCCACTGAAACGGATGAGCCGATTGTCGTGACTACCGACCCCCTGGTTGTGGCGCCCACGGAGAACCCGTCGGAGCCCGCGGCAGAGGAACCTGAGGAACCGTTGGCAAACACGGGCACGCAGGGATCGGCATTCGTCTTCATAGCGGCCGCGCTCCTGGCCGTCGGATCGGTGCTCGCCTTCGCAGGATCACGCTGGTCCGGCCGCAGGTCGCACTAACAAGGCCCGCTGAGTGCCGGATCGGCTGATGGGCCGGGCACATGATGTCCAGCCCATCAGCCGGTTCTTCAATCTCGGCTCGCGCTGGCATGGGTTGGGGGCCAGCGCGAGCCGTCCCAATGCAGCTGCGCCCCGGCGTCGACTCGAGTTCAGGGAATGCCCACACACGACGCATAGTTGAGGAAAGTGCAACCACGCCACGTGCCGCGAAGACAAGCCGAGGAGACCCATGAGCTCGCCCACCACAGCAACCGATCCCCAGCTGGCCCGTTGGGAGCGGTTCCGCACGGGCCGGCACACGGCGCTGGCAACCGAGCATGGCTGGCTGACCCTGACCTCTTTCCAGTGGCTGGAGTCGGACCCGGCCGAGGTCGAACTCGCCCCCGGTCTCTGGTCAACCGACGGTTCTACCGCTTTTCTTTCGGCGAGCGCAGCGGACGGCCTCACATTTGTCCAGACCGGCGAGCCTGCGGACGGGACAGTCAGCGCAGTCCTACAGGACGAAGAGTCACTGATGTGGGTTCAGTACGGTGGCGTCGACGGTAAGCAAGTGGTGGTGGAACTTGCCATGCGTGCGGACAAGTACGCCATCCGCACCCGTGACAACAGCTCCCCCGTTCTCACGGATTTCCAAGGCGTTCCCACCTACGACTACAACCCCGAGTGGGTCATCCAGGGACGTTTCGAGGCGTACGAGGAGCCTCGCGATGTTCCCATCGGCACAGCTAATCCATTGGTGGACGGGGTCCATCGCTCAGTGGGAGAGGTCGTTTTCCGGGTACCGGGTGTGCCCCATGAAATCCGGCTCCACGCGGAGGAAGAGAAGCTGGGTGCCCTCAACGTGACCTTCCACGATGAGACCAACGGTGCCACCACGGACGAGTGGCGAAAGGTCTTCATTCCTCGCCCCCGCCCGGACGGGTCCGTTGTGATCGACTTCAACCGCAGCATCAACTACCCCAGCGCCTTCACCCCCTACGGCACATGCCCTATGCCGGTGCGGGGCAATTCGATCGATGTAAGGGTGGAAGCCGGTGAGAAACTCCCCCGAGACTAAATTACGGACCGCCAAGCCCACCCGGACTAGGTGATTGCCGAAACCCCCGTCACTGCGCGGCCAACGATCAACGAATTGATCTCGTAGGAGCCCTCATAGGTGTAAATGGCTTCAGCGTCGGCGAAGATTTTGGCGATCCGGTAGTCGGTGACAATTCCGTTTCCGCCCAGAATGGACCTGCCCAGAGCCACTGTCTCCCGCATCCGGGCGCTGCAGTAGGCCTTGGCGAGGGCCACTTGGGCCATGTCGGCGCCGCCGTGCCGAATGCCTTGGGCATCCGTGGAGATGTCTTCCTGCAGCTGGGCGATCCTCACCATCATCCCCATGCTGGCTACAGCGTTTCCCAGCATGTCCACCAAATGTTGTTGGATGAGTTGGAATTTGGCGAGCGGCTTCCCGAATTGCATGCGCTCGACGGCGTACTGCCGGGCAACGTCGAACGCCGCCAGTTGCTGGCCAACGGCTTGCCAGGCAACCATGATTCGGGAGCCTCGCAACAAGTGGTTGGTGTCGGAGAAGCTGCTGATCCCGGCGAAGCGATCCGATTCGGCGACTTCGACGTCCACGAACCGGATGTCGGCGTTCTGCACCGTCCGCAGCGCGATCTTGTTTTCGATGCGGCTGCGGGTGATGCCAGGCAGGGAAGCGTCAACGATGAACGCGCGGATGGCTCCGTCGGCTTCGTCTTTGGCCCACACCAGCATGTAGTCGCAGAACGTCCCGTTGCCAATCCAGCGTTTGGCGCCGTTGACCACCCAGTAGTCACCGCCGTCGGAAGCTGCCCGTTGGATCCTGCGCGCCGTGGTCTCCATGCCACCTGCCACATCCGACCCATGGTTTGGCTCGGTGAGCGCGAAGGCGCCGGTGGTGCGCAGGTTTGAGGCGTCGTCGAGGTAGCGGTCCTGTTGTGAGTCGCTCCCGAAGTCGTACAGCGACTCAACGAAGAGATCGTGATGGACCATGAAGAACGTGGCGATCGAGGTGTCCACACGGGTCATTTCGGCGATGACCAGGCCGGCGAACAGGTGCGTGTACCCCCGCTGGGCCGGCGCACTGAGCCGCAGCGCCGCGAGCTTGGGCAGGATGTGTTCCGGGAACTCGGCCTTTTCCCACCACTGCCCGGCGTAGGGGGCGATTTCCGAAGCAAGGAAGGCCCGGAGTTCGTTGAGTTTCCGCTGTTCCTGGACGCTGAGCAGCGACTCGAAGTCGAAGAAGTCCGCGGTGGGCAACCCCGCCACGGAGGAAGGTATCGCACCGGCGGAGCCCGCGGGCACCGCCGGCGAAGATGGGGAATCCGCGCCGCCGCTGTAGTCGCCCATTATTTGATTCCCATGCGGATGGCGCCGTCCAGCCGGATGGTTTCACCGTTCAGCATGGCGTTCTCCACGATGTGCGCGGCCAATTGTGCGTATTCGGCCGCACGTCCCAGCCGCGCTGGATGCGGGACCTGCTGGCCCAGGGAATCCTGTGCCGCTTGCGGAAGACCGGCCATCATGGGTGTTTCAAAGATGCCGGGCGCTATGGTGGCCACCCTGATCAGAGAACGTGCGAGCTCGCGTGCCAATGGCAGGGTCATGGCCGCCACAGCGCCTTTCGAAGCAGCATAGGCGGGCTGTCCGATCTGGCCTTCGAACGCTGCCACGGATGCGGTGTTGATGATGACGCCGCGCTCGGGCCCGCCCAGTTCGGTGGAAACCGGTTCCGTTTCCACCATGGCTGCGGCGGCAAGGCGGATCACGTTGAAGGTTCCCACGAGGTTGATTTGGATAACTTTGTTGAAAGTTTCCAAGGGCAGCACGCCGTCGCGTCCCAACACTTTGCCGGGTGTGGCAATGCCGGCGCAGTTAACGACGATCCGCAGCGGGCCAAGGGCGGTTGCAGCATCGACCGCGGCCTGAATCCGCGCTTCATGGGTGACGTCCGCGGGGACAAAGACCGCCCTCGGACCAGAACCTGCACCCAAGGCGTTCAGTTCTGCGGCGTAAGCATCCCCTGCGGACTGCGGCAGGTCCACCAGGACCACCGACGCTCCGGCCTCGAACAACCGCCTTGCGGTGGCGGCCCCCAGCCCTGATGCCCCGCCGGTAATCAGCGCGACCGTGCCCTTGATGTCCATTCATCCTCCTTGATGCAGACCCAAAATCCGTTAATGCATGTTAACTGGAATTGTGGGCCAGCGCACCCTCGGTAGGCTGGGACCATGCCCGCCGACGCTTTCGCTGCCGACCAGCCGCTCCCCCTCACGGACCAGGACGAGTGGGCAACGCGCGCCAACCAGGCCGCCCGATCAGTGACGCGGACCTTCGGCCGGCGCCTGCTCTTCCTTCCCGGCACGCATATCGGGGCGGTCAGCCTTCCCGCCACTACTCTCCGCAGCGTCTTTGGTCCCTGGCATTACTGGTGGCAGGCGCACTATGTCGATTGCCTGGTGGACGCCGGCCGCCGTGAGCTGGCCACCACAACAAAGTTCGACGGCGTCTCCCGCCCCAGTGCGGGCAGGCTCGCTTCGCGGCTGGTCACCACCATTCGGTTGCGGAATCTGCTGAGGTTCGAGAACCAGTTCTATGACGACATGGCGTGGCTCGCCCTCGCTACGCACCGGCTGGAGAAGCTGGCGGATGAAACCAGGAAACCGGGTCGTCGGCGCAATGCGTACGTCCGCAAGAAGCTCACCCTGCAGTTCCACTCGGCCTCCACGGACGATCTGGGCGGCGGAACGTTTTGGAGCACCCAACGGGACTTCAAGAACACTCCTGCTACAGCTCCCGTAGCGCTCTACTTTGCGCGGACCGGGCACAGGGAACGGGCGCAGTCTCTGGTGACGTGGCTCAACAGCAGGCTTTTCGACCCGCAACGGGGTGTCTACTTGGATGGACTTCGCATCCGCAATGGCGAGACCGTCCTCGAGGAGGCGGTCTACACCTACAACCAAGGTCCAATCCTTGGTGCCTTGCTGGAACTTGGTGGCCAGGAGAACCTGGAACGTGCTGCGCGGCTGGTTGAGTCGGTGTCCCGCGAACTGACGGTCCCCGGAACACGAGTCATCCATGGTGACGGCACGGGCGACGGCGGACTTTTCACCGGCATCCTGGTCCGCTACCTCGCACTTGCCGCGCGGGACCAACGGTTGCCCGCAACTGCTCGGGACACTGCCCGGGCCTTGGTGCACGCTACGGCCGAGGCGTTCTGGATGACGCGTCGTGAGGCGTCGGAACCAGCCCCCACCGAAGCCCCGGCGCTCATATTCTCCCCCAATCCGCTGCGGCCGGCGGCCGAGACGTATCCGGTGGGTGCCGCCGTCGAACTGTCCACGCAGCTTCAAGCCTGGATGACGCTGGAAGCTGCGGCCACGCTCTAACCGCCGTCGGCAGCCGGGCGCTTCTTCTGCGGATACGGCGTTTCGTGCCGGGCCAGCATCTCCACGAACCCGGCAATCTTGCGGGCCCGGGTCTCTGCACGTTTCACTCCGTTGGTGCGGTGGATCAACGCGAAGCGGTTTTGGGAGGTCAGGACCTCGAACATCGCCTGCGCTTCCGGCACCGCGGCGATGGCGGCAGCCAGATCGTCAGGGACCACGGAGTCCGCAGGACCTGCATAGGCAGCTTCCCAGCGGCCATCGGCCTTGGCAGCTTCGACGGCGGCACGTCCGGCGTCGGTCATTTTGCCCTCGGATTCCAGCCGGGCAATGTGGCCCACGTTCCGGACTGACCAGATGCTTTTGCGGCCCCGCGGCGTCATGCGCTGCATGTAGCTTTCGTCGTCGCGGCTCTTCGATTGACCGTCGATCCAGCCAAAGCACAGTGCCTCATCCAGGGCGGCGTCGTAGTCCAGCTCCGTGACCGTGCCGCCTTTCTTGTGCAGGATCAGCCACACTCCCGGGCTCTCGGCAGCGTGCGCCGAAAGCCAGTCACGCCACGCGGCGCCGTCTTGGAGAAGGAGTTCCGGAAGCTCAATGGGCATGAGCCTATTCTGCTGTGAAAAGGGCGGTCCAAGGCAAGTCCACGCGGCATAGGCTGGGAAGTGACTACCCTGCCCAGGAGGACCAATGCTGCGAGCCCGCCCCACCCATTACACGTCCCGCCCCGATCAGTGGTCCACGCTCCTCCAAGCGCTCGGGATGGTGAAGACCGTGGACGACGACGCCTGGTGCGAGTTCGACGCCGGTTCGGGTCGCCTCGCGGTGGGATTCGTGGAGCAGGGTCATCCGTTGGACGGCTCCACGATTTTCGGTGTGGAGGTGGGGAACCTGGCGGAATTTGCGCGCCGCACCGAGGAAGACGGCACCCAGGCTGACTGGAACGAAACCCAGGACGGACCCACCGTGCGGATCTCTGCCGAGGACGGTTTCGAGTTCTTCGCGTTCCCTGCGACCAGGGCAGCGGATGGCACCTGGGCCACGTCCACGGAGGCTGACCCGGCGCTGGCCGTAGTAGGCAACTGGATCAGCCCTTTCGTGGGCCTTGCGGCCAACGATCTGCGGAACATCGGCGCCCGGCCGCGCACGGAGGACGACGAGTCAGCCACGTTCACCACCAAGAACGGCGGCATCCTGCGCGCGATCCACGGCGCGGACAGCGCCAACGGGGATCTTTCCTTCGAGTACGACGGCGGGCTGGAGCCGTTGTTGCACCGGCTCACCGAAGCGAAAATCGAAGCCAGGATCAGCGAGGACGTGCTGTACGTCGCCAACCCGGATGCTGCGGGTGGGGCAGCGCCGGCGTCGATCGTGATCGAACAATCACCATCGCAGCAGGCGCCGGCGAGCCCAAGCAGCTAGTCTTTGGCAGCTGCCCTGCGGAAGCGCCGTTTGATCGCATCCGCAGGAGAAAATCCTTGCCCACATAACACCTGGGAAGCCGGACGAGACGATTCTGGTCCTCTAATACCGCCGCGAGCGTAACCTCGCAGCCACCGGAACGCCACCAAGGAAGTTCGGCTGGGGATGGGGTAGAACTTAACCATGAGCGTACGTACACCCGACCCGTATCCAGGCTGGCTTTCAGATGAAGACCTCTTCGAAGCCCGCGGCCGACTTCCCATGGTCTACGTGGAGGCTGTTCCGGTCAGGCTGGATCCGCTCGGGTATGTGAATGAGGTTGGCACGCTCTTGCAGGGCGACGCCGACGGCAACATGGTCCGCTACCTCGTCTCCGGCCGCGTCCTCTACCGCGAGACCATCCGCGCAGCTCTCCTGCGTCACATGGAGAAGGACCTCGGTCCCTTGGCCTTCCCGCAGCTCCCCATCAGCCCGGTCCCCTTCACCGTGGCCGAATACTTCCCGGCCCCCTCCCAAACCGGCTTTACGGATGACCGCCAGCATGCGGTCTCGCTGGCCTACGTCATCCCGGTGACCGGCGAATGCGAACCACGCCAGGACGCACTGGAACTCACCTGGATGACGCCGCAAGAGGTGCTGAGCGAGAACGTCCAGCAGGAATTCGACGGCGGACGCGGGAACCTCGTGCGCCAGGCGCTGGCTTTTTCGGGCATCGTTCTCTAGCGGGTCCCCGCACCTGCACCAGCCGCCCTTTGTAGACTGGACGGCGGACCCCAAGAGAACCAAAGGACTTCCGATGACTCACAGCCCAGCCACACAGCAGTACAGAGAGAAGCAGGCTGGGGACCTGCGGCCCGGAGATTTTGTCTATCCGCCCGGCGACGGGCCAGCCGCTGAAATCGCCGGCATCGAGGTGCAGAACGACGATTACGACGTTGCCGCGTTGCTGCTGGTGACCATGGTCGACGGCGGCACGGTGCGGATCGCTGTCGGGTCCAGTGTCCCTGTGTGCGACGCCGTCGATGCAGGCGTGGATGCGGAGAGCGACGCCGGGACGGCGGGCGCGGGCGCCCCCGAGTCCAATACGCCGGATTCCAACATTCCGGACTCTGGTGCACTCGACTCCCGCACCCCTGCCTCCAGTACCTCCGCAGAAGGAGGCTCCGATGCCTCCCCCGAGCCGGCCGTCGTCGTTCCTCCCCGCCCGGAAATGCCACCCACGTACACCCGCCCCAGCGCCGAAGAGTTGGCCCTGATCCCCGAACCGGATGGCACCCCGGAGGCCGTGGTGAGCGCAGCCGCGGCCAACCACAAGGGCAAGAACGGCGTCCAGGTCCTGGCGGATCGCCTGACGAAGGGCATCAACACCAAATCAGGCAGCTGCCTCCGGGATCTCAGCAACCTGGCGTTCGACCTCTGCATTGTGCTGCGCGATCCGGACCATGCCCTGGCCGTAGCGGACCTGCTCAACGTGCTGCCCTTTGACGGCAACCTGGACCGCTGGGCATCCATTGAGCGGGCGCTGGCGTTGTCCAGTTTCATCTGCCGCGAAGCCGGACAAGCCGAACGTGCCGCGGTCTACGAGAAACTGTTGCGCGCGCCCGAGTCCCAGGAAGAGGACCCGTTCAAGGCCCGGATCAACGCCCGGGTCCGGCAGCGCTCGCTCAACGAACCCAACCTGTACGACAAGGAAATCTTCCGCGCGATCGACAACGGCAACCACGAGGCCGAACGCGATTGGCGGTTCCTCCGACTCGAAGCGCTCATGTTCCTGCGCGCCCACGGCGGCTCCAAGACCATCGGCGAAGACGAGTTGGCCCGGCGGATCAGCAACGAACTCGAAGCAGTGCGGGCATAAATTTCCGGACCCGCCGCTTCTGGGTATTTCAAGACCTGTTATGCGGGCGCGAACGGCGGTAGATTCGGGGCCATGACGAACAATCTGAGCGTTGTGATTAATGCCGACGCGCAGCAGGTTTGGACAATGCTGCGTGAACCGTCGCTGGTGGCTCAATGGCACGGCTGGGAAGCCGACGATCTCACCGACGAAATCAAACAGATCTATTTCAACACCGACGTTGTGGAGGGGCCCGATCACACGAGCCTGACCGTCAATGGCGGCGATGTCTTTGAGCTCCACCCTGTCTCCGGCGGAACGGAAGTGAGGGTCACCAGGGCAGCGCTCGACCACAATTCCGAGTGGGCTGAATGGGACGAGGACATCACCCAGGGCTGGCTCACCTTCCTGCATCAGCTGCGCTTCGCCCTGGAACGTCACCCGCATGGGCACCGCCGGACGCACTTTATTTCGCTTCCGGGCAAGGGCGGGCCGGCGATTGAAAAGCTGGGACTCGGGGATTTGCCGCCCGTTGGGGAGGAGTATTCGCTCACCCTGGCAACGGGCGAGAAGATCTCCGGCAAGGTCTGGTTCAAGAGCCGGCATCAAGTTGGCCTCACCGTCCACAGCTACGCGGAGCATGGAGACGGCCTGTTGATCGTCGCGGAACAGCTGCCGATTCCGGAGAAAAGGCCCGACGGCGGCTCCATGGTGATCGCCTCCACTTACGATCTGGGGGCCCACACCTTGGCGGACATCCGCTCGTCGTGGGACAACTGGAAATCTGAGAACTACGGCTCGTAGGGCTTCCTCCGCGGGTTACTTCGGGTAAAGCTGGCACACTTGGTAGCGTGCCAGCTTCCGTTTCTGCTTCCGCGTCTGTGTCTTCCCCTACTCCCGGCCAGCCTGACTTGCCAGGGTTGTCCTCCCGGCAATCCGGGTTCTCGTTTTCGGTGGGCCAGCGCCTGACTGAAACGTGCTCGCCGTCGGACGCCCAAGTGAATGCCAACGGCGGAGCTTTCCTGGGCCGCACCGGAACCATCACCACACCGCACGGAACCATCCAGACGCCCGCGTTCATCGCCGTCGGGACCAAAGCCACCGTGAAAGCAGTACTGCCCGAGTCCATCGCCGACCTCGGTGCGCAGGCTGTGCTGGCCAACGCATACCACCTGTACCTGCAGCCGGGGCCGGAGATCCTCGACGCCGCCGGCGGGCTGGGCGCGTTCATGAACTGGTCCGGGCCGACCTTCACCGACTCCGGAGGATTCCAGGTGATGAGCCTGGGCTCTGGGTTCAAGAAGGTCATCGACATGAAGAACGTCGATTCGTCCGGACCCGACGACGCCGTGGCACCGGGCAAGGAACGGCTGGCGCACATTGACGACGACGGCGTCTGGTTCAAATCGCACCTCAACGGGGACAGGCACCGCTTCTCCCCCGAGATTTCCATGCAGGTCCAGCACCAGATCGGCGCGGACATCATGTTCGCCTTCGACGAGCTCACCACGCTGCAGAACTCGCGGGCCTACCAGGAGGAGTCCCTGGAGCGGACCCGGCTGTGGGCGCGGCGGTGCTTGGAGGAGCACGCTTCCTTGACTTCTTCCCGCGTGGGCAAGCCCTATCAAGCCTTGTTCGGCGTGATCCAGGGTGCGCAGTATGAGGACCTTCGCCGCAAGGCGTGCCGGGATCTCGGTGCCATGCCCTTTGATGGGTACGGGATCGGCGGGGCGCTGGAGAAGGAAAACCTGGGCACGATTGTGCGCTGGTGCAACGAGGAATTGCCCGAGAACAAGCCCCGGCACCTTCTGGGCATCTCCGAGCCGGACGACATCTTCACGGCCATCGAGAACGGCGCCGACACCTTCGATTGCGTCTCCCCCACCCGCGTGGCCCGAAATTCGGCGTTCTACACACCGTTCGGCCGGTTCAACCTGTCCGGGGCCCGCTATAAAACCGATTTCGGGCCGTTGCAGGACGGCTGCGACTGCTACACGTGCGTGAACTACTCGCGGGCTTACATCCACCACCTGTTCAAGGCCAAGGAAATGCTCTCGGCAACGCTCATCTCCATCCACAACGAGCGCTTCGTGGTGAAGATGGTGGACGACGCCCGCTTGGCCATCGAATCCGGGGATTTCTTCGAGTTCAAGGCGGAGACCCTGGGCCGGTACTACTCGTAGGCGTCGAGTTCGCCGGAAGCGTGCGTGGGCGTGCGGAAACTTCCGGCGAACTCACACGGTTCCGGCGAACTCGGCCCGAGCCTAGGCTGCCGTTACCCCGTAGCTTGGCTCGCGCTTCTTGATCCACCCGACAACCAACACGGTGACGGGCACGAACAGGAACTCCACGGCCGTCTTGTAGACGAAGCCAACCAGGGCGTAGTTCAGGAACGAGCCAAAGTCCGTGATGCCGATGACCGATGCCGCGATGCTGCAGAAGATCAGGGTGTCCACGAATTCGCCCACCACGGACGAGCCCATCAGGCGTGCCCACAGGGACTTCTCGCCGGTGCGGGCCTTCATCTTCACCAGGATCCAGGAGTTGATGGTCTGTCCGGCAAGGAAGGCAAGGAGCGATCCAAGGACGATCAGCGGCACGGGTCCGAGGGCGCCTTCGAGGGCTGCTTGCTTGCCGATGCTGTACTCGTCATTGAAACCGGGCAGCACGATGATGATCCAGTAGCAGAGAGAGGCAAAGACCGAGAGGGCAAACGAGGTGATGATGGCCTTGCGCGCCACCTTGAAGCCGTACACCTCGCTCATCACATCACCCAGGATGTAGGCGATGGGGAACAGGAAGAACCCGCCGTCAGTCAGGATTGGCCCGAGCGCGACGCCCTTGGAAGCGCCGATGTTGGACAGGATCAGCACCACGGCCATGATGGCCAGCATGATGCCGAAATACGGGGAGCCTATTGAAGCAAAGCGTGGGGCGGGCTTGCTCAAGGTACTGGAGCCTGAGGGCGAGGGCATGGGTCATCCATTTCGTAGTGGTTCGCGCAGGCTCCTTCGTTCAGGGCGCCCCGCTGTATTAGCACTGTGGTTGGTGGGGCATGTGGCCCGGCACCGGTTCCATTCTCCCACTCCTTCACCCCAACGCTCCCTCACATCCCTCGGGCTTGAACCCAACGCTCTCTCACATCCCTCGGGCTTGAACCCAACGCTCTCCCACATCCCTCGGGCTTGAACCCAACGCTCACTCACGTCCCCCTTTTGAACGTGTTCAGAAATATGCCATACTCAGTCTTGAACACGTTCAAAATACGTCCCAGGGAGCGGCACCATGGCAGCAAAGAGTGAGCAGACCCGCCAATTAGTGGCCGACGTCGCGCTGAAAATGTTCCGCGAGGTTGGCTTTGAGAAGACCACCATGCGAGCCATTGCCCAGGAGGCCGGGGTCTCCGTCGGCAATGCCTACTACTATTTCGCATCCAAGGACGAGCTCGTCCAGGAGCTTTACGTTCAAGTGCAGGATGAACACGCCGTGGTCGCGGCGCAGGCCTTGGAAGGAGTCCAAGATCTCGCAGGCCGCCTGAAGGCAGTGCTGCACACCGGCATCGACGTCATGGCGCCGTACCACCAGTTTGGTTCCGACTTCATCGCGACGGCGATCCGGCCGTCGTCGCCCGTCAATCCGTTCGGCGAGGCGTCCACCGCCGCACGGGAGGCTTCGCTCGCGATCTTCCGGTCCGCCGTCGAGGGCTCCTCCCCCGCCGTCGCAAAGAAGCTGCGCGGCGATCTGCCCGAGCTGCTGTGGCTGGCGTACATGGGAGTCGCACTGTTCTGGGTTTACGACACCTCCGAGAACCAGCGCCGCACACGCAAGCTGATCGACGGCGCCGCCCCGCTGGTGGCGCGCGGCTTGTCGCTGGCGAAGATTCCGGGCGTCAGCAAGGTGTTCGATGACGTTCTGGGACTCGTGCGCAACGTCAAGGAAGATTCGTGATGCGGCGGACAGTAGTCATCGCCGGCGCTACTGGCTTCATTGGCAGCTACTTCCAGCGGCGGTTCCTTCAAAAGGGCTGGCAGGTCCGGACCGTTGGGCGGGACGCTTCGGCTGACGCGCAATGGCACGACGACGGCGCCATCACCAAAGTGCTGGACGGTGCCGAACTTCTGGTGAACCTCGCCGGACGATCCGTGAATTGCCGTTATGACGAGCGGCACAGGAGGGAGATCCTGGACTCCCGGGTTCTCACAACAAGTGCCTTGGGCCGGGCCGTTGCTGCCTGCGCCGAACCGCCCAGGACGTGGATCAACTCCAGCACCGGAACCATTTACCGGCATGCGGAAGACGCTCCGCAATCCGAGGTTTCCGGCGAATTGGGCACTGGCTTCTCCGTGGACGTTGCCCGCGCGTGGGAAGACGAGTTGGCGGCTGCCGTTGTCCCCGGCACCCGCAAAGTGCCGCTCCGCATCGCGATTGTCCTGGGGGCGGGCGGCGTCATGAGTCCCCTCCGGAACCTCGCCCGCCTCGGTTTGGGTGGGCACATGGGTCCGGGCACGCAGAAGTTCAGCTGGATCCATGTGGAGGACCTGTTCAGGACGGTGCTGTTCGTCCACGATCACGGAGAGCTGAGCGGTCCGGTGAACGCGGCGGCGCCCCACCCAGTGGACAATCGGGAGCTCATGGCCATGGTTCGGCGAAGCATGGGTGTCCCCTTTGGCATCCCGACACCCGCATGGCTGCTCGAGGCCGGCGCCGTCCTCATTCGGACACAGACCGAGCTGGTCCTCAAGAGCCGGTGGGTAGAACCCCGGAAGTTGCTCGACGCGGGGTTCGCGTTTGAGTATCCCTCGCTGGCTGGCGCGCTTAACGAGATCGCGGCTACTCCATGAACTCGACTCACCATCCGGCATTCTGGCCCTACGAATACCGGGACCGCGTGGTCCGGGGCTGGAAGGGACTTCTAGTAGGCGTCCTCGTTGCCGATGTTGTGTTCTTTCTGGTGCCTGGGGTCATGAAGGCGAGTCAAGATCCACAACATGCCGCATATCAGCTTTCATTTCTACCCATTCTCATGGTTTTTGGTGTCCTCCCCATCGGTTTGGTTGGCCTCCCGACCGCGATGCTGCTGGGCAAGATCTTGAGGGGTATTCGCAACCAGTGGATCCACGTGGCTGCCTTTATCGTCGCCGGCGCTCTGGTGGGAACCCTGGTTGGAGTTCCTTTCACGGGTTGGACTATTCACACTTTGGCTTACATGACACTGCCTGCAGCGCTCGGAGCCGGCATTGGCCGACTGGCCGTCTGGAAACTCGTCCGCATCAACGACCATCCCTCTCTCACATAACCACCCCTTCAGCCGAACGCTCTCTCACATCACTCGGAGGTAATCGTGAGCCAGGAACCATGGACCGACGAAGATGCGTACGCGCTGGCAACAACACGCCCAACCGGAGGCTGGCGTTACGGTCCCAGGGACCGGGTGGTGCTCAGCGGCAAGGGGCTGGCAGTGGGCGTCGGGGTTGCCCACCTGACCTTCAGCGCATTGCTGTCCAGCCAGAGCCCAGAATGGGCCGTTGTCTTCTTCCTCTACAGCCTGCTCCCGGTTTGGGCAATCGGCGCCGCAGTGGGGTTCCTTCTCGGTCTGGCTCTGCGTCGCCTCCGAAATCAGTGGCTTCACGTTGCCGCGTTCTTCGCCGGAGGTTTGTTGATGTGTGCGCCGTTTGGCGGACTGTCAGCGACGGGTCCGCTACTTTTCTCGTCGTCGATTGCCTTGGCCGCTGGTATTGGCCGGCTCGCCGCGTGGAAGCTCGTGCGCATCAACGACGCGGGCGTGCTCAGCAAGTAAGTTCGCCGAGGGACGTAAGAGAGCGTCGCAGCCAAACCCGAGGGACCTGAGAGAGCATCGCAGCCAAACCCGCAGGGACCTGAGAGAGCATCGCAGCCAAACCCGAGGGATGTGAGCGAGCGACACGCTCAAGCCCGAGGGTGGTGAAAGAGCGTCCGTCGGAAACCCGAGGGATGTGAGCGAGCGACACGCTCAAGCCCGAGGGATGTGAGCGAGCGTGCGTCCGGACGCGCCAGCTAACGCTTCGCCCCGCCGTCCGGTCCCAACCGCCCTCCGGTCCCGACCGCCGTCGAACCTCACCCGGCACCCGTGATACCAGCCGTACCGGCCGAAACCTAAGGAAGTGTTAGGAAATGCCCTGCCAGCTATGGCTGTGCCGTGCATCACCCATAGCTTGGAACATGTCCTCTTCACCCCGGAGGGCCTTTCTTAGTCGACGAAGAGCCATGCGCAAGGACGCCATGAGCACCAGCTTCATGGACAGAACGAACTCATGCAAGACACGGCTGCCGTATCAGGCGCCGTCCAGGAAGGTTCATTGATGAGCACCCAACAAGCTGCACCTCTGAGCGAAGCCGCCCAGACACGTAAGGCCGTGAGCAACATCCTCAAGGGCTCCGCGGGCAACCTCGTGGAGTGGTTCGACCTCTACGTTTATACGGTTTTCGCTGCGTATTTCCAGTCGCACTTCTTCAACTCCTCGGACGACCTGCAGGCAGGCCTTGAGGCGATGGCTGTCTTCTCGACGTCGTTCCTCATGCGTCCCATCGGCAGTTGGTTCTTCGGCCGCTATGCCGACCGGAAGGGCCGCAAGGCTGCCCTGACACTCAGTGTGACGCTGATGTCGGCCGGTTCCTTCGCCATCGCGATCCTGCCAACGCAAGACGTGATCGGCCTCTGGGCCCTGATCCTGCTGGTGTTCATCCGCGTCGTGCAGGGCTTCTCTGTCGGTGGCGAATACGGCACCAGCGCCACGTACATGTCCGAGGCAGCGACGGCCAAGCGCCGCGGTTTCTTCTCCAGCTTCCAGTACGTGACGCTTATTGGCGGGCAAATGCTTGCCCTCTTGGTGCTCGTGATCCTGCAGAACACCATGAGCAAAGAAGACCTGACCGCGTGGGGCTGGCGTATTCCGTTTGCCATAGGTGGTGTGGCTGCCCTGGTTGTTCTCTGGCTCCGCCGTTCCATGGAAGAAACCCTTTCGGCCGATCAGCTCCGCGCCGCCCACGTCAAGGTTGAGGGTGAAGCCCAGCCCGGCACCATGAAGCTGCTGTTCACCAAGCACTGGAAGCCGCTGCTCATCTGCATCGGCATCACCCTGGGCGGTACCGTGGCGTTCTACACGTACACCAACTTCATCCTGAAGTTCATGAACGATACGTCCGGCATCGCGAAGACAGATACCTCCGTCATCAACTTCTGGGCTCTGTTCATCTTCATGCTGCTGCAGCCGGTGTACGGCCTGATCTCGGACAAGGTTGGCCGCAAGCCCTTGCTGATCTGGTTCGGCGTGACCGGTGTGCTCTTCACATGGCCACTGCTCTCCACCCTGTCCGGCACCAAGGATCCGTTCATGGCGTTCCTGCTGATGCTCGGCGGCCTGCTGATGGTTGGCGGCTACACGTCCATCAACGCGCTGGTGAAGGCCGAACTGTTCCCGGCTTCCATCCGCGCGCTCGGCGTCGGGCTCGGTTATGCGATCGCCAACTCGCTGTTCGGCGGCACCGTTCCGCTGATTGGCGCAGCGCTGCAGAAGTCGGATCAGGTGGACTTGTTCTTCACCTACGTCACGGCAGCCATTTTCATCTCGCTCCTGGTGTACATCTTCGCGTTGAAGAACAAGAAGGCCACTCACCTGGATGCCGAGCAAGGCAACGCTTTTGTGGCTAAGGGCACTGCGAAGGACGACGACGACAAGAAGGACCTCGTCAACGCCTGACCTGGCCGCTTTGTGAGGCCCGCTCTGCCCCCTTTGGACACTCCGAAGGGCGCAGAGCGGGCCTCACAACGTTAAGCTCTAGTAGCGGACCAGAACCAGCGGACCAGGACCAGCGGACCAGAACCAGCGAACCAGCCCGCAGTAAACCAGCCGAGCAAGACAAAGGACCCTGACAGTGCAAGTGCTCATCGTCGAGGATGACGACGCCATGGCGTCGGCCTTGAGCGCTGCCGTCGCCTCAGCCGGCCACAAGCACACCAGGGTATCCCGTGGCGAGGACGCACTCCTGGCTCACCGGCAGCACGAAGTGATCCTGCTGGACCTCGGCCTCCCGGACCTGGATGGCTTGGACGTCCTGCGGAAACTCCGCCAAGTAACCCAGATTCCCATCCTGATCCTGACAGCACGCGACGACGAGCGCAGCGTGGTGCTGGGTCTTCGATCCGGGGCGGATGACTACCTTGTCAAGCCCGTGAAGCTCGTGGAGCTGCTCGCCAGAATCGAAGCGGTCACCAGGCGCACCAATCGCTCAGGCCAGGAAACCCCGCACACCATAGTCCTCGGGGAACTGGAAGTGGACCTCCACCGTCGCGTGGCATCCGTGGGCCAAAGGCACCTCGCCCTCACCGCAACCGAGTTCGACCTCCTCAGCCTCTTGGCCAGGAATGCAGGCTCCGTGGTCACCCGGGAACAGATCCTGGACGCACTCTGGGGAGATGCTTTCCTGGCCCACTCCCGGTCCTTGGACGTGCACCTGACAGGCCTCAGGTCCAAGCTCCAACTTCCCGGATTCATCATCAACGTCCGGGGCGTCGGCTACCGCGTAGAGCAACCGTGAAAGTCCGCGTCCTCGGCATTCTGAGCCTGCTGATGGTGATCATTGTGGTGACGGTATCCAGCGTGATCCTGACCTCGGCCAGCCGGGAACTCACCCAGGAACTGCAGATCAACCGCGTCGCAGCCCTCAACCGCTTCGCGCAACTGGCCAGTGACGCCGTGGAGGACAACAACACAACCCAACTTCAGCGGGAAATGGACCGCTATTCCGAGCTTTATGGCGAGGGAATCCTGATCCGCCTCCAGCAGGAAACCCTCCGCGCCGGCGGTCTCAGCGAAGACCATTCAGAGGTCGAGGACGCCCTCAGCCGGGCAAGCCTGAACCTCAGCGACACCACGCTCAACCCGGTCCGCGCTTTCGGTACCGGCAACGACTTCATCTCCAGGTCCTTCGGGACAGCCAGCCAGGTACTCGGAGAGGTGGTCCTTGAAGTCGACCTCGACGCAGCCCGGCAGAAGTTACGGGAGCGGTGGCTCGTCGTCGTACTTGCCGCGGTGGCGCTGGGCGTGCTGCTGCTCGTAGCGGCATCGCGCATCACGGGATGGGTTTTGCGCCCGGTCCATCGCCTCAGCAAGGCAGTCCACGAGCTCGAAACGACGGGAAAAACCAGCCAGCTCCCCGAAGCCGGGCCGCCTGAGCTCCGGGAACTGAGCCGATCCTTCACCGCCATGGCGGATACGGTGACCGAGAGCATGGAGTCGCAGCGCCGGCTCATCGCTGATACTTCGCACCAACTGCGCAACCCCGTAGGGGCGCTGCGGTTGAGGATCGACCTGCTGCAGCTCGCCTTGCGTTCGGTGCCCGAAAAAGAAGCGGCGGCCGGCGTCGTGGCGGAACTTGAGCGGGTGGAAGAGATGCTCGACGGCGTGCTGAAGCTCGCGACGGCGGAACACCGCGCCTTTGAGGGGTCTGCCCGGGCTGAAAAAGCACCGGAACACCAGCGGTTGGCCGTCATCGACCCGTACCCGATTCTGCAAGGCGAGGTTGAACGGGCGACGCCGGCCGCTCACCGTGCCGGATCAGAGCTCACCTTGGAGGGCCCTGGGTCAGAAAGCCCGATCGTCTGCGACCCCGATGAACTCGCGCACATGGTGGGCGAACTCCTCGCCAACGCCATCAAATACGCGCCGGGGGCCACCATCACGGTGGCGACCCGGCAGACGCAAGGAGGCACCGCCGTCGTGATTTCCGACGACGGCCCGGGCCTCCCGGCCGAACAGCTCGCCGCATCCACCACCAGGTTCTGGCGGGCTCCGCAACACAGCAGGATCCCCGGCAACGGGCTGGGGATGACCATCGTGGAGCGGCTTGCAGAAGCAAATGGCGCGAGGCTGGTCCTGGAGGCCCGCGAGCCCCATGGCCTGGCGGCACGCCTCGAGTTCGTGAAACCGGAGGAGGACACGCATGTCTGAACCCCTCAAAGTCTCGCGGCGGAGTGTCTTCCAGACAGCCGTGGCGCTTGGCTTGGGCGGCAGTCTGCTCGCTTCAACAGCAGGCTGCACCACAGAGGAACGCCCTCAGGAAATCACCGTTGCCGGCGGCGAATCGGGCGGCTTCTACCTTGAGTTCGCCAGCCTGCTCGCCGACTTGCTGGAGCGTGAAGGGGTCGCTGGGAGGTCAGTTGCATTGACCACCGGCGGAAGCCTCGAGAACATTCAGCGGGTCTTATCCGGCGAGGCGACGCTCGCCGTCGCGCTGGCCGACGCAGCTGCCCAGGCAGCTCCCGGACGGGGTGAAAGCCAGTTGGTGGCCTTGGGAAAGGTGTACCAGAACTACGTCCACTGCATCGTTCGGGAAGACAGCGGAATCCGAACCTTCGCTGACCTCGCCGGGAAGACTGCGGGCGTGGGTGAGGTGGGCTCGGGAACCACCCTCACGGCCGGGCGCATCATTGCTGCCGCCGGGCTGTCTCCTGAAACGGCCGGGCCGGAACGGGCACTGAAGCAAGCCAACTTTGGGTTGAACCAAGCCCTGGCCGCCTTGCGGGAGGGTTCCCTTGACGTGATGATCCAGTCCGGAGGTGTCCCGACGGCGCCCATCGCTGCTGCAGCCCAGGAAACAGGCGTGCGTCTCCTCGACATCTCCGAGTTCATCCCGGCGACCCGGGCCCAATCGGGTTTCTTCTACGACCGCGTCCTCATCCCCGCGAACAGCTACGGGAACGCACCCGCCGTCTGGACCGTGGGCGTAGCCAACCTGCTCCTGTGCCGCAGGGATCTGGCCGATCACGTTGTCCGGCAAACCGTGGAACTCCTGGTGGAACAGGCCCAGGATCTGGTGCCGAAATCCAGCACCGGCGTGCAGTTCCTCAGCCCCGAAACACTGATTAACACCGCCGGCGTCCCGTTGCACCCGGCTGCACAGGCTGCCTACCGGGCGCTGCACGGCTAGCCCCGTTTAGGAGTCAAACCGGAGCAACTGCCAAAATGATGACATGACTTCAGCCGTTGCCCCTGCCATTGCCCTGACCATCGCCGGCTCCGAAGCGACCGGTGGCGCCGGCGCGCAGGCCGACCTCAAGACCTTCCAGGAACTCGGAGTGTTCGGCATTGCGAACCTCACCTGCATCGTGTCCTTCAACCCGCAGGACAACTGGAACCACCGCTTTGTGCCGGTGGACCAGCACGTCATTGCAGACCAGCTGGAAGCCACGACGGCGGCCTATGGTGCCGCTTCCGGCGCACCGTCGGTGTTGGACACCGTGAAGATCGGTATGCTCGGAAGCCCGGCAACCATCAGCACCGTGGAGAAGGCACTGACCGACGGATCCTTCAAGCACGTGGTGCTGGACCCGGTCCTCATCTGCAAGGGGCAAGAACCAGGCCACGCCCTGGACACGGACCAGGCGTTGAAGGCGCAGATCCTGCCACTGGCCACCTTCGTCACTCCGAACCACTTCGAAGCCGAGTCGCTGTCCGGCCTCACCATTACTGACGAAGAGACGCTCAAGGCCGCCGCCATCCGCATCCACGAGATCAGCGGCGCAGCAGTCCTCGCCAAAGGCGGGGTTCGACTGGAAGGCCCCGACGCCGTCGACGTTTACTACGACGGCGAGACGCTGGAAGTCCTGCGTGCCCCGAAGGTCGGCGAAGTTGCTGTGTCCGGCGCCGGTTGCTCCCTTGCTGCAGCTGTGACGGCCGAATTGGCCAAGGGTGCCACGCCGCTTGAAGCAGCCCGTACGGCGAAGGCGTTCGTGACCGCGGGTATCAAGAACCGCGTGTCCTCCGGGGCTCCCTTTGATGCGCTGTGGCAGGGCGGGGCTCTGTCCTAGCCTCTGCGTCACGCAAAAACAGCCGCCCCGGAAACACTTCCGAGGCGGCTGTTTTTGCGTGCGGGTTAGCGGGAGACCTTGCCCATGAGCGAGGCGATCGGGCGCAGGAACAACGGCCGGGCGAGGAACCAGGCGGCCGCTGTGAACACAATGGAAGCTGCGAAGATCCCAAAGCCCCACCAGCTGTTGTTGTCGTCGTTTGCGGCGTACATGTGGTTGAGGTTCCTCAGCGCGCCAGTGGCCAGCACCAGCGTCACGTGGACGATCACGAACGCGACGAAGTAGATCATCACCGGGAAGTGGATCTTGCGGGCAAGTTCAATGGGATAGAACTTGTTGATCGCGGCCTTCTTTGGCCATGCCCCAGACATCCGAAGGCCCGTGATGATGGCCAGCGGGGCCGCGATGAAGACCGTGATGAAGTAGGTGAGGAGCTGCAGGCTGTTGTAGTTGTTCCAACCGTTTTCGACGGGCCAGTTCAGCGAGGCGTACTGCAGACCGGCCGAGATTGCGTTGGGGAAGACGTCCCAGCTGGTCGGCACGATCCTCAACCACTGCCCGGTGGCGAAGAGCAACACGATGAAGATGATGCCGTTCAAGACCCAGAGCGCGTCAAGCGTCAGGTGGAACCAAAGGTCCAGGCTGATCTTGGTAGGCGGGTTCTTGGTCTTGATGAAGCCCTTGTTGTTCCGCGTCCAGTTGGCCGCCGGGCGGGTGGTGGTCCGCACCTGCCAGCCCGAACGGATGATCAGGACGATGAAGAACATGTTGAGGAAGTGCTGCCAGCCGAGCCACGCGGGGAAGCCGGTAGGAGTGCCCTCGGGAACGGCCGAGTGCCCGGGGTAGTCCGTCAGGAATTGCTGGACCGGCTGGAGGGTCCGGAGCCATTGCGCAACGAGCACCAGAATCAGTGCCACCACCAAAGCTCCTGCGGTGACGACGACGGGTTTGAACCACCTGTTCGACGTGATCCCGGACGACTTGCTTGAAACGGACATCAGGCCGCGTTCCTCTCTGGCTTGTTTGGCTGCGACCAGTTGGCGCTATACAGCGATTCAACCAGTTGCGGCCCGACGGTGAAAACGGCACCCGGGTTTCGGGGCGTTCGACGTCAAAAATCGCAGCATTCGGATACATGCCGCAATACGTATTTCTAGAACAGACTTCCAGAATTATTTCCTGTGTTTCATGAGCCAGTCAAGGCTTGTTGCTGGCTATCTGGTTTCCTTGGGAGGTAGGATTCCAAAAAATAGCCGTCCGACACTCCGATCTACGTCCTGCCGCGAAGGGAGGCCAAGCGTGGTCCGTAAGACGTCCGAAGTAGCCAGCCATGCCGGCTCCTGGAAATGGACCCGCACCGCGGCAACCCAACGCAACCTGCTGGATGCGGCCAGCGATGTATTCGTCGAGCATGGCTTCACCGGCGCGAGCATCTCGGACATCGTGGCCCGCGCTGGATCCAGCGTAGGCAGCCTCTATCACCACTTCGGCGGCAAGACAGAACTCTTCCTGGCACTGTGGGACGACTATCAAAACGAACACGAGCGCCTGGTGGCCGCGGCCGTGGCCAAATCCCGTAAAAACGGCGAGAACGACCCCTTGGCCCTGTTCAACGTAGGCAGCCGCAGCTACTTCGACTACACCTGGAAGCACCGTGATCTGGAGCGGGTGTTCATTGAAGGCGACACTCCCCCGGGCTTCGAGGTACTGCGACGCGAGCGCGGACGCGAGTGGGTCCGGCAAAATACCGTGCTCCTGGGTGCCAGCGACGACACCCTTGGCAGGCTCACGGTGGCTGTCATCACGGACATCGTCACCGTGGCAGGGCAGGAAGTAGCCCTCAGCGCCACCAAGCGCGAGGCCGACGAAGTGGTAGATGCGGCGGCCATACTGGTGAGCCGCCTGGTCCGCTAACCGCGGCCACTACCGGCACTGAGGTCGCGGGAAAACGCCGGGAACCCCCGGAAACTTCCGGCGTTACCGCAGCGTTCCAGCGAACTCGATAGGCCGGCCCTCACCGCGGGTCAGCCACCCACCCCGTGAACAGAGGCATTCCCGTCTCCACATGCACGATCTCGTAGTGGAACGGGCGGTCGAGGATCAGCTCGCGTTGGGGTTCGGGCGCTGCGGCTGAGCCCACGGCGTTAAGTTGAGTGACGGCCGACGCGATGGTGCCCTTCTCGGCAACCGTAATGTTGGCGGCCTGCGCAGCCTGTGTCAGTTTCATGTCCGGCTGGATGTCGTTGAAGTCCTTGTCCGTGGCCAGCATCTGGTTGAGTCCGAGTGTTTCGAAGACCTTACGCAGGTCGAACGTGGTCTTGTGGTCCCACTTGGGCAGCTGCAGGTGGACCATATCCAAAGGGGCGCTGCTCAATCCGCCCGCCACCTCACCCAGCACCTCCGCAGAAACCGCAGCCGAACCAGCCGAACCCGACGCACCGCCGTCGGGCAGTATCAGCCGCATCACGAAGCCCTCGGCGTAAGGCAGGTCCACGGCCTTCCATCCGGGGCCCTCTGCGTAGGCCAACCCCAAGAGGGCGCTCATGGCCGGTACCTCGATGACTTCTCCACCAGCCTTGGTAAAGGGCGCGTCCGAGGTGTCGCTCGCGTCGAACGGCGTCTGCCAGGCAGCTGCGAGATAGAGCGTGTTGAGCAGGCTGAAGGTGTTGTCGGGATCGTATTGTGCGGGTGCTTCCTTGATCCGACCCCCGGTGTTCCTGCTGACCCAGCGATCGATGGCCGGTTTGGTGACGGCCTCGTCCCGGAACGACACCGGGTACACCCCCGTGCCGAAATGTTTGGCGAGCGTGGCCAGGAAGGCCCCGCCGGTAGGGACGCCTCTATCAATGAACAGCCCGTTGGCAGCATGCATCACCGGTTTGCGCGGCGGGTCGTCTTCGTCCACCGAGCTGGGGTCGCCGTCGAACTTTTCCAAGGAGGCGAGCAGCGCGTTCATCGCTTCGTCGCGCCCCTCGGTGGGCAACCCCAGAGCTGAGTCCATCTCTGCAGCCGTGGCACCCGAGGCGCCTGCGCGGAGCATGCTCAACGCGATCAACAGGCTTGCCGGCGACGACACGACGTTTCCATTGGAGGAGTCGCCGCCATCGGCGAGCAAGGTGGCACCGAGCTTGCGTGCAGAGGCGTTGAAGGCTTTAAGCTGCGCCGGGTAGTCCGCCGTTTGCACCGACGCCCGGGTCACGCCGTCGGCCGTTTGGAGTTCGACGCCGGATGGTTGGGGTGCGCAGGCGCTGAGAGTCGCAGAACCACTTACCACTGCGGCTGCCGCGATGGCCGCGGCCACCTTCCGGACTGAATTCATGGCGCATCCCCTGCTTGGCGTTGTCTTCACATGGTGCCCCCTTTGACGTGGGAACTCACTCGATGTGAGAGAGGGATCGCCAAATGTTGCCGGAAGGTGATAGACGGTCACGCTCAAGCACGAGTGATGTGAGAGAGCGTGGGCCTCAAGCACGAGTGATGTGAGAGAGGGTCAGCGGTCGGAGTGGGCGGCCAGGAAGCTGTACACCTCGGTCTCGTCCACGCCGGGAAAGGCTCCTGGAGGCATGGCCGCGAGCAGGTGCGAATGCGCCCTGGCGGATGGCCAGGCGTTGCCCGCCCACTCGTTGGCGAGAGAGGCCGGCGGCCGCTTGCAGCAATTGGGATCCGGACAGTTGGACGTGGCCCGGGCCGTGGTCTCCCGGCCGCGGAACCATTTCACGTGCTGGTAGGGAACACCGATACTGAGTGAGAACTCGCCGTTGGCTGACCGCTCGGTGCGCGCTGTGCACCAGTACGTGCCCGAGGGTGTGTCGGTGTACTGGCTGTAAGCGCTGAACTTGTCAGGCACGTCGAACACGGCACGTGAGGTCCACGCCTTGCACGATGGCTGCCCCTCAATGGCCCCGGTATGGTCCTGCGGGAAAGTGACGCCGTCGTTCTCGTACGCCTTGTAGATGATGCCGGACTGGTGCGTCTTCTGGAAATGCGTGGTGATGCCGAGGTGCTTCGTGGCCAGGTTGGTGAATCGGTGCGCGGCGGTCTCGTAGGACACGGCGAAAGCATCCCGAATGTCTTCCACAGCGATTTCCTTGGCCGCTTTGGCTTTTTGCAGGAACTCCACCGTTGCTTGCTCCGGAAGCAACAAAGCAGCCGCGAAGTAGTTGGTGGCCACCCTCTGTGCCAGGAAATCCCCGTAGTTGCGCGGAGTTTCGTGTCCGAGGACGTAGTGGCCCAGCGCCTGGAGGAGGACCGACCGGGGATCATGGTCCTGGCGTTGATTCTGCGTCAGGTAAATTCTGCGGTTCTTCAAGTCCGTCACGGACCGTGTGGAGTGCGGCAAATCGCCCACATGATGAAGGGAAAACCCGAGGTTCTCGGCGATGTCGGCAATGACATGCTGGCTCAGCGGACCGGTGGTGTAGCCGACACCTTTGAGGACCTTCTGCGCCTCGGCCTCATACTCGGGGAAATAGTTACCGCGCTCGCGCATCATGGCACGCAACTCGCCGTTGGCACGGCGGGCTTCTTCCGGCGTCGCAACTTGCTCATTAAGTTTGCGTTCGAGCTCCTGCAGCAGCCCCACCTGCGACTCCAGCACATCAAGCGGAAGCCGCGAGCTGATGCGGATTTTCGGCAGGTTCAGGGACTCGTAGAGTGGTCCGCGCTGGTACCGCTCGAGCTCGATTTCCAGCGCAGCCCTGCGACTCGGCGGCTCGGCCCCCAACAGCTGGTCGATACTCACATTCAGCGACACGGCCAGCTGCTGCAGCAACCCCAGTTTGGGCTCCCGCTTGCCGTTTTCAAGCAGGCTCAGCTGGCTTGGTGCGGTCCCGACGGCGGCACTCAAGTCGTCCAGCGTCAGTCCGGCCTGCTTGCGCAGGTGGCGCACGCGGCGGCCAAGGCTGATGACGTCCAGTTCAGGGGGCGCAGGCGACAACGACGGCGATGCGACTTCACGATTCCAGCTCACAGGCGACATTTCTTGAGAATACGCGAAGAAGTGCATTCTTTCCATAGTTTTCCTCTAGCAACCCCCTTGGAAGTGCAGAAAAGTAGGACTTACGAAAAAGAAAGACAGACCCCGGGCAAGCCGGCCGATGCAGCAAAGGCGCAGCGGAGGCCGGCCCGGGAGCCCCACTTGGATATTAGGAGACATGCAATGACCGCATCGTTTGAACCCGCAGAGCAGTCCGCAGAGCAGCAGGCAGCGGCGCTGGAACTTGAATGGTCTGCCAACCCGCGGTGGGAAGGCGTCACCCGTGATTACTCGGCCACCGACGTCGTCCGCCTCCGCGGTCGCGTCTCCGAAGAGCACACCCTGGCCCGCCGCGGTTCGGAGAAGCTCTGGAAGCAGCTCACCGAGGAAGCTCCCACCGGCGGCTACACCAACGCGTTGGGCGCACTGACCGGCAACCAGGCAGTGCAGCAGGTCAAGGCCGGCCTCCGCGCCATCTACCTCTCCGGCTGGCAGGTGGCAGCAGACGCCAACCTCTCGGGCCAGACCTACCCGGACCAGTCCCTCTACCCGGCCAACTCGGTCCCGCAGGTTGTCCGCCGCATCAACAACGCACTGCTCCGCGCAGACCAGATTGAGTATGCCGAGGGCGTCAAGACCGTTGAGGACTGGCTGGTCCCGATCGTCGCCGATGCCGAAGCAGGTTTCGGTGGCCCGCTGAACGCCTACGAACTCATGAAATCCATGATCACCGCCGGTGCCTCGGGCGTTCACTGGGAAGACCAGCTCGCTTCCGAAAAGAAGTGCGGCCACCTGGGCGGTAAGGTGCTGATCCCCACCCAGCAGCACATCCGGACCCTGAACGCCGCCCGCCTGGCAGCCGACGTCGCCGACACCCCCACCGTCGTCATCGCCCGCACCGACGCCGAAGCAGCAACCCTGATCACCTCCGACGTTGACGAGCGCGACCAGGAATTCATCCTCCGCGAAGGCGGACAGCCGGTTCGTACCGCCGAGGGCTTCTACAAGGTCCGCAACGGCATCGAACCCTGCATCGCCCGTGCCAAGGCCTACGCACCGTACTCCGACCTCATCTGGATGGAGACCGGCACCCCGGACCTGGAGCTGGCCCGTAAGTTCGCCGAATCGGTCAAAGCCGAGTTCCCGGACCAGATGCTTTCCTACAACTGCTCCCCGTCCTTCAACTGGCGCAAGCACCTGGACGACACCACCATCGCCAAGTTCCAGCGCGAACTCGGTGCCATGGGCTTCACGTTCCAGTTCATCACCCTGGCCGGCTTCCACGCCCTGAACTACTCGATGTTCGACCTCGCCCACGGCTACGCCCGTGAAGGCATGAGCGCCTACGTCGAGCTCCAGGAAAAGGAATTCGCCTCCGAATCCCGCGGCTACACCGCTACCAAGCACCAGCGCGAGGTCGGCACCGGCTACTTCGACGACATCGCAACCGCGCTCAACCCGAACGCATCCACCCTGGCCCTGGTGGGATCCACCGAAGAAGGCCAGTTCCACTAACCAAAACGCCCAAAGGTGAGCTGTTCGCTTCGCTCACCGGAAGGCACGACGGCGGCACTCGCCTCCGACCTGCAGTGCGGTAATGCTCTGCCTGCTATCCCCATGCCCGCCCCAGGACCTCGTAGAGCTCGGTCGGGGGCGGGCACAGGGCCCCTTTACGCAGGCTGCCGCATCACCGCACCTCCGGTCTGGTGCGCACCTCATGCAAGTGCCGCCGTCGAACATTTGCTTCTCATAGGAGAGATTGAAATGAACAGCTTCACTGACAACTTCACTATCAATGGCATCACTATCACCGCGCAGCCCATCTGCCGGCAGAACGAGGTTTTGACTCCGGACGCCTTGGAGTTCATCGGCAAGTTGCACAGGGCTACTGCTGATCGTCGTCAGGAGCTGATGCAGGCACGGCACGCCCGCCGTAACCAGATTTCCGGTGGCCAGGATCCGCGGTTCCTGCCGCAAACCGAGGGCATCCGGAATGATCCGAGCTGGCGTGTAGCTCCCCCGGCTCCGGGTTTGGAGGACCGCCGCGTGGAGATCACGGGCCCGGTGGACAAGAAGATGACCATCAACGCCTTGAACTCCGGGGCCAAGGTCTGGCTGGCAGACATGGAGGACTCGTCCACGCCGACGTGGCGCAACGTCATCCAGGGCCAGCTGAACCTGACCGATGCTTTGGAGCGGCGCATCGACTTCACGTCCCCTGAGGGCAAGGAGTACAAGCTCAAGTCCGCCGAGGACCTGCCCACCATCGTGGTCCGTCCCCGTGGCTGGCACCTGCCCGAGAAGCACATGCTGATCGACGGCAAGCCGATCGCCGGCGGCATTGTGGACTTCGGTTTGTTCTTCTTCCACAATGCCCGCCGCCTGCTCGCCCAGGGCAAGGGCCCGTACTTCTACCTGCCGAAGATCGAGAACCACCTCGAGGCCCGCCTGTGGAACGACATCTTCGTCCTGGCCCAGGACCTGCTCGGCATCCCGCAGGGCACCATTCGTGCCACTGTCCTGATCGAAACCATCACGGCCGCATTCGAGATGGAAGAGATCCTTTACGAACTGCGCGACCATGCGTCGGGTTTGAACGCCGGCCGCTGGGACTACATCTTCTCCCTGATCAAGAACTTCCGCACCCGCGGACCGCGTTTTGTGCTCCCGGACCGCGGCCAGGTGACCATGACCCAGCCGTTCATGCGCGCTTACACCGAGCAACTGGTCCGGGCCTGCCACCGTCGCGGGGCAATGGCGATCGGTGGGATGGCCGCCGCTGTTCCCAACCGCAAGGACGAAGCCGCCAACACCGCGTCCTTCGAGAAAGTCCGCGCCGACAAGACCCGTGAGGCCAACGACGGTTTTGATGGTTCGTGGGTGGCCCACCCGGATCTGGTGCCGGTATGCCGGGAAGTGTTCGACTCAGTTCTCGGAAACCGCCCCAACCAGTTGGATCGCTCCCGCGAGGATGTCACCCCCGATGACCGCGCACTGATCGACATCGCCAGCACCGAGGGAACCATCACCGAGGGCGGGGTCCGCCTGAACATCGAGGTAGGCATCCGGTACATCGAGTCCTGGCTGCGCGGCAACGGAGCTGTGGCCATCCACAACCTCATGGAAGACGCCGCCACCGCCGAGATCTCCCGGTCCCAGCTGTGGCAGTGGATCCACTCCCACGCCATCACCGACCACGGCGATATCATCACCCGCGAATGGGTGGAAGACATGCTGGACGAGGAATACGCCCGCCTGGAACGCTTCGATGGAGACCGCTTCGCTGACGCCCGCGCCATCTTCGAAGAAGTCACACTGGCCGAAGAATTCCCCACCTTCCTGACCATCCCCGCGTACGCCCGCTTCCTCACCGAGGCCCGTGAAGAGGCCACGGAGGAGGAACTCGTCGCCGCCTAGCTTTTCGCTGGTCAGCGACACACCAAGCCCCGACGCTGGGCTGCCTGCACTCTTCGCAACAAGTGACCCCGACCGTCGGGGAGGCAGCCCAGCAGCGGGGCTTACCCATGCCCAGCCGATTTACCGCTGCCGGGCCACCCAGCGCACGGACAACGTGGTGCACACACAGAACGTCAGGACCGAGCCGAGGATCACGAACAGCGGCACCGTCCAGCCGTCGGTAACACTGTGCACGAACCCGATGGCAGTGGGAGCCAACGCAGCGAAGCAGTAGCCCACCCCCTGCACCACGGCGGACATCCTGCCGGCGGCGGCCTGAGATTGGGCGAACTTGATGATGGCTATGAAGATCACCGTGATGCCGCCACCTTGGGCAATACCGCCCAGCGAGGACCACATCCACCACCACGAAGGTGCCAGCAACAATCCGAAGGGTACGGTCAGCCACAGCGCGCTCAAGGTGACCGCAACCGTCGTCGTACTGGCGAAACGAGCCAGGAGTGGTACGCCCAGGCCGCCCACAATCGCGAAGATCTGGAAGAGGGAGGATCCTGCCCCGGCTTCGGCGGTGCCCATGGCGAGTTCATCGGAGAGGAAGCTCGGGAGCCAGGCGGTAACCCCGTAGTAGGAGAACGCCTGCCCCGCGAAGCCGAGTGTGAGGCCCGCAGTCAGCCAGCGGACACCCGCGACGCGCCCCGCCGGGGAAGCCGGAGGAGCAGGAACCGCAAGGGGGACAAACGCCCGCCGCGGACCAACAGTAGGAACCCAGAACAGGATCGCGACCAAAGCCAGCAAAGCGCTCGCCGCGAGGGAAAGCCGCCAGCCCACCAGCTCAGCAAGAGGAGCAGTAGCCACGGAGGTAAGGAACGAACCAACATTCAGCGCGGCGGTGTAAACGCCCATCGCGGTCGCCTGGCGCCGGGGTGCGAAGTCGCGCCGGATGATCAGCGGCACCGCGATGTTGCCGATGGTGATGGCCACGCCAATGACCACCGTGCCCACCATCACCGAGGCACCGCCACCGCTGGAGCGGATGACCACGCCGGCCAACACTCCGAGCAACGTCAGCATGACGGCGAACTCGGCCCCAAACCGGCGTCCCGCCAGGGAAGCCAACGGGGAAGCGAGGGAGAAGCACAGCACGGGAATGCCAGTCAGCAGTCCAAGCTCTACAGGCGAGAATCCGAGGTCTTGCTGCAGAGAGTCCACCACAGGAGCCACAGCCACAAAGGGACCGCGCATGTTCAGGGCAATGAGGCCAATGCACGCAAGGATCAGCCAGCCGCGGGGAACTTTAGCGAGGAACTGGGTCATCGGGCGCAGGGGCAAGCACAGAATGCAGGAGGAGTTTTCATCACTTTCATTGCTATCACGCCCTCATCCGGCAACCGGTACCCAACAAGACCTAACCCGCTGCTTGGAGCGTGGCCTCAATCACGGCCGGCGACAAGACATGCTGGGTGACCATTTGGCTGGCGCCCAGGACCGCGGCACGCTGGCCTGCCATGGAGATGCCGATGCGCAGGTGCGTGGTGGCCAGCGGCAAGGACCGCCGGTAGACCACTTCGCGGATGCCGGCCACAAGGTGCTCGCCGGACTCCCCCACACTGCCGCCGATGATGATCATGGACGGATTGAGCAGGTTGACCACGGTGGCCAGCACATCGCCGACGTCGCGCCCCGCCTGCCGCAGCGCCTGGATCGCCTGCAGATTTCCTTCACCAACGAGCCTGAGGACATCACCGCCGGTAGACGCTTCCAGCCCCTGGGCCTGCAGCTGACGCGCGACGGCGGGACCTGATGCAAGCGCCTCAAGGCATCCGTGATTGCCACACCGGCAGAGAACGTCGTCGCCGCGTGGGACACGGACGTGGCCGAGGTCGCCGGCGGTGCCGTTGGCACCGCGCTGCAATTGACCACTGCTGATTATGCCGGCTCCGATGCCCGTAGCCACTTTGATGAACAGGAAGTTCTGGTGGTCCGGCCAGTAGGCGGTGCGCTCGCCGAGCGCCATGATGTTGACGTCGTTGTCCACCAGGACAGGAACCGGCCAAGAACGCTGAACGTAGGAGACGACGTCGAATCCGTCCCAGCCAGGCATAATCGGCGGCTTCACGGGTCGCCCGGTATGGTGCTCCACAGGCCCGGGCAATCCGATTCCCATGCCAGCGAGGTCGCCGGGTTTCCGTCCGGCTTCGGCCAGGAGTTCACGGCCCGCAGCCACCACGCGGCCCAGGACCGCATCCGGCCCGTCGGCGACTTCCTGCGCCAAGCGCCGCTCGGCCAGGACGCTGCCGCCGAGGTCGGTGACGGCAACAATCACGTGGGTAGCTCCGACGTCGACGGCCAGGACCACCCTCGCGGCGGGGTTGAAAGCAAAGCGCGACGGCGGCCTGCCGCCACTGGAGGAAGCCTCACCGGCGGGACCCACAAGTCCGGAACTGATGAGGGCGTCAATGCGGGCAGCAACGGTGGAACGGGCCAGTCCAGTGGTTTCAACAAGCTCAGCACGTGTACGGGCCCTGCCGTCGCGGAGGAGCTGAAACAAATTCCCAGGGCGTGAAAGGTTGCCGGCCTCTGGCGCGGAGGTTCTTCCGGCGTCAGTTCCAGCAGCTGTTGTCATCCACATAGTGAAGCACGATTGCTTATGCATGTCATCCACCAGAACTTTGTCAGAATATCTTCGACTTTTGCTAGACGATCGGCAAAAGTCCCTCTAGGCTGAAATGAGTGCTCGAACAGTCCATTGCCGGGCGGAATCGTTAGCTCCCCCAGTGGGTGCTCACTAGACTGGCGCCAAGTCCCTGATCTCCCGGAAACACCCTCTCCCGAAAAGGAACCCAATGTCGTATTCACTTCAGCTGTACACCCTCCGCGATGCCATCCAGGAGGACCTGCCGGGAACCATCAGGAAGGTCGCCGGGATCGGTTTCACGCAGGTGGAGCCGTACAACTTTGTGGCCACGGCCAAGGAACTCGGTGCAGCGTTGAAGGAGAACGGCCTGACCGCGCCGTCCGGGCACGCCCCGCTGTTGTCCCAGGATCAGGACGAGATCTTCGCAGCCGCCAAGGAACTGGGCATCACCACGGTGATCGATCCTTTCCTTCCCGCGGAGCACTGGCAGGACGCCGAAACCATCCAGGCCACCGCTGCCAAGCTCAACGCCGCAGCGAAGAAGGGCGCCGGGTACGGCATCCGCGTGGGGTACCACAACCACGCCTGGGAGCTGGAGTCCACCATCGAGGGCAAAACCGCACTGGAATACTTCGAAGGGTTGCTGGACCCGGAAGTGGTCCTGGAAATAGACACCTACTGGGTAGCCGTCGGCGGCCAGGATCCCGTGGAAGTCCTGGCCCGCCTTGGTGACCGGGTAAAGCTCATCCACATCAAGGACGGCCCGGCCACCACCGACACCAAAGCCCAACAGCCCGCAGGCCAGGGCACCATCCCGGTCCTGGACGTCATCGCCGCAGCGAAGTCACTGGAAGTAGGCGTGGTGGAATTTGATGACTACTCCGGCGACATCTTCGAAGGCATCACCCAAAGCCTGGCCTACCTCACCGCCGCAGCCAGCGCAGACGCAGCCGAAGGAGTACAGGCATGAGCTTCGCACCCTCCACCCGTAAAGGCCCCATAGGTGTTGCCGTCATCGGCGCAGGCAACATCAGCAAGCAATACCTGGACAATCTCACGGTCTTCCCGGACCTGAAAGTCCTGGTCATCGCCGACCTCTTCGTCGAGGCCGCCGAAGCACGCGCCAAGGAATACGGGATCGCCGAATTCGGCACCCCTGAGCTGGCACTGAACCATCCCGACGTCGAAATCATCGTGAACCTGACCATCCCCGCCGCGCACGTCGAGGTCGCCACCGCTGCGGTCAACGCCGGCAAACACGTCTGGACCGAGAAGCCCTTCTCGCTGGACCGCGAATCCGGGCTCGGCCTGCTCAAAACAGCCGACGCCGCCGGCATCCGCCTCGGCACCGCACCGGACACCTTCCTGGGCGCCGGCCTGCAAACCGCGCGCCGCATCATCGAACGCGGCGACATCGGCACACCCTTGACCGGCATGACCACGTTCCAGACTCCCGGTCCGGAATCCTGGCACCCGAACCCTGCGTTCTTGTTCCAGCACGGCGCCGGTCCGCTGTTCGACATGGGCCCCTACTACCTCACCGCCCTGATCCAGACCTTCGGCTCCATCCGCAAGGTCGCCGCCGTCGGCTCCTCCGCGAAAGCCACCCGTGTCATCGGTTCCGGACCCAAAGCCGGCGAGGAATTCGCCGTCGAGGTCCCCACGCACGTCTCCTCCATGGCACAGTTCGAAGGCGGCCAATCCAGCCACAGCGTCTTCTCCTTCGAGTCCCCGCGCCTGCGGATGGGGTTCGTCGAAATCACCGGCTCCGAAGCTACCCTGTCCCTGCCGGACCCGAACTACTTCGACGGCGACCTCAAACTCTGGCGCCCAGGCGCGGAAGAACCCGAGATCATCCCCTCCACCGGTCCCGCGAACGGCCGCGGCCTCGGCGTCCTGGACATGGCCCGCGCCCTCCGCGCCGGCACCGCCCACCGCGCCACGGGCGATCTCGCCTACCACGTGCTGGACAGCATGGTCTCGATCGCCGAATCCGTGGAATCCGGCACGTTCGTAGACGTCGCCAGCAACGCACCCGCCTCCGCTGCCCTCCCTGAGGACTGGGCACCCGAAACAGCGACCCTTTAGGAAACGGCGAAGAACATGACGACCATTCCTCAATCCGCACCGCTGGGCGTTGCGGCAATCGGCTACGCCTTCATGGGCAAAGCCCACTCCAATGCGTGGCGGAACGTGGCCAGCTTCTTTGACGTCCCGGCGTTCGAGCAGAAAGTGCTGGTGGGCCGGGACGCCGATGCTGTAGCGGAAGCCGCAGCCAAGTACGGCTGGGCCGAGTCCGCCACCGACTGGCGTTCCGTGATCGAACGGGACGACATCCACATCATCGACATCTGCGCACCGGGCTGGATGCACGCCGAAATCGCCGTCGCCGCGCTGGAGGCGGGCAAGCATGTGCTCGTGGAGAAGCCGCTGGCCAACACCTTGGGTGAAGCTGAGCTGATGACCGCAGCCGCCGCCAAAGCCCGTGCCCTCGGAGTGCAGTCAATGATCGGGTTCAACTACCGCCGCGTCCCTGCCCTGGCGCTGGCCCGCGAACTCATCGCCGAAGGCCGCCTCGGCACCGTCCGGCACGTCCGCGCCGCCTACCTGCAGGACTGGCTCACCGACCCGGAGTCCCCCATGTCCTGGCGCCTCCGCAAGGAAACCGCCGGTTCCGGGGCACTCGGGGATATCGCTTCCCACGCCATCGACCAGATCCTGTACCTCCTGGGCGATGACGTCACCGAGGTATCGGGCCGTCTCCAGACTTTTGTTGATCAACGCCCCGGCGCAGAAGGTCCAGAGGAGGTCACGGTCGACGACGCCGCCTGGGTTAACCTTTCGCTCGCCTCTGGAGCAATCGCCTCAGTAGAGGCCTCCCGCGTTGCCACGGGCCAGAAGAACTCGCTCCAGCTCGAAATCTACGGTTCGCTGGGTTCGCTGATGTTTGACCTGGAGAACCTGAACGAGCTGAACTTCATGGACACCACAGCGCCCATCCGTGAGCAGGGCTTCCGCCGGATCCTGGTCAACGAACCGGAGCACCCGTACCTTGGAGCCTGGTGGCCACAGGGTCACATCATCGGCTGGGAACACACTTTCACGCACCAGATCCGGGACTTCCTCACCGCGATCGCGGCCGGTGAGTCGCCGTCGCCGTCGTTCGAGGATGGACTGAACGTCCAGCACATCCTGGACGCCGTGGAAGAGTCCGCGGCCGCCAAAAGCTCACTGATCCAGCTCAACGCATCCGCTACTGAAGGAGCCTGACATGCCCCGCCCGTACACCTTGTTTACCGGCCAGTGGGCCGATCTCCCCTTCGAGGAAGTCGCGCGCCTTGCCTCGGGCTGGGGCTATGACGGCCTGGAAATCGCCGTCTCCGGAGACCACCTGGACGCATGGCGCTGGGACGAACCCGGCTACGTCGAGTCCAAACTCGCCGTTCTGGAGAAGTACGACCTGAAGGTCTGGGCCATCTCCAACCACCTCAAAGGCCAGGCCGTCTGCGATGACCCCATCGACTTCCGCCACGAAGCCATCGTCGGCTCACGTGTCTGGGGCGACGGGGAGCCCGAAGGCGTCCGCCAACGCGCCGCCGAAGAAATGAAACACACCGCCCGCCTCGCCAAGGCGTTGGGGGTGGACACCGTGGTGGGGTTCACCGGCTCTTCCATCTGGCAGTACGTGGCCATGTTCCCGCCCGTCCCCGAGAAAGTCATCGAGGCCGGCTACCAGGACTTCGCCGACCGCTGGAACCCCATCCTGGACGTCTTCGACGAAAACGGGGTCCGCTTCGCCCACGAAGTCCACCCGAGTGAGATCGCCTACGACTACTGGACCACCGTCCGGACCCTCGAAGCGATCGGCCACCGGGAAGCGTTCGGCCTGAACTGGGACCCCTCCCACTTCATGTGGCAAGGCATCGACCCCGTGTCCTTCATCTGGGACTTCAAAGACCGGATCTACCACGTGGACTGCAAAGACACCAAGCTCCGCCCCACCGGCCGGAACACCGTCATGGGCTCCCACCTGCCCTGGGGCGACCCCCGCCGCGGCTGGGACTTCGTCTCCGCCGGACGCGGCGACGTGCCCTGGGAATCGTCCTTCCGCGCCCTCACCGCCATCGGCTACAACGGACCCATCTCCGTGGAATGGGAAGACGCAGGCATGGACCGACTCCACGGCGCCCCCGAAGCCCTCGCCGCGCTCAAGAAATTCGACTTCCCCGCCTCCCAAACCAGCTTCGACGCCGCGTTCAGCAGCAAAGACTAGGACCACCCGACGTGATCCGCACCCTTCAACCCGGCCAGCGCTGCGAGGTGTGGATCGCGTCGGTGACCGGTCGGGCCGAGCTGGTGTACAGCACCGACTGCGTATTGTTCGAAGCCCCCAACTGGACCCTTGACGGCGACGCGCTCGTCCTCAACGGCGACGGGAAGTTATGGACACTGGAGGTCTCGGGCGGTTCGGGCGGCGAGCCCAATCAGGTCCCACTCAGCGGCATTCCGGCCCTGAACAACGATCACGTCCTGGCACCTGATGGCGAAGGCATCTTCCTGTCCGCGAACGACGGCCATATCTACCGCACATTGCTGGAGGGTGGCCCCGCTACCAGGATCACGGATGAGGACGGCCGCTTCCATTTCCTCCACGGCGTCAGCCCCGATGGCAAGGAACTCGCGTATGTGGGGATCGAAGCCGGCGGCTTTACGCAGCCGGGTCGCCTGATGACCATAGCGTCCGACGGCGGTGCTGCCGCCAGCGTCGACGTCGGGCCCCTTGACGTCGGTTCAGGCCACTGCGATGGCCCGGAGTACTCGCCCGATGGGAAATGGCTCTATCTGAACACTGAGTCCTTCACCACGGCGCCCGGCCATGCCCAGCTCGCCCGGATTCGCGTGGACGGGTCCAACTTTGCACAACTCCTCGAATCAGAGACCGTCGACTGGTTCCCGCACCTCTCTCCCGACGGCAGCCACGCCACGTATCTCCGGTTCCCCAGCGGTACTGTTGGCCACCCCGCCGACTTGCCGGTCGCCGTCGTGCTTGTTTCGACCGAGGACTGGACCATTCCCCTCCATACATGGCCACTCTTCGGTGGCCAAGGTACCCTCAACGTCAACAGCTGGTCGCCGGACTCGACGCACTTTGCGTTCGTGGCCTACCCACTCGCAGACTCAATGAAGGACTAACGACGTGACCTCTCCCTCCCCGATTCGCTGGGGCATCCTTGGCACCGGATTCATCGCCGGCCTGCAAACGCAGGACCTCAACGAGAACGGCTTTACCGTGCAGGCCGTTGGCTCGCGGAGCCTTGAATCAAGCAAGGCGTTCGCTGGGCAATACGGTGTGACCACGGCGCACGGGAGCTACGAAGCGCTGGTAGCGGACCCTGACGTGGACGTCATCTACATCGCCACACCGCATCCCTTCCACCACGCGAACGCACTCATGGCGTTGAACGCCGGCAAGCACGTGCTGGTGGAAAAGGCGTTCACCATGAATGCCCACCAAGCCCAGGAGATCGTAGCTCTGGCCGAAGCCAAAGGCCTGGTGGCTTTGGAGGCCATGTGGACGCGATTCCTCCCCCATATGATCCGCATCCGCGAACTCATCCAGGAAGGCGCCATCGGCGAGGTCCGGAAGGTGGTCGCCAGCCATAACCAGAGCCTGCCCAAGGACCCTGCCCACCGGCTGAACGATCCCGCTCTGGGCGGTGGCGCGCTGCTGGACCTGGGGATCTACCCGATCTCCTTCGCGTTCGACATCCTTGGCACGCCTGCCGCAATCCGGGCAAGCACGTCCATGACCGCGACGGGTGTGGACCGGCAGACGGCCGCCATTCTTGACTACCCGGGCGGTCAGCAAGCACTAGTAGATTGTGAACTCGACGCCGCGAGCGCCAACCGGGCCATGGTGATCGGCACCGAGGGGTGGATCGACATCGAACACACCTGGTACAACCCCGTGCCGTTCACCGTTCATGCCGTTGATGGCAGCGTTATCGAACGGTACGACCAGCCGGTGAACAGCCGGGGCATGCAGTACCAGGCAGCCGAGCTGGAACGCCTGGTCAGGGCCGGTTCCACCGCTGGAACCATCCTGCCGCCGAGCGAGAGCGTGGCCATCATGGCAGCGATGGATGAGATCCGCAGGCAGATAGGGCTCCGCTACGACTCAGACGCCGTCTTGGAAGGAAACGACAATGACTGATTCGCCGCGCCTTACCGAGCTCCGCCAGCAGGAAGAAGAGCTGGTCTTCGCCAGCTTCGACCATCACGACGCTTGGCGGCTCGGCTCGCTCATCGCCAACCACGCCATCGCTTCGGAGTTCGGTGTGGCGATCGACATCCGCCGCCACAACATCGTGCTCTTCCGCTGTGTCCTGCCCGGCGCAACGTCGGACCAGGAAGAGTGGATCCGTCGGAAGTCCGCGTCCGTCCTGCGGTTTGAGCACAGCACAGCACTGTTGACCGAGCTGTTTGCTTCCCGGACCCACAGCCCCCTGGGCAACGGGTGGCTGGCCCACGAGGACTACACCCTGGCTGGAGGCTCCTTCCCGATCCGTGTGCCCAGCGCAGGTGTGATCGGGGCAGTCACGGCCTCCGGCCTGTCCTCTGACGACGACCATCAACTGGTGGTCGATGGCATCCGGAACTACCTGAAGACGGTCGGGGTTTAGGGGCAGCAGGGCTCGCATGACGGAGCGGCCCCCATCGGCGTTTTTACATCAGGCGGACAAGAGGGAAAACGCTCCTTGCTACCTGCTGATCCAGCAGCCCAAAAACATCGTCTCTCCGCGTTTATTCATGTTGGGATCTCACCGTGCAGTTGGCCTTCTGTGCCTTTATAGAGGTTATCTATTTTGGATAGTGAATATATTTACTGGATCGATTGAAGGTCCGGCGGTAAAGTTCAATTTGCAGTGACTACGCTCACACAAATCCCGTATCGCCGTTCACTTTGACGCAGGAGAAACCCATGCTTGTTCGTGTTGCCGCGGTGCAGGCTGAACCCGTTTGGCTTGATGCAGAAGCCACAGTGTCAAAGACGCTCAAATTGATAGCCGAAGCGGCATCGGCGGGTGCCCAGCTGATTGCTTTTCCGGAGACTTGGATTCCCGGGTACCCCGTATTTCTTTGGAGCCACCCGGTTTACCTGCAGCAGGAATTCCTGGCGAAATATCACGCCAATTCCCTCCATGTTTCGGACGCTCAAATGGCGCGTATTCGCAGGGCGGCCCGTGAGAATTCCATCACTGTGGTTGTTGGCTACAGTGAAAAGGCCGGGGGCTCCCTCTACATGGCTCAATCCATCATCGGGCCGGATGGCGATGTCGTACTGCACCGCCGCAAGCTGAAGCCGACCCATGTGGAACGTGCGCTGTTCGGGGAGAGCGACGGCAGCGGCATCCGGGTGGTTGACACTGCGCTGGGACGATTAGGCGCCCTCAATTGTGCCGAGCATCTGCAACCCCTCACCAAGTACGCCATGTATTCGCAGAATGAACAGATACATGTCGCAGCCTGGCCGTGCCTGGGCATATTGGGCAACGAACCTGCCCTGAGTCCCGAATCCATCATGGCGGCGTCCCAGACTTATGCACTCGAGGGCGGCACCTTCGTGATCACGTCCTCCCAAATCATGAGCGAAGAAGGCGCCCGGGTATTTGCGGTCGCAAACGAAGGCACGTGTCCCGTTTACACCGGGGGTGGAGGATTCGCCCGTATCTACGGGCCAAACTCAGGGTTGATCAGCGAGCTCATGCCACCCAACGAGGAAGGCATTGTCTACGCGGATATCGACTTGTCGAGAATCGACCTGGCCAAAAACACGCTTGACCCGGCAGGACACTACGCACGGCCCGACGTCCTGCGCCTGGTCTTCAATCCATCACCATCCCTGCCGGTTACCGCGGGGGGAAGGGGAGAGACTCCACGGCCAGAGGGCTTCCCTCCGCTCAGTCCCGAGGCCGATGTCCATGGCTCCGACGGAGAGCCGGGATAGCCCCTGCCGCCCTCTTGGCAGGGAGATAGCCATCCTGCTCCAGGTTCCGCCGCCATCTCCAGACAACTCTCGCCCAAGGCGGGGTTAAAGCAAAAGGATAGTCATGACAACGCCTGACCGTGCCCATTCAGTGGCCGATATCACTGCCAAGGAACGAGGCGCCTGGGATCTCACGGCTTCAGACCTCGTGGCCGCGACAGGCGCAGGTTTGCGTGATGCCCGCGATTATCTTTCAATTCTTCGTTCACGAAGCAGGGATCTTGCGGGGTACGGAACTCTCAGCGCGTCTGTGGAAAACCTTCCGGACATACTGAGTGATGGGCCGCTGGCTGGTGTCGCGGTCGTTGTGAAGGACAACATCGATGTCGCGGGTTTGCCGACATCCGGCGGCACGCCAGCACTGGCCGGCCATACGGCTTCTTCCGACGCTCCGCTCATCGAGCGGCTCGTGTCTGCCGGGGCAGTCATCACGGCCAAGAACACAATGCACGAACTCGCGTTGGGTGCGACCTCCAACAATGCCTTCCAAGGCGTGCCTCATAACCCATGGGATCCGGCCAGGATCTGCGGAGGCAGCAGCGGCGGCACCGCAGGCGCCGTGGCTTTGGGACTGGCACCGATAGGCATCGGCACCGACACCGGGGGCTCGGTTCGAATGCCCGCTGCCCTCTGCGGAGTATTCGGCTTCCGCCCCTCTCCCGGCCGCTACCCGGCTGGCGGGATGCTCTCGTTGAGTCCAACACGGGACGTAGCGGGCCCGCTCACACGAAGCATGCAGGACATACTCCTCGTCGACTCCGTACTGGCATCACGCCCCGCTGTCTCAGCCAACCCGGCAACAGCTGGAATCCGCCTGGGAATCAGCCCTTGTCACCTACGTGACCTGCATCCGGACGTCGCCAGGGGTTTCAACGAGGTCCGGCAGATTCTGGCAGGCCTCGGCGTGCAGTTCATGGATGTCGGGATCGATGACATCGTCGAGGATGCCGCTGCGGTAGCGACAACCATCCTTTGGGGCGAGGCGGAGAGGAGCCTCGAGGACTACCTCGTCCGTACAGGCGGTCCGTCACTCCAGCAGTTGGTCCGGGACATCGCCAGCCCTGATGTGCGGAAACTCGTTTTGTCCAACTTTGGTTCGGTGTCTCCCGCAGCCTACTCCGCGGCCATCGAAACCCGGGAACACCTTAGAGCAGAACTACTCCGGCGTTTTCAGACGGCCGGAGTGCAAGCCTTGATCTTTCCCACTGTTCCTGTCGTGGCCCCACTCATTGCCGAGGAGGACCTGATGGAACTCAATGGCCGCCCGGTGCAGGTTTTCCCCACTCTTATCCGACACACCGATCTGGGCGGTGTGCTTGGACTACCAGGTATCTCAATCCCCGTAGGCAGAGGCCATGGAACTGGCCTCCCTATTGGTTTGGAGTTCTCGTCGCCACCCAACACCGACGACCAACTCCTGGCCGTAACGGCTGCCTTGGAGCCGCTGATTTCCCACACCACCAAACCCAGCCAACTCATCAATGCGTCACCACATTCCCCCCTCCCCCGCTCTTCCTAAGGAACCCCAATGAGCTCTCCATCGGTCCCCCAACAACAGCCGCCAAGCCGTGCGCAGCTGCGCAATGTCCGCTTGGCCAGTGGAATAGGCTCCACTATCGAGTGGTACCTGTCCTTTGCTTACATCTCGGCCGCCGGATTGATCTTCAGCCAGCAATACTTCGGCGCGCTCGGCCCCGACGCACTGATCGTATCCCTGGGATCCGTAGCCGCCAGCTTTATCGCCAGCCCCTTGGGCGGCGTCATAGCCGGGCATTTCGGTGACCGTTACGGGCGCAAAGCGACTCTGATCGGCACCCTCGCCGTCATGGGTATCGCCAGCCTTGGGATGGGCGTACTTCCCACCTACGACCAGATTGGAATTGCCGCCCCGGTCTTGCTCGTCGTCCTGCGCTTCGTCCAGGGCCTCAGCACCGGTGGGGAATGGGGAGGAGCAGCCCTCATGGCTGTCGAATATGCCCCGCAAAACAAGCGCGGCTTCTACGGCGTCTTCTCCCAGATCGGCACACCTGCCGGCTTCGTTCTGGCGACGGGAAGCTTCTTCCTCGTCCAAGCGCTCACCACTCCGGAACAGTTCACTACCTTCGGATGGCGTATCCCGTTCTTCATCAGCGTTGCACTTGTTCTCGTCGGCATTAAGATCAGAACCTCCATCGAAGAGACTCCCGCTTTCGCTGAAGTAAAACGCGAGCACAGTGAAGTGAGGATCCCGCTAAAGGAAGCATTCAAGGGCTACAGCTGGCACATGGTTCTGGCAGCCGGCGCCTTCATGGCAAACATCCTTGCCGGGCTGCTCCTTATCGGTTATTTCCTGCCCTACACAACTGTGGGCCTCAACATGGACGCCGGTCCGGTACTGCTGATCCTCATGTTCGCCTCGCTGGTCTGGATCGGCAGCACGTTCTGGGGAGGCGCCCTCGCCGACAAGTTCGGCGCCCGGGCAACAATGATGGCGGGATACATCCTCATCGCACTTTGGGCAGTTCCGATGTTTGCCCTGATTGACTCACGATCCCTGGTGGCCTTCGCGCTGGCAGTGTTCGTACTCGCCATAGGACTTGGCGTCTCTTACGGCCCCCAGAGTTCCCTCTTTGCCACGCTCTTCCCACCCCGCATCCGCTACACAGCTGCTTCTCTCCCCTACGCAGTGGGTGGCATCCTGGGCGGTGGCTTCGCCCCGGCGATCGCTGAAGGACTGCACCAGGCGACAGGCACCTCTCTCGCCATCGCGGCCTACGTCATTGTCTTCATGGCAATGTCCCTCGGGTGCTTGTTGGCTATCAGGACCCGTCACCTCCAGGGCTTCGCGGCCACGCAAGAAGCGCCGGCCGTCTCCGAAGCAGCCGTTGTGGACTAGCCAAACGTGCTGTCTACCCCGCAATAGGCTGCACGACCGGGCCATCACCCCGTCGTCAGCCTATTGCGGGCCCTTCATCTGATGCGAAACAAACAACAGGAGTCCAATCATGAATGAACAAACCGGGAAGACAACCCGAAGCGGAACGCCGTGGCCTCAGTCGGTAGCGGTCATCGGAGCAGGTGGACTTATTGGTTCCGGAGTGGTGGAACGCCTTGCTGTCGAGGGCCTTGCCGACACCATCTACATGACCGATTTACGTGACAATGTCCTCAAAGCCCACGCCATCGATATCTCGGAAGCACAGATAATCGCCGGAACCTCCCTGACCAGGCTTGTCGTCGGGAATCCAGAGAACGGGGAAACAGCAGATCTCGTCATTGTCGCAGCGTCTGCTCCGGAAACCCCTGGTGGCGACAGGCGGGATTTCCTTTTGGACAACTTGAGACTCCTTGAACGCCTGATCCCGGACATCGAGCGTCTGGCCGGGACCGACGGAACAGTCATGCTTCTGTCCAACCCCGTAGATGTTCTTGCCTTAGCCCTGCGGGAGCTTTCCAAAATAGGCGCCGATCGTATTGTCGGGTACAGCCTCAATGACTCCGTCCGCTTCCGTGCGGCTGTCGCCCGCGAGCTGGACATCGCCCCGGAACGGGTCGAAGGGGTGGTACTCGGGGAACACGGCAACGGCCAGGTGCCCCTGTTCAGCAGCCTCACGGTGGATGGAGAACGGGCCCGGCTTGACGCGGCGCAGCACGAGGGGGTGACTGCGGACATTCTTGGCTGGTTTTCCCGGTGGTCCGAACTTAACCCCGGACGAAGCAGCGGCTGGACAACGCCGCTGGGAGTGGCCCGCATCATCAGGGACATGGGGGAAGGAAAACTACACCCTGCGACGGCATGGACGAATGATCTCGATGAACTGCCTGATAGCTTCGTGTCTCTGCCAATGAGGTTTAGTCACGGAAGGGCCAAAGCTGAGCTCGAAAGTATCGATCCCACAGAGCGTGAGGGTCTCATCAGCGCCGCAAAATCAGTGGCAGCAGCATCGGCTGAGGCGTTGGAACGACTCCACGGGACCAAGTAGCGGGAGACAAGGATGTGAAGCCAGGCTCAGCCCTATGATGGGGAAATGAGCGGTATGGACCTGCAGCTGATCCGGACTTTTCTCAGTATCTACGAAAGCGGCAGCCTCACCCGGGCCGCCGAAGAGCTTTCAGTAACCCAGCCTTCGGTCAGTTATGCACTGGCCAGGCTCCGCAAGCAACTCGCGGACCAATTGTTCTTCCGGAATGCCGAAGGCATGGTGCCAACCCGCAGGGCGACTGAATTGTTCACCACGTTCAAGGCTGCTGTGCACGCGATCGACTCATCCGTCGAGGCTGGCCGGGTGTTCGACCCGGCGACCACCCGGCAGCAGTTCCGGCTGTGCCTGACGGACTTGGGGGAAGTAGCGTTCCTCTCCCCAATCCTGAAGGGGTTCGCGGCAGAAGCTCCCCACGCAACCCTCGAAATTGTCCCTATGAGGATTGAATCAGTGTCCCAATGGCTCCTCCAGGGTGAAATAGATGCCGCAGTTGCCAGCGTCCCAATAGAAGGCGCTGAGCATCGCGAAGTCCTCTACCAGGAGCGCTACGTCTGTGTGCTGCCCGAAACCTACGCAGGGTCACCCACCCAACTAAGCCTGGATGAATTTGCTGCGCTCCGGCACGTCGCCATTGATCCGACCGCAGGACACTACCAAGTAGAAAAGCACATGGAAGAAACGGGCTTGAAGCCCTTGGTGGGACTGCGGCTGCACCACTTTTCCGTCCTCCCCTACATCATTGCCAGCAATGACTACGCGGCCATCGTCCCGCTTCGCGTCGCCGAGCTCTTCGCAACCCAATGGCCCGTGACCCTGCGCGAGCTACCGTTCACGATGCCCAGCTTCAATGTCTCGCTGTACTGGAACGGTGCCATGCCCGTCCCGCCCTCGCGCACTTGGTTCCTGCAAACCGTCGTGGCGTCCCTGAAGCAACCGCTGGCGGGCTGACCTCATGATGGATCTGAACCTTGTCCGGGTGTTTACGGCTGTCATGGAAGAAGGCTCAGTCACGGCCGCAGCCTATCGCCTCAACTTGTCACAACCTTCAGTCACGCAAGGCCTCAACAGACTCCGCAGAATCGCAGGCTGTGACCTCTTCCGCAAGGAAGGGCGTGGCATCGTACCTACACGCGCCGGGCTGCAGCTTTTTGAGGAAATCGGCAGACTTCCACATTTGGTCGACGACGCGATGGGCCGGCTATCGAAGTTCGATCCCCTACGGGCGGAGACAACGTTCCGCATCGCCCTGACCGACCTGGGCCAAGCGGTTTTCCTTCCGACTCTGGTATCAGGACTGGCGGCCGAAGCGCCCGGCTGCAGCCTTAACGTCGTCGACCTGGACACCGAATCGGCCGGCGAGGAACTCACATCGGGGCGGCTGGACCTGGCCGTTTCGTCGACCCTCCTGGACGGCAACCTCCAAGCAACGATCGTTCGTTGGGACCGGTACTGCTGCGTCGCCAGAAAGGGAACGTTTCCAGAGCCGGCACCGTCGTTGGAAGACCTGACCGGGCTGCCAAGGATTGTCGTCCGCGGCAGCGCGGGCCACTCCTACATGCAGTCCCTGTTGCCACCGGCCCCGGCAGGCTCAGTTCATCTGTCCGGATTTGCCGCCATCCCCGGAGTCCTGGCTGTTCGGGACCTGGTGACGTTCGTGCCGGAGGTCGTCACCTCCGAGTGGATCTCCAGATGGGGGTTCGATGTCCTGCCGCTTCTGGGCGACGAGTTCGCTGCCCCGGTGCGTGCCCACACCGCGAGCCAAGCAGCATCGTCGGCGTCGGCGTGGTTCGCGGAGTGGGCAATAGCAACACTCAGGACGCCCACCACTGATTCCTCCAATACATAAGCCTGACCTATCTTTAGCACAAGAATCCATTATTAGACCTCGGTGATCTGTCTCACTAGCCTTAAAAAGCGGCTACTGATACACACTGCCGCTGGTGCTGCTGATATGGACTAGCCAAATACTGCTCCAAGCCGGAGAGAACAGGCGCAGCTCACCAATGACCCAACAACTCCCGTCATTGAAAGAGGACCCGTGGACGCCCACAAGACCGTATTGGAATCGAGCCTGGATGTGCTGCGCGCCCACGGGATGACCACCATTTTCGGCAATCCCGGTTCAAATGAACTGCCTTTCCTCGCCGGGCTCGACAGTGATTTCGACTTCGTGCTCGGGCTCCACGAGCAAGTAGTAGTAGGCATGGCCGAGGGCTACGCACGGGTGACCGGAAGGCCTGCGCTGGTGAATCTCCATGCTGCCTCGGGTACAGGCAACGCAATGGGAGCACTCACCAACGCCCGCTACGGACACATCCCCATGGTCATCCTGGCGGGGCAGCAAGTCCGGCGTACGGTCGGGCAGGAAACGATGTTGGCCAGCGCAGACGCAGCAAGCCTGCCATTGCCCCTCGTGAAGTACTCGCACGAGCCACTGGCGCCCGCCGATGTTCCACGCACGCTTTCCCAAGCCATTCTTGAGACGACTACCCAACCCAGTGGACCCGTCTACCTCTCAGTGCCACTGGACGACTGGGCGGAACCCGCCCTGCACGATGACTCGCTGCTGGCGGACCGCTCAGTTTCCTATGCGGGCGAACTGCCCGACTCACTGGAGCAAGAACTAACAGCTCTCATCAAGGACGCCAAGAGTGTGGCTTTGGTTCTCGGGCCGCAGGTCGATGCCGCAGCCGTGCGTGACGAATCCGTCTTCACCAACATTGTTGCTCTGGCCGAGAACCTCAACGCATCGGTCTATGTCGCACCTTCACCGTCCCGCTGTCCGTTCCCCACCACCCACCCGAATTTCTCTGGCGTCCTGGTACCGGGGATCTCATCGGTGCGTGAACACTTGTCCGGACACGATGTCGTGCTGGTTATTGGTTCCGCAGTTTTTCGGTACCACCGATGGGAGCCAGGGAACTACCTGACAGAAGGTACGGAAGTAGTGCAACTCACGCAGGACACCCGTGAAGCGACGCGCGCGCCGTACGGTCGAGCCATTGTTACAGACGTTGCCAGCGCAATTCGTCGTCTGGCCTCCTCAACCCGCGGCAATTCACTTGCCACCGACAAACCGAAGCGGATCCCCTCAGCGGCCAAGACTTCGCCCGATGGCATGACCGGAACCGAGATTCTTGAGGTACTGAACGACTGTGTGACGGACAGCGTGGTTTACGTCAATGAAACCACCACCTTGGACTTGGAATACCTCGAGCGCATCGTCATTGAGCGGCCCGGAGGCTACCATTTCCCGGCTTCAGGCGGTTTGGGGTTCGGTCTCCCGGTAGCTGTGGGCATGGCGATAGGCGACGCCGATAAGACGGTGGTTGCCACGGTAGGAGATGGCTCCGCCAACTACGGAATCACAGCCCTCTACACGGCAGCACAACGGCAGACTCGGACCATCTTCGTGATTATCAACAACGGTGGGTACGGTGCTTTGGCTGCGTTTGCCCAGCGGATGGGAGTTCCCTCGGTCCCCGGCCTCGAACTGGGAGGGATCGACTTCGTATCCATCGCCGAAGGCTACGGTGTACCGGCTCAGAAAACCCGGACACGCGAGGAGTTCCAGCTCGCGTACAAGCGCGCACTCGCCGCAACGGGGCCGGTTCTCATCGATGCGCGGGTGGTCGGCGGCTGATCACTTCGCAGGATCTTTTCCGGCCGGAGGCCTCGACGGCGGGCGCTCCCTGACCGGCGGCCCGCCGATCTCAAAATTCACAGCACGGATAGGAATCGCAATGACGCAATCCACTCCCAGCTCCGTCATGGCTGGAGCTCCCCTCAGCAAATTTCACGTGGTCCTGCTGGCATGTTGCTCCTTCATCATGTTCTTCGATGGCTACGACCTGATCGTCTACGGATCAGTTCTGCCAACTCTGATGAAGGAATGGAACTTGGCGCCCGACCAAGCAGGTTGGCTGGGCAGCGCGGCACTGGTAGGCATGATGTGCGGTGCAGTGTTCCTGGGTTCGCTCGCAGACCGCATCGGCCGGCGACCTGTCATCCTTCACGGAACACTGCTGTTTTCCATCGCTGCCGTTCTCACGGGGTTCTCAACAGGCCCGGAAATGTTCGGGATCCTCAGGTTCGCCACGGGAGTATTCCTGGGCGGCGTCATTCCCAACATTGTTTCCTTGATGAATGAACTGGCACCCGCGGCCAAGCGGCACACCATGACCACGATCATGCTCAGTATGTACTCGGTGGGGTCGATCGCGGCAACCCTGGTTGCCATCTGGATTCTGCCGCTGCTCAGCTGGCATGCAGTCTTCTTCGTCAGCGGAATCTCACTGCTGGCGCTCCCGTTCCTGTACTCGCAGATGCCGGAATCGCTGGAATTCCTCACGAGCCGTGGCCAGCAGGCCGCCGCCCGCAAGCTCATCCACCGGGCCCGTCCCGGCGCTGATCTTTCCCTTGTTACTTGGACTGCCGGACGTGAAGCCGGGCTGCGTGCTGTAACGGTCGCCAGTCTTTTCCATTCAGGCCGCGCCCTGGGCACTCCCATGATCTGGATCGCCTTCGCGATGTGCCTGCTCATGGTCTACGGCCTGAACACCTGGTTGCCGAAGATCATGATCGCCGGCGGATATGATCTGGGGTCCAGCCTGCAATTCCTTGTTGTCCTGAACATCGGCGCCACAGCGGGCGCGCTTCTCGGAGGATGGTTGGGCGACCGTTTCGGGAACAGGAAAGTCCTTGTCGCCTTCTTCGGCTTGGCAGTAGTCTCGCTGGTGGCCCTGGGCCTGCATCCCGCACCCATCCTCCTGAACGCGCTGCTCCTGCTGGCCGGAGCAACCACTGTGGGGACCCTGGCCGTGATCCATTCGTTCGCCGCAGACTTCTACCCGGCTGCGATGCGCTCCACGGGGGTCAGCTGGTGCTCTGCCATCGGAAGGCTCGGGGCCATTGCAGGACCGGTGCTCGGAGGAAACCTCCTGGCGATGGAGCTTCCGCAAACACAGAATTTCATGGCATTTGCAGCACCTGGCCTCCTGGCGATCGTGGCAGTGCTGCTGGTCCTCAAGCCAAAGAAGGACGGAACGGAATCACGCAGCAAGGAAGTTCAACAGCTTGCAGTCACCAACACGTCAACCAACCACTAAACCATCAACCACCACCATCATCAGGAGAACACCATGACAACGCACATCGCGGAAACCACCACAGACGTTTGGATCACCGGCCAACAGTACATCGGCGGCACGTGGCGTGACGGCAACTCGTCACGGCAACTGCAGGTGACGGATCCCTTCACCGGCGAAACACTCCTCACCATTCAACAGGCCGATAAAGCCGACCTTAATGACGCATACGTGACGGCCGAGGAAGCGGGGCGCAGCTGGGCCGCAACGAGTCCGGCAGTTCGCCAGCAAGTCATGTTGAAAGCAGCCCGGATCATGGAGGAACGGCGCGAGGAAATTGTTTCCTGGCTCATCGCGGAGTCCGGGAGCACCGTCCTGAAGGCCAACATCGAGTTGGGCGCGGCGATTGGCATAACCGTTGAATCCGCCTCTTTCCCGCACCGTGTGCACGGAAAGATTCTTGAGTCGAACACGGCAGGCAAAGAGAACCGGGTCTATCGCCGGCCCTTGGGCGTCGTTGGGGTCATCAGTCCGTGGAACTTTCCCCTGCATTTGACGCAGCGTTCCATCGCCCCGGCCTTGGCCCTGGGAAACAGTGTGGTCATCAAGCCTGCCAGTGATACACCTGCTACTGGCGGGCTGATCCTGGCAAAAGTGTTCGAGGAAGCCGGACTCCCGCCGGGCGCACTCAGCGTCGTCGTAGGAGCAGGTTCGGAAATCGGAGACGCCTTTGTGGAACACCCAGTCCCGTCATTCATTTCGTTCACGGGTTCCACACCGGTAGGACAAAACGTCGCGCGTTTGGCGTCCAGCAGCGAACACCTCAAACACGTAGCCCTGGAACTTGGGGGCAACAGCCCGTTCGTGGTGTTGGCAGATGCCGACATCGATCAGGCAGTCAGGGCCGCCGCCATGGGGAAATTCCTGCACCAGGGTCAGATCTGCATGGCAATCAACAGGATCATTGTCGAAGACGACGTCCATGATGAGTTCGTGGAGAAGTTCGCTTCACACGTCAGGACACTGGGATTCGGAAACCCTGCAGACCCGAATACGGTGATCGGGCCGGTCATTAACGGCAAACAGTTGGACGGGCTCCTCGAGAAGATCCGGACTGCCCGGGAGCAGGGCGCCCGGGTTATCGTCGACGGCGAGGTGCAAGGCAACGTCCTGCCGCCTCATATCTTCTCCGAGGTCACACCTGACATGGAGATTGCCAAGGAAGAGATCTTCGGACCCTTGGTCGGCATTCTCCGCGCCAAGAATGAAGCTCATGCACTTGAACTGGCCAACGACAGCAACTTCGGTCTGTCCAGTGCCGTCTTTACCGGCAGCGCTGAACGCGGCGTGGTTTTCGCCCGCGGCATTAAAGCCGGAATGACGCACGTCAATGACACACCCGTCAATGACGAACCGCACGTAGCCTTCGGCGGCGAAAAGAGCTCGGGTCTTGGACGTTTCAATGGCGACTGGGCCATTGAGGAATTTACCACCGACCAGTGGATCAGCATCCAGAACACGCCTCGCCGGTACCCGTTCTAACCCGTAATGGCATCATTTGCCGGAGGGTTGGCCCATGAGACGGGCAACACGGCCAACCCTTCGGCGCCTGACGCACCTCACATTCCGTGCCGTTCCCGATCCCATCCGTGCTTTATGTCGAGGATCGGGCAATGACCTGGGGCTCAAAGACCACGTGGCGCTGTTCGGCATTGACAGGGCCCTCGAGCTGTTGAAGGAGCAAGTTGATGGCGGCGCGGCCGTAGGCTCTGGGGGGCGTGTGGATCGTGCTGACGGGCACTGAGTTGGTGCTGCCGATATCCAGATCGTCATAACCTATGACGGCGATGTCTTCGGGTACTTTCAGCCGGCCATCGCGCTGTATTCCGTCAAGCAACCCGATCGCCAAGAGGTCATTGGCGGCGAAGATCCCGTCGGGCACTCTTTCCTGCGTCCGGCTCAGCAGCGCCTGCGCGGCATTTCTGCCCTCCGAGAGTGTCCGTTCCTCGACCAGGACGATTTCCAGTGACGCATCCGGAGTCTCCCGGACCGCCTGCGATGCGCCGCGGAACCGGTCGTTGATCTGACGGATGTCGAGGGGACCGCCAACGAAGCAGATGCGTCTTTTTCCGCGGTCAATCAAATGCTTTGCCGCGAGGTATCCGCCTGCCCGGTCGTCTACGGAGACAGAGGCCCTGGCTGGTGACTCGGATTTTTGACCGGTGAGCACGAAAGGGATACCGAAGCCCTGCAGCTTTTCCAGTTGAGCGTCAACATCTCCCTGAGCTGCAACGATGACACCCCTGACTTGCTGGGCTGCAAACAACTCAAGATATTGTCGCTCGCGCGCCTTGTTTCCTGCCGTGTTGGCGACCAGGACGTGGAGCCCTGCGTCGGCGGCCAGTTTCTCCACTTCGTTGGCGACTTCGGAAAACCACATGCTGCCAATGTCGATGGTCAGGTGACCGATGACCGTACTGCGCCCTGCGCGCAATTGCCGCGCGGCGTCACTGCGAACATATCCAAGACTTTGGATGGCTGCAGCCACCCGGGCCCTCACTGGCTCGGACAGCTTATGCGGAGCGTTGTAAAAGTTGGACACAGTGGTTTTTGATACGCCGGCGGCCGATGCCACGTCCGTGATCGCCACTCTTCCCATCGATATAACTCCTAAGCTTCATGCGCGCGTGTGACCGTCGCACCGCCCGTACGCAATCTTGTCACAGCCTTACCGCCGGACACTTGAACAGGGGTGCGGAAAACTCTTGTCACCACTAAATTGAATCGATACACTTCATACGAAGCGCTTCATGCTGCAGTAGCAGTGAACCGATACACTAAACCATTTTGGATCCTGTGGATCCCCTTAATACTCGAAGGCGAGTACATGGCTACTAAGACTCCCGCAATAGCGGGCAAAATATGGTTCCGGGCTGGAGTCGCCGGAATGGCCTCCTATTTGGATGCGGCTGCAATTGTCTCCACCGGAACGGCTCTGGTCTTGTTCAAAGGACCGCTGGGGCTCACACCGATGACGATCGGGTTGCTGTCCTCTCTGCTGACGATCTCCATCGCCGTGGGATCGATCGTCGGCGGCACTCTCGGGGACCGCTTTGGTCGTCGGCGGGTATTCACCGCGACGATGATTCTGCTAGTCATCGGCGCCGCGGTCATGGCCACGGCGTCCAGCGAACAACTGCTCTATCTCGGAGTGGTGCTGCTGGGCCTTGCCGCCGGCGCGGACCTGCCCGTGTCACTGGCCCTGATAGCTGAGATCGCTCCCCAGGGCGCCCGCGGGAAGCTTGTCGCGTTCAGCCAGGTCTTCTGGTATTTGGGCTTGATTGCAGCCCAAACCATGGGCTTGTTTGTTGGCGGCCTCGGCGAAACAGGCGCACGTCTTCTCTATGCACACATCGTTCTCATGGCTGTTATCGTGCTGTTGTTCCGGCTCCGGATCCCGGAGTCCCGGCAATGGATCACAGCGCGGGACGATCTGAAAGCCCATACCGGCGTCACAGGGAAGGCCCCGGCGGCCTTCCGCCAGCTCTTCAAGAAGCCCCTCTTCAGTTCACTGATCGCCCTGACGCTGTTCTACTCAACGTTCAACATTGCGGCCAACACGAAAGGCCAGTTTGGCATCTACATGTATGTCACCGTCGCTGGAACCAACGTACAAACAGCTTCGGCGATCTCGCTTGCACTGCTTTTCGTGAGCATCGCATTTGCCATCCTTTTCATTCGACTTGTTGATGGCCCGCACCGTATCCGGTTGTTCATTCTGGGTATCCTCTTCGCCGCGCTCCAATTCGCCATCCCGGCGACCTTGGGCGTGACCGTCTGGACGTTGGCCTTCGGATACGCCTTCGGAACCATCGGGCTCGCCTTCGCGTTCGAAGGAATCCTCAAGGTATGGACCCAGGAATCATTCCCGACATTGCTCAGGAGCACCGCGCAGGGAACCATTGTCGCCGTCGCCCGCGTCATTGCTGCAGTGGCCGCCCTCTTCGCCCCAGGCCTGCTCGCCGTGAGCCCGAACGCGCTCCTTGCGGCGCTCTCAGGTCTCGTCATCATCGCCGGCGGGTTCGGGCTCTGGGTCTCACGGCTGCCGAAGGCAGGGCTTGCAGAAGCCGATGACCCGGTTGTGGACGAGGCTGCCTACAGCACCCCTCGGAAGTAGCAGCCGCCTGCCAATCCGTACCAATAAGCCCACGGCCCGCCACGGTCGAGAACTTCACCAGGCGGGCCCTGGGCGTTACCAAAAAGGAGAACCCCAGTGACGCGAACCGCCGCCGCAACCCTGACCGGAACCCCGGAGTACTTGCTGGAAAACCATCCATGGGCCCGTCAGTGGCGTGGCGAATGGATCGGCCAAAAGCCAGTGCCTTCCTCGAAGGACAGGATGGCGCGGGGTGCGCGCACCGCCCCTTTTTCCCGGCATCTCTACCGGTCAACCCTGACCGTCGACACCCTTCCCACCACAGCCCCGCTGCGCCTCACCGCAGACTCCCGCTACGTCCTGTACGTCAACGGTGAAGAAGCGGGCCGGGGCCCCGTCCGCTCCCAGCCAAGAAAGCTGCACTACGACTCCTACGATGTCGCCGCCCTCCTCCAGGAGGGCAGCAACCAAGTGGTTGTGCTGGTTACCTACTACGGTGCCGCCAATTCATTCTGGCAACCAGCAGCAGGCACCGGGAACTTCGGTTCCACTGGTGTCCTGGCTTTAGAGATGCAGCTGGGGCAGGACTGGTTCGTGAGCGGCGCGGACTGGGAAGTCCAACATGCGACCGCATGGTCCGAACCTCCCCGCAGAGGCTTCGCCGGAGGAGTCCCGGTCGAGGTCTTCGACGCCCGCCTCCTGGAACCCGAATGGAAGGAGGGAACCGGAGGAACCTGGAGCGCAGCGCACGTCCAGCCGGTTGTTCACCTCTCGGGCCTGGGAGCGACGCGACCGCCTTCAGACCCCTTCGGGGCCCTGCTTCCCCGCCCCATCGGCGCCTGCGGCGGCGACGAAGTAGCACCAGTTGCCGCTGCCATGGGCAACAGCAGACCCCTGGCAACTGCGGCAGAAGACCCCGTAGACAATGTCCGGACCCTCTGGCACGGCCTGACTTCCGCGATGGCTGAGGTGCAACCCGGTGACGTGGGTTTTGACGTGACCGGCCCGGTAACCCGGGCCATCTCCTTCGACTTCGGCCGCATCGTTGCCGGACACACGGCCTTCTCGCTGGAAGCGCCTGCCGGAACGACCATCGACATCCTTTACCGTGAAGCGCCCGACACCACTCCCGAAACCGCCGGACACCATGCGCCAAGGACCGGCGCCAGATACATCGCGAGGGGCAGGGACGATACTTTCGTTGCCCAGGAAATCAACGGCCTCCGCTGGATCAGCATGATCATCACTGTTCCCCACGCAGGCACGGTCCGGCTCAGCAATCTCCGGGTCCGCGAGTACCTGTCACAGCGAACAGGCACCTCGTACTTCCGATCCAGTGACGCCGAACTGGACAAGCTCTACTTGGCGGGCATCCGTACCGTGGCACTCAACTCATTGGATGCCTACGTTGACTGCCCCACCAGGGAACAACGTTCATGGGTCGGCGACGCAGTGGTACACCAGATGGTAAACCTCACCACCTCCGAGGACTGGCGACTGCCCCACTGGTACATCGAACTCGCCAACTCGCCCCGCCCGGACGGCATTCTCCCGATGAGCGTTGTGGGGGACCTTGAACACAGCCAAGGATTCACGATCCCGGAGTGGTCCCTCTATTGGGTCCACGGCCTGCACAATATCTTCCGCTACACCGCCGACCGCGACACGCTGACAGCAGCTGCTCCCACCGCCCGCCGCATTCTGGAATGGTTCGTACCCTACCTGACAGACGGCGGGCTACTGGCCAACTTGCCCGAATGGACCCTGACTGACTGGTCAAGCATCTTCCTCAACGGTGAAAGCTCCATAGATACCGCTTTCTGGGCAGCGGGACTGCTCGAATACGCAGACATCGCAGAATTTCTTGGCAACGCCGGCGATGCCTCATGGGCAAAGGCTTTGTACGTCAAAGTCCGCACAGGCTACGAGATCTTCTGGGACGAAAGACGCGGGACCTACATCGACCACATAGTCGACGGGACGCCTCAGCCCGCGGCATCCCAAATCTCCGGAGCCCCCATCACCAGCGGCCTTGCCCCTGCACACCGGATTTCCCGGGTCATTGACTGGATAAGCAACCCAGTCCGTCAGGTCACCAGATCCTGGATCGGCGGCAACGGCACGTACGACGAGGAGAAAATAGCCCGCCAAATCAAAGGAGACCGCCTCGTTGATTGGAACACTGAAAGCGAGACAGTAGTAGCCCAGCCATTCGCATCCTTCCTCGTCCACGACGCATACGCCAAAGCTCAACGGCCCGACCTCATACTCAGCAGCATCCGCCGCTGGTCGACGTTCCTCCAGGACGGATGGGACACCTTCGGTGAGTGCTGGGGCTGGGGAACGCCGGCACACGGCTGGAGCTCAACACCCACACGCGACCTTATCCAACACATCGCTGGAGTAGCCCCGGCCGAACCGGGCTTCACCCGCGCGAAGATCTCTCCCGCCTATGGAACCGTGGACCGCCTGGAAGCCAGCACACCCACCCCGTACGGGAGCATCGAGATCACGCTGAGCGGCAGCGCAGTCACCGTAAACAGCCCGATTCAATACACGCTCGTACATGCCGACGGCAGGGAAACCCACCACCCAGCGGGCAGGGCTGAACGTACCGCAGCTGCACTGTCCGGTGGGAACTGACGACGACCTCCCGCGTCCGAAAGGCGCTGCGGAACGGCCAGGGCTGGTGTGGCCTCACCGCCCCTTCAGCACATATCGCCTTTCAGGACGTCCGACGCCGTACTTGAGTCGGACGTCCAGCGCCCCCTCGTCGTGGAGGTACTCAAGGTAACGGCGGGCGCTGACGCGTGAGGTCCCCAGTTGCTCGGCAAGCTCAGCAGCGGAAAGGTCACCCGGGGCCGACTTCAGCGCGGACTCAACCAATTCGAGGGTCTCCACGCTGCACCCTTTGGGCAGCGTCCGCTCGGAAACACCCAGGCCAAAGACCCGATTGACGTCTGACTGTTCGGCCTCCTGTTTCGAAGCATCCAGCCCTTGGTAAGCACTGAGGTAGTGCTCCAGCCGTTCCTGCAGGTCAGCTTGGGAGAACGGCTTGATGAGGTAGTGCACAATCCCGCCACGCAAGGCCTTCCGCACGGTCTCCACTTCGCGGGCCGCGCTGATCACCAGCACGTCCAGGTCGGGAGCGACGTCCCGCAGCTGGTGCATGAGGTCCAAGCCATTGATGTCGGGAAGATGGATGTCCAACAACACAAGGTCGGGCTGGAGCCTTTGCGTCTCCGCCAAGGCCTGGGCACCCGTATGCGCCACGCCCACCACCCCGAACCCTGGGGTCCGTTGAATGAATCCGGCGTGCACCTTGGCCACCATGAAGTCGTCGTCAACAATCAGTACCTTGATCACGGCTTCGCTGCCCCTTCGCTTGAATCTGGTTCGTGCTTTCCGAACCGCGCTGTGAACACGGCTCCGTTGTCGTTGGACACAGTGAGGTCCCCTCCCGACCGCCGGCAGATCACCCGCGACAGCGCCAAGCCAAATCCCCTCGCATCACCGGGCCCCGGGTCCTTGGTGGAAAAGCCCTGACGAAAGATGTCTTCCGCGGAGCCGGAGGGAACACCCGGTCCGTTGTCCCGGACGGTAACCGTGACACCGTCCGGCGAGTTGACCACCAACACGCGGACCGAAGCCCCGGTGCGGCCAGTGACGGCGTCGAACGCGTTGTCCACCAGGTTGCCCACCACGGTGGTGAGGTCGCGCGACAGTTCCTCTTTGACGCGTGGCAGCGCAGAGTCCGGATCCAGTTGCAGTTCCACGCCCCGTTCGGTGGCAAGACTGGCTTTGGCGATCAGGAGGGCGGCGAGCGCAGGGTCCTCGATCCGGCTGGTGACGTCGTCATTGAGCCGGGTGCGGTCCACGGTGGCGCCGTTGACGAACTGGACCACGGAGTCGTATTCGCCGATCTGGATGAGCCCGGAGATGACGTGGAGCTGGTTGGCGAACTCGTGCGCTTGAGCTCTTAGGGTGTCAGTGACGGTGCGGGTGGCGCCGAGTTCGCTCTCCAAAGAGGACAACTCGGTCCGGTCTCTCAGCGTTGTCACCGAACCGATGTCGCGGCCGCGCGAGCGCAGTGCCACGCGGTTCATGACCACCAGCCGCTCCCCCACGAGCACCAGCTGGTCGGGGTCGGACTGTTCACGGGTCAGGACGATCTTCAAGGCCGGGTCGACGTGGAGGGATCGCAGCTTCTTTCCCACACAGTCCGCGGGCAGTCCAAGGAGTTGGCGGGCACTCTGGTTGGCCACCGTGATGCGCTCATGGGGATCCAGGGCCACCACCCCTTCCTTCAGGCCCTGCAGCATCGCTTCCCTGTTTTCAACCAGTCCCGTGATCTCCCGCGGTTCCATGCCAAGGGTTTGCCGTTTGACGCGGCGTGACAACAGGAGGGATCCGGCGACGCCCAGGACGCTGGCAACACCCAGGTAGGTGAGGAGGTTGGGCACGGCATCGCCCAGGCGCTCGATGGTGGAGGGGTAGTTCCTGCTGACGGAAGCTACGCCGATCATGATTCCGGCGTCATCCAGGACGGGGACATGGGCGGAAAGTACGGCCCCTCCACCGGTCGGCAGGACGCCGGTCCACGCCCGGCCCTCCATGACCCTGCTTTCACCGAGGGGCAGCGATTGTCCTACCAGGCTGGGATCGGACGAGGCCACCACCGTACCGTCCAGCTTGGCGAGGGCCACGTGGGAAGATCCCGACACGGTGCGGACGGATTCGGCCACGGCGGGAAGTGCGGAACCGGCGCGGGGTTCGGCTGTGGGCAGCAACGCGCGCACGGTGGGGTTGTTGCCCAAAGCCTCGGCAGCGGACAGTGCCCGACGCCCCTCTGTCCGTTCGAAAACAGCAGCGGATTGGGCGAGTGAAATGGCCACCACCGCCACAAGAACAGCCAGGACAATGAGCAACTGCAGCACAAGGTACTGCCCCGCCAGGGACATTCCTCTTCTTCGAGACAGTCGAGTCACTGCTGGGTTCCTTTGGTGGTGCCAGTGAGCGGGAGGGTGGATTGCAGCTTCCCCCGTGGCGTACCGGAACTATACCCCAGCGGTACGTAAGGCCAGATCAAACGGCCAAAAACCGTGAACGCAATGAACTTAAAGATCACTGCGAACACAAGAGTGATCGTCGTCACGTACACGCCTAGCATCAAAGGAACGGGGCATAACGCTGATCGCCCTGCACCGTATTTTCAATGATGAGAAGAGGAACACCATGCGCCAGATCCGCGCATTGCGAGTCGCCGCCGTCGCCGCCGGCATCGCCCTGATGGCCACCGGCTGCGGTGCCACAGGTAAGTCCACAGGTTCTGAAAGCTCCGGCGCTGCCGCGGGGCCCATCACCGGTCTCCAGATCATGGTCCCCAACACTCCCGGTGGCGGCTACGACACCACCGCCCGGGCAGCCGCCAAGGTACTGGACGACGAGAAGATCTCCACCAACACCGAGGTATTCAACCTTGCCGGCGCCGGCGGAACAGTTGGCTTGGCCCGCATCGTCAATGAAAAGGGCAACGGTGACCTCACCATGCTCATGGGCCTGGGCGTTGTGGGAGCCAGCTACACCAACAAGTCCGAGTCGAAGCTGACCGAGACCACCCCGTTGGCAAAGCTGATCGAAGAACCCGGCGCCATCATGGTGGGCAAGGACTCCCCGTACAAGACCATTGATGATCTGGTGAAGGCCTGGAAGGCCAACCCGGCTTCCATCTCGGTTGGCGGCGGCTCCTCGCCTGGCGGCCCGGACCACCTCCTGCCGATGCAGTTGGCGGGCGCTGTTGGCATCGACGCTACCAAGGTCAACTTTGTGTCGTACGACGGCGGTGGCGACCTTTTGCCCGCCATCCTCGGCAACAAGCTTGGTTTCGCCGCTTCCGGCGCAGGCGAGTACCTCCAGCAGATCAAGTCCGGCGAGATCCGCGTCCTTGCCACCAGTGGCGAGAACCGTTTGGAGGGCGTGGATGCTCCCACGTTGAAAGAGTCCAACATTGACTTGGTCTTCACCAACTGGCGCGGCATTGTGGCCCCTCCGGGCATCAGCGAGGACGACAAGAAATCCTTGATCGCCGCCCTCGAGAAGATGCACGAATCTGCCGGTTGGAAGGAAGCCCTGAAGACCCACAGCTGGACGGACGCTTTTGTCACCGGTGACGAGTTCCAGACCTTCCTGACGGACCAGGACAAGCGCGTTGCGGATGTCCTCACCAAGCTCGGGTTGGCGTGAGCTCCACAGCCACAGGCCTTAAAGGCCGCGCCGAGCTGGGGGTAGCCCTCCTGCTCGGCGCGGTGGGCGTCCTGGTCTTCCTGGACGCGAACGGCCTGGTGACCCCGTACTCCCAGTCGGACCCCGTGGGTCCGAAGACTGTTCCGTTCATTGTTTCCGGGCTGCTGATCATCTGCGCCATCCTCCTTGCCATCAACGTCCTCCGCGGCGGCAAGGGCGAAGCCGAAGGCGGCGAAGACGTTGACCTGGCACACCCCGCCGATTGGAAGACCGTCCTCCCGCTGGCCGGAGCTTTCATCCTGAACATCCTGCTCATCGACTGGGCCGGGTGGGTTATCTCGGGAACGGTCCTCTTCTGGGGCAGCGTGCTGGCACTTGGCAGCCGCCGCTACATCCGGGACGGCCTCATCTCCGTCGCATTGTCACTGCTGACCTTCTACGGCTTCTACCTCGGTTTGGGCATCGCCCTTCCTGCCGGGCTCCTGGAAGGAATCCTCTAATGGACGTCTGGTCCTCCTTGATGGACGGTTTCGCCACCGCCCTGACCCCCATGAACCTCTTGTTCGCCGTGATCGGCGTGCTCCTGGGTACCGCCGTCGGCGTTCTTCCCGGGCTGGGCCCGGCCATGACCGTGGCACTGCTGCTTCCGGTGACCGCTGCCTTGGAACCCACCAGCGCCTTCATCATGTTCGCCGGCATCTACTATGGCGGCATGTTCGGCGGTTCCACCACCTCCATCCTCCTGAACACACCGGGTGAATCGTCGTCAGTAGTGACGGCCATCGAAGGCAACAAAATGGCCAAGGCGGGCAGGGCCGCGCAGGCGCTTGCCACCGCGGCCATCGGTTCGTTCATCGCCGGTACCATCGGCACCGCACTGCTGGCAGTGTTCGCGCCCATTGTGGTGCAGTTCGCCGTGAGTTTGGGCGCTCCGAGCTACTTCGCCATCATGGTCCTCGCGCTGCTGGCCGTCACCGCGGTCCTGGGCTCTTCCAGGCTCCGCGGTTTCGCGTCGCTTGCCCTTGGCCTGGCCATTGGCCTGGTGGGCATCGATTCGGTGACCGGCCAACGCCGCCTGACCTTCGGCCAGCCCTTGCTGGTGGACGGCCTGGACATCGTGGTGGTGGCCGTCGCAATCTTCGCCGTGGGTGAAGCCCTCTGGGTTGCTGCCCACCTGCGCCGCACTCCTCTCCATGTCATTCCCGTTGGCCGTCCGTGGATGGGCAAGAAGGACTGGGGACGTTCCTGGAAGCCCTGGCTTCGCGGCACGGCTTTCGGATTCCCCTTCGGAGCGCTTCCGGCTGGCGGCGCGGAAATCCCCACGTTCCTCTCCTACGTCACGGAGAAGCGGCTCAGCAAGCACCCGGAAGAATTCGGCAAGGGCGCCATCGAAGGCGTGGCAGGACCCGAGGCGGCCAACAATGCTGCCGCCGCCGGAACCATGACGCCGCTGCTCGCACTCGGCCTCCCCACCAACGCAACAGCCGCCGTCATGCTCGCCGCGTTCACGTCCTACGGCATCCAGCCCGGCCCGCAGCTGTTCTCCAGCCAAGGCCCCTTGGTGTGGGCATTGATCGCCAGCCTCTTCATTGGCAACTTCCTGCTCCTGCTCATCAACCTGCCCTTGGCACCCGTCTGGGCCAAGCTTCTGCAGCTTCCCCGCCCCTACCTCTATGCAGGCATCCTGTTCTTCGCCACCTTGGGCGCCTACTCGGTCAACCTGCAGGCCTTCGATCTTGTGATCCTGCTGGTACTTGGCGCACTTGGCTTCATGATGCGGCGCTTCGGGCTTCCGGTCCTGCCGCTGATCCTGGGCGTCATCCTCGGGCCGCGCATCGAAGGGCAGCTTCGTAAGACGTTGCAGCTGAGCGCCGGCGACCCCGCAGGCCTCTTCAGCGAACCGATTGCAATCGTGGTCTACATCATCGTGGCAATCATCTTGGTGTGGCCATTCATCTTCAAGCTCATCCGCCGCAACCGTCCAGTAGCTCCCGCAGGACCGTCCGGGCAGGCGACTCCCGCAGAACCGGAGGCGGCAGCTCCCACCGAGTCAACCACCCCGACCCACCAGAAACAGGAGAAACCATGACCATCGTGGTGGGATACGTCCCCACACCAGAAGGCGAAGCAGCACTGACGCAGGCCATCGCCGAGGCCAAGAAGAGCAACGACACCCTCCTGGTCATCAACTCGTCCAAGGGCGACGCCTTGGTGGACAACCGGTACGCCCAGGAACCGGACATCCAGAGCATCGAGGAGCGTCTGGCCGAACAGGGCATCCAGCACATCATCAAGCAGCCGATCCGTGGTCACGATGCCGCTGCCGAAGTCCTGGACGCCGCCGACGAAAACGACGCCGCCCTTATTGTCATCGGCCTTCGCCGCCGCAGCCCCGTAGGCAAGCTCATCATGGGCAGCGTTTCCCAACGGATCCTGCTGGAGGCGGACTGCCCGGTGCTGGCGGTCAAAGCCGACTAGGAGTTTTCGTACAGCCAATGCCCCTAAGATTCGTTCTTAGGGGCATTAGCTGTCCAAGAAACTTCCAAGGGGGCCACGTGACTGAAACCATCCGCACCGCAACAACGCACGACGCCGGGAAGCTGGCTGAGCTTGCGGCCGCCACCTTCCCGCTGGCGTGCCCGCCGGGGTCGTCACCGGCTGATATCCAAGCCCACCTCGAAAAGACGCTCAGCGAGGCCAACTTCGAGGATTACCTCGCCGACGCCAACATCACCATCATGGTGCTCGACGACGACGGGCAGCTCCTGGGGTACACCATGCTCATCGCCAAGCCGGCCACCGACCCTGACGTCGCCTCTGTGCTGTCCGCCCTCCCCTCCACGGAGCTGAGCAAGTGCTACGTCCACCCCGACCACCACGGCAAGGGCGCCGCATCACAACTCATCAAAGCTTCCCTGGCTGATGCGGCGGATAAGGGCGCATCAGGGGTGTGGCTGGGTGTCAACAGCGAGAATGCCAAAGCCATCCGTTTCTACGAGAAGAGCGGGTTCCAGCGCGTCGGCACCAAGTCCTTCACACTCGGGACCGCGGTGGAACACGACTTCGTCATGGAGCACGAACTCTAGGACGCTAGCCGAACAAGTCCCCTGCCAGAGGCGGCCGGGGATCGGAACGCAGTTCGAGCCCGGCCGGCAGCCCGGTCACGGTCCCGGACGAACCAGAGGCTTGCACCGTGATCCGCGAGCGCCCCAGCAGCACGTTGTCCGCGCGGAACGACCCATAAGCGTCGGGCAGTATCGGCGCCAGGTGCAACACGTCCCGGGTGAAGTCCGGATCGAAGCGCAGCAGGATCCGGGCCAGTTGGACGGGCGCCGCAGCCGCCCACGCTTGCGGGGAACACGCCGTCGGATACGGAACCGGCTCCGCAAAGTCGCTGCGGTCAAAGCCGCAGAACAACTCCGGAAGTCGACCACCAAAGTGCTCGGCGGCGTCGAACAATCCGCTCGCAATCCGGCTGGCTTCCTTCACGAAGCCGTACCGCATGAGGCCGGTGGCGACCAGCGCGGTGTCGTGCGGCCAGACGGAGCCGTTGTGGTAGCTGACGGGGTTGTACGCGCCCATGTCCGAACCCAACGTCCGGATGCCCCACCCCGTGAACATCTCCGGCGACATCAGCCGCTCGGCCACCAGCGGCGCCTTGTCCTCGTCCACAATGCCCACCCACAGGCAGTGCCCCATGTTTGAGGTACAGGAGTCCACGGGCTTCTTGTCTTTGTCCAGCGCCAGCGCAAAGTAGCCGCGGTCCGGTAGCCAGAAGGCCTCGTTGAAGGCGGCTTTCAGCGCTTCGGCGCGGTCCGCGCACCGGCGTTCGACGGCGGTATCGCCCGCCGCCCGCGCCAACAGCGACCGCCCCACATAGGCCGCGTAGGCGTAGGCCTGCACTTCGCAGAGCGCGATGGGCGTCTCCGCCATGCGGCCGTCCGCAAAGTTGATGCCGTCCCAGGAGTCCTTCCAGCCCTGGTTCACCAGCCCGTGCTCGTTGGGCCGCTGGTATTCGATGAAGCCGTCGCCGTCGCGGTCCCCGTACTGCTCCATCCATTCGATGGCACGGTCGGCGTGCGGGAGGAGGGATTCGATGATGTCCGCCCCAAGGCCCCACCTGCTGAGCTCACCGAGCGTGGAGACAAACAAGGGTGTCGCGTCGGCCGTTCCGTAGTAGGCAGTTCCGCCCAGCGAGAGTCCGGCAGTGACACCGAGCCTGACCTCGTGAGGGATGCGTCCGGGTTCCTCCTCGGAGTCCACATCCACTGTGCTGCCTTGGAGCCCTGCCAGGGTCTGCAAGGTTCCCGCTGCAAGGTTGGGATCCACCATGAGCGACATATAAGAGGCCAGGAGCGAGTCGCGTCCGAACAACGCCATAAACCACGGTGCTCCGGCGGCCACGGCGGCGCGTCCTGGATGGGCGGGGTCGAAGATCCGCAGCGAGCCCAGATCGCGTTGGCTACGCTCCAGGACTTCCTCCACGTTGGCATCAGTCACAGCGATCCGGGGTACGTGCTCTTCCCAGGCAGCGTGGCGCCGGACGCTGGGGGTGTGGTGCAAAGGTGTGGTCTCGGTAAAGGGGTCGTGGGGGCCCTCCCCATTGACCAGGGGGAGCGCGATGATGCTGGTGCTCCATTGGCTGCGGGCCGGGATGGTGATCTGGAACGTCAATCCATCATCGGAGACCTTGGCGCCGGAGGCCCGGAAAGCCACTCCCCGGCGTTGGCCGCTGGAGTGGAGGGAATCGATGTGAAGTTCCTTCTTGTGAGCCTTCTTGGTGGGTGCTCCGGCTTTGTTGGTCCGGCCGCCCTTGACGTCAAAGAGGTCCGCCAGGTCGGCGTCGAGCAGCAGTTCAATTCCGCAGGGGGCGTCCTGTCCCGAGTAGTTCCTGATAGTGATGTCATCCCGCAGGCCGGCACCCACATGCCGTTGATGGTGGACTACCAAGGGGCTGTCGAACCTGCCGTCGGCCGAGCACGCCCGACCCACGTACTCTGCCTGGAAAGCAGTGGGATTCCGCGCCACCAGCGGTTCCCTCAGCGCCCCGTTGACCCGCAGGATCCAGCGAGACACGATTCTGGTGTCCTGGTAGTAGGCACCCTGGGATCCGCCTCCATGGATGTCACCCGAGTGCGAGGAAATACAGAAGGACGAACCTTCGACGACGGTGACGGCGCCGAGCTCTGACGCTCCGGCTTCAGTGTCTTCGTTCCAAGCAGTCATGGCCAACAGGCCTCCTCGGGAGTCTTCCGTGAGGGCAGTCCCTACAGGGCTTGCCTCTGATTTTCTTGCAATAGACTCCCTCCGGAAAGAGGTCCAGCCGAAAATTGTTCGATGACTTTGGCGTAAAGGTCCAGGTGGTCCGCAGCCATTCGCGCTGAACTGAAGGACTCCTCCACTGATCGTCGGCAGGCATCCCGGCTGAGGAACGGAACCCGTTCAACGCAGGCCGCCAACTCACTGGGGGAACCCACAAAGCCAGTGATCCCGTGCCGAACAATCTCCGGGGCAGCACCCATTGGGGTGGCCAGGACAGGGGTACCCGTGGCGAGTGCTTCGATCATCACCAACCCAAAAGGTTCATGCCACTGGATGGGGTTGATCAGGGCGAGAGCATCACCCATCAGCTCGAATTTTTCCGGGTCCGACAGTTCTCCCAGGAACTCCTCCTGATTTCCCAGGGCCGGCCGCACCACGTCACGAAAATACTCTTGCTCGTCCTTGGCATGCATCTTTGCCGCGATCTTCAGTGGGACGCCGGCTTCGCGGGCAACGGCCACGGCTTCGAGGAGTCCTTTGTCCGGGCACATGCGGCCTACAAAACAGGCATACCCTCCGGCTCCACTCCCTATGCTCACCGCTGACAGATCGATTCCGTGGTGGATCACGGCTGTGACCGGTACATCCCGGGTCCTGCTGCATTGATCGTGGGAGATCGCGATGATGGCGGTATCTTGTGCCATGGCACGGTAAAGGGGCGAGTAGATGGGCGACAACGGCCCGTGGATGGTGGTGACTACGGGGATGCCAGCTGGCCGATGCGCGTAGAGGGGTCCAGCAAGAGTGTGATCGTGGATGACGTCCATGTCCTGCATCTGTGCATAGGCCCTGATGACGTGCCCAAGTTCGCTGGCGGTCTGTCCCAGTTCCTCCGGGGCTGAGGGGCCAAAGCCGGGTACTTGGGGCACCGGGCAGGTGCTGTCCGAGGCGGTTGCCAGCAGGACATCGTGTCCCGCGTCCGCCAACGCCCGCGCCAGGGCATCCACTACACGCTCTGTTCCACCATATTTTTCCGGTGGCACTGTAAACCACGGGCCAACGATGAGTCCGATGCGCATGCTGGAGCCTCCGCGCAAAACCCCCAGTCCAAGGGCTGGCTTCATAACCCATTCCAAGAGTATGGGGCCTGGGACCGGACGGCAACGGGTGAGCAAAATAACAGCCGTGTGAGGAATGCCCCGCCGGCCCGACGGGTTGTCCAGAGCATGAAGATTGAGATCTGGTCAGACGTCGCGTGCCCGTGGTGCTACATCGGCAAGCGCCGTTTCGAGACCGCGCTGGCACAGTTCCCGCACCGCGATTCGGTGGACATCGAGTGGAAGAGCTACCAGCTGGACCCCTCCGTACCCGAGCACTACGACGGCACCGAATTGGACTACCTGAGCAAGCGCAAGGGTATGGCTCCTGAGCAGGTAAAGCAGATGTTCGCCCACGTCACCGAGACTGCCAAGGGCGAAGGCCTGGATTATCACTTCGACAAGGTGGTGGTGGCCAACAGCTTCACCGCCCACCGCCTGATCCACCTTGCCGCCTCCCATGGCCGCCAGGACGCAGCCAAGGAGCAGTTGCTCAGCGACCACTTTGAGCACGGCAAGGACATCGGCAACCAGGAGTACCTCACGGAACTCGGCGCGACGCTCGGGCTGCCGTCCGATGAAGTGGCAGAGCTCTTCACTTCCGACAAGTTTGCCGAAGAGGTCAACCAGGACATCAATGAGGCCCGCGCCATAGGCGTCACCGGCGTCCCGTTCTTCGTCATCGACCGCAAGTACGGCATCTCCGGCGCCCAGCCCGCCGAACTTTTCAGCGAGGCACTGAACCAGGCCTGGCAGGAAGCCAATCCCCTGATCCCGGTGGGCGCCTCGGACGCCGAGGCCTGCGGGCCCGACGGCTGCGCGATCTAGCCAGCCAACCGCCGTCGTACCTTAACCCAAGTAGGTAACAGCAAACGTCGCTATGAGTGCTCATTGCGACGTTTGCTGTTACTCAGTTGGGTCAGCGGCTAGCCTTTCACCACGTCAAGCTCGACGACGGCCCAGGACAGTGCGGGCAGCGTCAGGCGGAGCTCGGAACCAGTCGCCTTCACGCCCTCCAGTGCCGTCAGGCCAACACGGCCCGGCTGCTCCTGGCTGTTGATGGTGAAGCGGTCGCCACCCTCCGGGATCTCCAGAACCTCGGCGCGGAGCACCTGGCGGGCGTCAAAACCGCGCAGGGCGACCTCGACGTCGGCCGCTTCTTCCAAGCCGCGGTTGGCGAAGAACAGTGCCACGCGCCCCGTTTCCTCGTTCCACGTAGCGCTGACATCCACCAGGTCCGTGTCGCCGAAACGGTTGTTCGAGTACTTGTCCGAGTCCACGGACAGCCGCAGGATCTGCCCCTTGGCGAGCTCGGCCATCCGCGCGAACGGGTGGAAGATGGTCTGCTTCCACGCTGGCCCGTTCTCTTCCGAAAGGATCGGCGCGATCACGTTGACCAACTGCGCCTGATTGGCGATTTTCACGCGGTCACCGTGGCGGAGGAGCGAGTTGAGCAGCGTGCCCACCACCACTGCGTCGGTCACGTTGTATTTGTCCTCGATCACCCGGGGGTGCTCACGCCAGCCTGCCTTGGCCACGTTGTGCGGCTGGTCCTCGGTGTCCAGTCCGCGCTGGTACCAAACGTTCCACTCATCGAAGGACAGATTGATGTGCTTCTTGTGCTTGCCCTTGGCACGCACAGCGTCCGCGGTGGCCACCACTGACTCAATGAAGTAGTCAGTATCGACGGCGGAGGCCAGGAAGCTGCCCACGTCACCTTCATGTTCCTGGTAGTAGGCGTGGAGGGAAACGTAATCCACTTCGTCATAGGTGTGGGTCAGGACCGTCTGCTCCCACGCGCCGAAGGTGGGCATGCTGGAACTGGAACTGCCGCAGGCCACCAACTCAAGCGAGGGATCCACGAACCGCATGGCTTTGGCGGCTTCCTGTGCCAGCCGGCCATACTCGTCGGCGGTCTTGTGGCCAATCTGCCAAGGCCCGTCCAACTCGTTGCCGAGGCACCAGAGCTTGATGTTGAACGGGTCCTTGTGGCCGTTCTTGGCGCGGAGGTCGGACAGGTACGTGCCGCCGGGGTGGTTGGCGTACTCCACAATCTCGCGGGCTGCGTCCACTCCCCTGGTGCCCAGGTTGATGGCTTCCATGATTTCCGTGCCGGCCTGCTTGGACCAGTCCACAAACTCGTGCAGGCCAAACGCGTTGGTCTCTACGGTGTGCCAGGCACCGTCAAGCCTGCGCGGCCTGTTTTCGCGGGGGCCGATGCCGTCTTCCCAGTTGTAGCCCGAAACGAAGTTGCCGCCGGGGTACCGGATGACGGTGGCGCCCAGTTCCTTGACGAGTTTCATGACGTCCTGGCGGAAGCCGTTCTCGTCCGCCTCGGGGTGTCCGGGCTCGTAGATGCCGGTGTAGACACAGCGGCCCATGTGCTCCACGAAGGAGCCGAAGAGTCGTCGGGGTACCTCGCCAATGGTGAAGTCGCGATCGAGGGTGATGCGTGCGCGGGACATGTATCTCCTTGGTTGTGTTTCAGGTCTGGTAGTAAGCGGTGGGTGCCGGTCAGGTTCCGGCGAGTCCCGTCGTCGCAACGCCTTTGATGATTTGGCGCTGGAAGAAGAGGAAGACCACAATCAGCGGCAGCGCGGCCAGCAGCGCGGACGCCATGTTCTGCGCGTACTGGATGCCGTAGGCGCTCTTGATGGTCTGCAGGCCCACGGGGAGGGTCAGCAGGTTGCCGTCGTTGGTGGCGATGAACGGCCACAGGAAGTTGTTCCACGCGCCGATGAACACGAAGATCGCGACGGCGGCCAGGATGGGCCGGGACAACGGCAGGATGATTTGTGTAAAGATCCGCAAGCGGCTGGCGCCATCCATCACAGCCGCTTCCTCGAGCTCGCGCGGGATCTGGTCGAAGAACTTCTTCAGCACGAACACCATGGCGGGGTGGATGACCTGCGGCAGGATGATGGCCCACGAGGTATCGATCAGGTTCAGCGCCAGCATCTGGTAGAACAACGGGATGATCAGCACGGGTGGCGGAATGATGATGGACGCGATGATCACGGTCATCAGCACCTTTTTGCCCTTGAAGTCGATCCTCGAGAGCGCGTAGGCCACCAGTGCCGAGATGACCAGGGTGATGGCCGTGATGGCAGCCGAGGTGTAGAGCGAATTCCAGGTCCAGAGCGGGATGTTGCCGTCTTGGAACACCTTGACGAACGCTTCAGGAGTGAATCCCGACGGCGGCAGCCAGGTGACGTCCGGAGCGGCGGCATCCGTCTCGGTCTTGAAAGCGGTCGCCGTGGCCCATGCGAACGGGATCAGCCACAGAACGGCAATAATAGCGGCGACCACGACGGCCGCGATCCTGCCCACCGTCAGCTTCTTGCGGGGTTGGCGGATCTCCGGGCTGTTTGTGGTGGTGCTGGGTGCGGGACGTGTCAGGGTAGGGGTTGCCATTGCTTATGCACTCCTGCGGCGGGTGATGACGAACTGCATGACGGAAACAACCACGATCAGTCCGAAGAAGATGTAGGAGATGGCTGCAGAGTAGCCCAGCCGGTAGCCGGTGAACCCGGTTTCAAAGATGTACTGCACCACGGGGCGGGTGGACCCTGCCGGGCCGCCTGCGGTCATTTGGTAGACCTGGTCGAAGATCTTCAGTGACGCCAGGATCTGGAGGAGCACAATCATCACGGTGGTGGGGGTGAGCTGCGGCAGCGTGATGGAGAAGAACTGGCGCCAGGCTCCGGCGCCGTCCAAGGATGCTGCCTCGTAGTGCTGGGCCGGGATGTTTTGCATGGCGGCCAGGTAGAGCAGGAAGTTGAAGCCCACGGTCCACCAGAGGGTGGCGATGACAATTGCCCACATGGCCACGTTGGGGTCGTTCAGCCAGGCAACCCGAGGGAGGCCGATGCCGGTGAGGAACTCGTTGATCAGGCCAAGCTGCGGGTTGTACATCCAGGTGAAGAACAGCGAAACCACAGTGGAAGCCAGCAGGTAGGGCGCAAAGTAGGAGAGCCGCCACAGCCATTGGGCCGGGAGTCCCACGTTGAGCAGGGCTGCCATGACCAGGGCTACGAGGACCAGGGGCACGGTGCTGATCACCGTGAAGTAGAGGGTGTTGCCCAAGGACCGCCACATGTCTGCGTCGGCCAAGGCCTCGGCGTAGTTGGCGAAACCGATCAGGCTGTCGTTGGCCCCGGTGAGGGACTTGCCCGTGAGGCTCATGTAAAAGCCGTAGAGGATGGGCCAGACGAGGAAAACGAGGAAGAACACCAGGAACGGGGCGGCAAATCCCCAGCCGCTCAGGTTGCTGCGGGTGCGGCTCCCGGGTTTGCGCAGACTCTCCGGCCTCGGCCGGGACAGCGTAGAGGTACTCATTCAAGAACTCCTTTGGTCGCTCGGTACGTGGGCCGGTTAGACCGGGTTGGGACGGGAGAGGAGGGTGTTGGTGCGCTGTTCAAAGGCATCCCATCCGGCGGAGGCCTTGTCCCTGCCCAAGAGGACGTTCTGCACGTTCTCCGCAAAGTAGGTCTGCCAGTCCGAGCCGGAGCCACTGAACCAGGCCTCGGGATCGTAGGCGATGATGTCCGCAGCGTTGGCGTAGTGGATCTGCGGGGTCAGTTCGCGGTACGCCTGGGATTGGACCACGGGCTGGTAGCCGGGGATGTGTCCGGCTTCTGCCCAGGACAGTGATCCCTTCAGGACGTCGGTGACAAACTTGTAGACGTCCCGGCGCTTGTCCTCGTTGACGTTGAGTTGCCGTGGGAGTACGAACGAGTGCGAGTCAGCGTAAGAGGCCGGCGTCCCATACAGCGTGGGAATGGTGGCCGCGTCAACGGGAATGCCGGCCTTCTTCATGGTGGGCAGTTCCCAAACACCGCTGAACAGCATCCCGGAACCGCCACGGGCGAACTCGGCGATACCGGTGCTGATGTCACCGGCCTGGGCTGCGATGGTGTCGTCGAACAGGGAGGCCATGAATTCCAGCGACTCAATGGCCGCGTCCCGGTCCACTTTCATAGGCTGCCCTGGCGTCAGTTCCATGTCCACGCCGTGCTGCTTGTAAAGCGTGTAGAACAAGCGCCACATCTGCGATCCGCTGCCCAGATAGCCGAAGGACAGTCCATGGGCCTTGGTCACTTTCTGCATTTCCAAGGCCATTGCCTTGAACCCGTCCGGCGAGCTCACTTCCTGGAGCAGCCCGTTGCCGCCCAGGACGCCCGCTTTGGCTGCTACGTCCGTGTTGTAGAACATGACGAACGGGTGCGAGTCCAAGGCAATGGAGAAGACCTTGCCGCCATGCTGGCTCTTCTCCCAGATCCTCGGGGCGAAATCCGAGGCCGTCACACCATTCTCGGCGAGCAGGTCCAGGTCCCAAGGATCAATGAGTCCCCCTGGCGCGTAACCGGGCACCCTGCTGGCGTGCATGATGGCTACCTCAGGAGGGCGGCCTCCCGCCGACGCCATGGCCAGTTTGGTGTAGTAAGGCGGACCCCAGGCCAGGACTGTGGGGTGCACCTTGAAGCCGGGGTTGGCCTGGTTTGCCGCGTTGATCATCGCCTGCATCTTGATCCCGTCACCGCCGGAAAGAAGGTGCCAGAACCCGATGTCCTGGACCGCGGCGGCTTGGGCCGCCCCTCCACAACCCGTGAGGCTGGTGGCCAGGAGTCCCCCGCCAAGGAGGGCCGATCCTGTCAATAACTGTCTCCGGGACAACTGTTTCCCGGTCAAAGATTCAAACTGCTTCACCCGTCACTCCTTTGGATGGGTCCGCTGAAAGGTCACTGCTGCACTGCGGTGTTACTGCGTTGTTGCTGCTGCGCTGCATAGCTGCTGCACCGCTTGAAGTCCGGCTCCGGCGCGTCTCCACACTCGGGTATATGGTGGCCCGGGGTGACGCAGGTCTCACATTACATCGATGTAATGAGCGGGGCAAGAGAAAATTGTTAGCGCACACAATTTAGTGCACGGCTCTCGTTTCAGGCCTTGCTGCTGCCCCGCTCCACGATGCTGTAATCCACACTGACAACCCGCTGCCCATGGGCCCTGTCCCCCATGCGCTCCGTCAGCAGACGCAGGGCTTCGCTGGCAATGGTTCGCTTATCAAAGGAAACCGTAGTCAGCGAAGGGACGGCGTAGCGGCCATCGGCAATGTCATCGAAACCCGCAACGGCGATATCTTCGGGTATCCGCAAGCCTCTCTTCCAGAGAACGCTCAGGGCACCAATCGCCATGGAGTCGGTGAAGCAGAAGAGAGCTTCTGGAACAGGGTGCTGATCCAGGTAGGCGTCCAGGGCTTTGGCGGCCGTTTCGGGCGTCCACTTTTCGCAAGGAATCAGCAGTGACTCATCTTTGGGGATACCGAGGATGTCCAAAGCGGCCTCATACCCCTGAGTACGCTGGATAGCTGCCGCAGATCCTCGTCCCTGGGTGGTTCCAAGGACCGCAATGCGCCTCCGCCCGGGCTTGGCCAGTGCCAGCGTCATGTCCCGGGCCGCCGTCAGGCTGTTGACAAAGACCCGATCGGCCAGCTGCTGCGTCACCTCGCCCAGAAGAACCACTGGAGGCAGAGCAACTCCAACCTTGACCGCACTCTCATCCAACACCACGGGGTTGAGGATCAATCCGTCGATCAGGTTGGAGCGTGCCCGCGTCATCAGCTCCTGCTCGCGGTCAGGGTCCGAGCCCGTTTCCTCGATCTGGACAATCCAGCCCTGCTCATGGGCCACCTCCACAATATGGTGGGCAACCTCCGCCGAGTACGGTGTTGCCAGGTCCGGCAAAGCGAGGGCAATAACCCCTGAGCGGCCATTCCGCAGTCCGCGCGCCGAAAGATTTGGGACGTAGTCGAGCTCCGCCATAGCCTGCTCAACCCTGAGCCGGGTGGGTCCACTGACCGGCACGACGCCGTTCATCACGTTCGAGACTGTCTTGGGCGATACCCCTGCACGGCGCGCCACGTCCTTGACCGTTGCGCGCAATACGCCCCCTAGCTACAGTGTTGACCGGCGATGCGATTGACCGGTTTTCCTTGATGCTACGCGAGTTTTGACCCGTGGATGCAGCGCTCCCGCGCAGGTACCGACCAACGCGGGAGCGTAGGGTGCCATCCCTGACCCGCGGGCGGGCCGCTCTTAGCTAGCTTTCAAAGGCCGCACGGAACGCCGCCAGCGCGGCATCCCCTGATTCCAGGTCGTCTCCCCCGGCGGCCTTCGCCTCGAGGCCTACTACCCCCGCGTATCCGGCCTTCTGAAGAGCATCTGCGACTCCGCGATAGTTGACTTCCCCGGTGCCGGGTTCGCGGCGGCCCGGGACGTCGGCCACCTGTATTTCTCCGACCCAGGGCAACGCGGCCCGGACAAGTTGGATCAGGTTTCCCTCACCGATTTGGGCGTGATACAGGTCCAACATCATCCTGACGTTGGGGTGGTTAACCGCGGAGACCAACGCCAGGGTGTCTTTGGCCCGCGCCAAAGGGATCCCGGGATGGTCCAGGATGGTGTTCAGGTTCTCCAGCGCGAAGGTTACTCCGTGCTTCTCGCCCAGCGCGCCCAGGCGCTCGAGGGTGCTTCGCCCGGTCAGCCACATCTCGCCGGTAGACCGGTGAACCGGTCGGACAGCATGGCCGCCCTCCCCGAGCTCCGCAGGGTGGACCACCATCCGCTCGACACCAAGCTCAAGCGCCACGGGAATCAACTTCTCCGCGGAAGCCAGCACCTCCTCGGCACTACCGGGATCAGTAAGGCTGCCGCCGAAATAGCCGCTCATCGACGAGAACCGGGCTCCTGTTGCTGCCAGGGCCGCGATATCCCGGCCCCGGGTGTCCCACAGCTCCACTTCGAACCCTTGCCCGTGGATCCTCTTCACCCGCTCCGTCAAGGGCAGTTCGCCATAGAGCATTTCAGCGCATACGGCCAAGCGGAAGCTCATGCTTTATCCCCCACAGTGAGCAACGCGGGCTCCGCCGGGCGCAGTGCGGCAATCGATGCCACATCAACAGGCAGCCCCGTGTGGGCCGAACGGGTGGCAGCCAGGGCAACAGCCAAAGCATTCCGCGCGTCCGCTCCGCCGGCACCTTGGGCCACGGGAGCCTGGGTACCATCGCGGCCAGCCTTCACCGCATCCACAAAGTGGGCGAGTTCAGCCGTGTAGGCATCGTGAAAGAGATCCACGTTCAGGCGGACGGTGGCGGCATTGATGCCGGCAGGAGTGTAGCTCGTGGCCGAGCTGGCCTGCGGGCCACCCGCCGTCACCATACCCGCAGATCCAAATACCTCTCCCCGCACGTCATAGCCGTACAGCGCATTGAAGTTGGCCTCGGCCACGGCAATGGCCCCATTGCTGTAGGTCACGGTGACCACAGCGGTATCCAACAGGCCGCCCTCTTTTGCCTCAGGAGCAACCAGTGCGTCAGCCACGGCATGGACTCGCACTGGGACCGCGCCGGGGTTCAGCCAGTTCAAGGTGTCAAAGTCGTGGATGAGGGTCTCAAGAAAAATGGTGCCCGGCGGAATCCTCTCCGGATTGGCGATCCCGTCCCTGCTGCCCGGGTCCCGTGTCAGGGACCGCAACAACTGCGGGGTTCCCACAACGCCATCATCGATAAGTTGGCGGGCGGCAGCGAAATCTGCAGCGAAGCGGCGGTTGAAACCGAACTGGACCACCACACCCGCGGCCTCTGCTGCTTCCAGTGCCGCGTCAAGTTCTTCCACGGTACGGCCGCCCGGCTTTTCGCAGAAGGCATGCTTTCCTGCACGTGCGGCCGCCGAGATCAGCCCGGAATGAAAGCGGGCCGGCGCGGAGATCAGGACAGCATCCACCTCGGGATCGTTCAGTACATCCTCCGGGTCAGTACTGATCTTGCGGACACCCAGTCGGCCAGCCAGCGTCTGGACGGCGGGGAGGGCCGGATCCACGATGGCCTCCAGCCGGGCATTGGGGATCCGCTGGGCAACGGATTCGGCGTGGAAACTGCCAATCCATCCCGCTCCGATCAGAGCAATACGAACCGGTCGGTCTTCACTGACCTGGTGCTGAAGGTAAACCATGGGAGCTCCTGACGCATGTCTTCTAGATCGTTCTAGTCAGACCATACTGACATGCGGTTCACGTCCCGTCTAGATCGTTCTATACACTGATTGCAATTGGAGGAAATATGTCAGAACTGCAGCGCCGCCCCACCCTGATGGACGTAGCCGAGGCGGCTGGCGTCTCGCGGGCCTTGGTTTCCATCGTGATGCGGGGCGCCCCCGGTGCAGCGGAATCCACCCGGCAAAGAGTCCTGCAGGCGGCCAGCGATCTCGGTTATCGGGCAGACTCCCGCGCCAGGCTGCTGCGGAGCAGCAGGACGAAACTCCTGGGCCTCACCTTTTCCAGCTCACAGCCGTTTCACGCTGAAATCGTCGACGCCGCCTACGCCGAGGCGTCCGCCAGGGGATATGAGATAACGCTGAGCGCCGTGGCCGGCGGCAGACCCGAGGCGCGCGCCATCGAGACCTTGTTGGATGTTGGCGCCGAGGCGTTGATCATCATCGCCCCCACCCTCAGCGTGGATGATCTGGCACGGCACGCCCGACAGGTGCCGGTAGTGAGCCTCCTGCGCGAGGATGTGGGCGAGTACGTGGATTCGGTCAGCAGCGACGATCACGCCGGCATCGTACTGGCCGTTGACCATCTGGTGGGTCTGGGTCATCGCCGGATCGTCCACGTGGATGGCGGCGAGGCTGTCTCCTCGGACAAACGCCGGGAGGCGTACCGCACTGAAATGGTCCGGCACGGCCTGCAACCTGTGGTTGTTTCCGGCGGCCCCGGGGAAGAGGACGGCATGAGCGCGGGGCCGATCCTTCAGGCTGATCTGCCAACGGCAGTCATCGCCTTCAACGACAGGTCGGCCCTCGGAATCATGGAAAGCTTCAGGGCTGCGGGAATCAGCATCCCCTCAGATGTATCGGTGCTGGGCTATGACGACAGCAACTTCGCCAAGCTGAGTTACGTCCAGTTATCCTCTGTCAGCCAGGACGCTCCGCTCCTTGCGGCAGCCGCCGTCGGCCGCGCCGTGGACCGGATTGAAGGGGCAAAGTCGCCGGGCAGCGTGGTCCGGACCCCGCACTTGGTCATCCGCAAAACCACGGCCCGAGCTCCTGAAGGAAACAGCGACACCTGACCTAACCGCAGCTCTTAGTGACAGATCACTGTAAAGTGTCTATATGCCCAGGATCACGGCCGCCACGAATGCTGCCCAACGCGCCGAGACCCAACGGAGGATTCTCACTGCCTTCGGTGAGCTCCTCTTCACCCACGGCCTCCCCGGCCTGACCATGACCGACGTCGCCCGGCATGCGGGGGTGGGCCGTACCGCCGTCTACAACTATTACGCGGACATGGAACAACTGCTGATCGCGTACGCCTTGGACGAGACCGAGCGCTTCATTGTTGATCTCCGGGAGTCACTGGCCGCGCTGGAAAACCCCGTGGACAGGCTGGCCCTCTACGTCCGTGCGCAAGTGGAGGACCTCAGCCGCCGCCATCTGCCCCCGGGGCCGGCCATGGCCGCTGTCCTCTCCCCCGGCTCCTTCGCGAAACTCGCGGACCACGTGGGCGACCTCAACATCCTTCTGCAGGACATCCTTCAAGACGGTGTCCACCAGGGCTACCTCCCTGACGTCGATGTTGCCCAGCTGGCGCGACTCATTCACGGAACGCTGTCTGCCAGCGCCGCACGACGCAACCGAACGCCCGACGGCGAGACTCCCCCAGCGGCCCCGGCCACCGACGTCGAAGTCCGGACGGCTACTGAAGCAAACACGGCCGTTGAAGCGCACACAGCGCAGACGGTGCACTTCATCCAGCTCGGGGCAGGAGCACGCTTCGACGACGACGGCCGGCCGATCCGGCTGGAAGCACCCGTCCACAACGCCCCCATCCACGACGCCCTGGCGGGCTAGTACAGGCGCGCGGCGCTGGTCTTGCTGCGGCCGTTATTGCCCCGCCGGAAGCGTCGGAATGATCGGCCACTTGGAGTTGTCAGCGATACGCAGGTCTTCGCGCGGACACAACAGCTTTCCAGGGGTCTGATCCACCAGTTCGGGCTCCACCAGGCCTTCGTAGCCTGAGGTGAGGATGACATCCACGGACTCGTCCTCACGGTTGTCCTGGAAGTAATCCGTGCCGGCAAGGTTGCGCTGGACGTTGAACGCAGCCGCCTGGCCCTTGACGCCGGAAACTACTACGGCCACTCCGGCGTAGGCGGTCTCGCTGTTGTCCACCGAAGCCACTTTGAAGCCCCGGGCAGTAAATTGCTCAGCCACGGTACCTGCCAGGCCGCCGCGGGAGGTGGCGTTGAAGACGTTGAGGTTCACTGTTTCGTTCGGAACGTAGTCGAACGTGGTGGTGGGGCACAGGCTGACGGGGGCTTTACTGGCGATCGCGGTGGGGACTTTGATCACGCCATTCATGATCGCCCAGGCGCCTACGGCCCCGGCAGCGATCACACCCACCAGCAGGACCAGGACAATTCCGTGAAGCAGCCGGCGCCGGAAACGGCTCTTCTGGGCCGCGGCATCCTCGGCAAAGGTGGCCCGGAGCTCCGGGCCGGTGACCACGTGGTGGCCATGGAGCAGCGTCACATCCTTGGGACGCTTACGTTTTTTTGCTGGGGACGCCTCCGGACTGGTGGGACCCGTCCGCCTAGCCATCGATCACCAATACACGTGCGTGAATCGCGGTCCTTTGGTGGAGCGCCGTGCGGACGGCCCGGTGGAGCCCGTCTTCGAGGTACATGACGCCCTGGTACTGGACAACGTGCGGGAACAGGTCGCCAAAGAAGGTTGAGTCCTCAGCCAACAATGCCTCCAAATCCAAGGTCCGTTTGGTGGTTACCAATTCATCGAGGCGGATAGGGCGCGGGGGCAAGGCAGCCCAGTCCCGCGGCGCCGAGTATCCATGGTCAGGGTACGGGCGTCCCTCGCCCACAGCTTTGAAGATCACCCTGCAAGCCTATGGAAGTTGGCGCCCTAACGGAACTTGTGACCCGCGGCACAGGCAGGTTGTAGCCAAAAGGTGACTTCCGGCTTCTGCTCCTACGGCCCCGGACCTGGACGCCCGCAGATCGCCTGACTTGAGCAAGGCCCTGATCTGGTTCCCGGGGGTAGCAAAATAGCCTCTCCACGGGCACGGTAATGGTTACAGCGGCCAAAGAGGGAATCAAGAAACGTTGAATCGACTGCTGATGCCGTCTAGGTCCAGGCGCGACCTTCCCGCCGCGGCGATCATTCTTCTCACCCTTGCAGGGTGTGGGACAACGCCTGGCACCAACCCACCTACCAGCACCGCGGAGCAGACCATGGACCCAGAACAAGCCCGCACAGAGTACTTCGACGTCTTCAACAAGATTCAAGCCCTCGCCCCCGGCGACTGGACAAAAGTCACTCCAGAGGCTCCGGGGGACGTCTGCCATCTGCCTCTGGGCATGGAAGGGACTAAATTCAGCTTCGACAGCATGCACGGCGGCGTTGTTCAAACCCAGCCTTCGGGGGCCAGCCGAGACCAGACCACCACTGGCTTTGGCGATGGCAAATTCTCCACGCAGCTTGGAACCAGCAGCCTCGGCACCACGCTCGGCGGCAACACTCGATGCGCTCCGGATCCCGAGGGCAAATTCCGGTAGGAAGCAGTGACCAGCAAGGTCCGCCGGTACTGGCGCGTACTTTCCACGAGTGCCGTCTAAATCCTTCGTGGGGCGTCACAGACGTCATAGCTGTGAGGGTGGCCGCGGGGACTGACAGAATAGGGTCATGACTCAACCGCTCCAAGGTACTGACCGGACCGCTGCCCACGCCACGCCCGCCTTGGCGTTGCTGTTGGATGTCGACGGCCCCATTGCCAGCCCTGTGACGCGCGACGTCAAGCCGGACATCATCGCGGACATGGTGGCGCTGGCCTCGGCGGGCATTCCCGTCATTTTCAACACAGGCCGCTCTGACGCGTTCATCAGCGAGCAGGTCATGGAGCCCATGATCGCCGCCGGAATGCCGGCCAACACCGTCATCCACGCCATCTGCGAGAAGGGTGCTGTGTGGTTCAGTTACACTTCGGAAGGCCCCGGTCCCATCCATGTGGACCACGAACTCGCGGTACCCAAGGCCTACGGCGACGATATCCGCCGATTGGTTGCCGAGGACTATTCGGCGCACATGTTCTTTGACGAGACCAAGCGCGCCATGGTTTCCGTGGAGCAGCACCTGGACGTGGCCAGCGCGGACTACCTGGCCGAACAGAAACTCTTCGACGCCGACGCCCTGGAAATTATGGGACGGCACGGCCTTAACGCGGCGATCCTGGACCACCACGCGCCGGAATCCGATGACACGGCGGACTACCGCCTGGACCCCACCATCATCTCCACGGACATCGAATCCGTCCGCCTCGGCAAAGACCTCGGCGCGAGCCGCGCCGTCGAACTGCTCGCGGCCCAGGGCATTACTCCGCTCTCGTGGCGGACTGTGGGTGATTCCCGCACGGACTATGCCATGGCAGACTGGCTTCACCACAACGATCACGACGTAAAGCACGTGGATGTCCGGCCCGCAGACGGCGTACCGGTGAAGCCCTACACCATCCTGACGGCCTCGGACCTCCAACTGGCGGACGACGTCATCCACGACGAAGCCGGCGGCGCTTTCCTCCGCAGCTGGCGCGAGGCCCTTTCCATCTAACAACCAGCGAGTCCAGTTTCACGCACCGACGATCCCGGAGATACAGCCATCACACAAGCACAGGTCGATCCGATCTACCACGGCAGCCCGTCCATTGAAGAGGACACGATTGCTGAGGCGATTTCGCCTGCCGTCGTCGCGCACCTTAAGCACCGGTCCGACGTCGTCCGTCACCGTGGGCGGTACGCCCTGATCAACGCCGACCTCACCCCGCAACAGGCCATGGTGTCCGATCTCCTGGCTGTCAGGGCGGCACTGGACGCTGCCGGCGTCGATTTTATCCTTGTACGCGGCAATGACGAGAGGCCGGTTGTCGCTGTCGACTGGGAGTCGCGCAAAGAGGTCCGTGAGGCGCTGGTGTCAGCGTTCCGCAACGAGCCCTTCTACTCCATGACAGTGGACGCCAAGAAGAAGACCTCGGTCCTGGTGGCTGACGGCGAGCTGTCCGCCAACCGGAAAGCCCGCATCTTCCGCCTGTACCGCCCGCGTGTCGAAACGGGCGGTGGCCTGTGGTACGGCCCGGCGTTGGGTGTGCAGCTGGAACTGTGGCGGTTTGAAGGCGACCATCTTGAGTTGCCCGTGGAGAACTCGCTGACACGCCGCACCATGCTGCGGCAAGACGCTGTCCGTGGAACCGTCCAGCGGCACGGCCTGACCTGGCCCACCATCGAGAACATGTTCGCGGACCACGCCAGCGACATCGACTTTGATATCGACATGGTTTTCTCGTGGGTGGACGGCAGCGACCCCGAGTACATCGCCAGGCGGCGCGCGCAGCAGGCCGGGGCAGTTCTGGGCGAGGGTGACGACCATGAGGCCCGCTTCCGCCAGATCAACGAACTGAAATACGCGCTGCGTTCGGTGCACATGTTCGCGCCCTGGGTCCGGCGGATCTTCATCGCCACGGACTCCCCCGCCCCGGAGTGGCTGGCCGATCATCCGTCGGTCACGATCGTTCGCAGCGAGGAGTTCTTCGCCGATACCTCAGTCCTGCCCACGCACAACTCGCAGGCCGTGGAATGCCAGCTCCACCACATCGAGGGGCTTTCCGAGCACTTCCTGTACTCCAACGACGACATGTTCTTTGGCCGCCCCGTGGGCCCGGACATGTTCTTCACTCCCGGCGGCATCACCAAGTTCATCGAGGCTGACACCCGGATCGGGTTGGGCGAGAACGACGCCGAACGCAGCGGCTTCGAGAACGCGGCACGCGTCAACCGGAAGCTGCTCTGGGAGCGCTTTGGCCGGATCACCACCCGGCACCTCGAACACACCGCAGCTCCCCTGCGCCGCAGCGTGGTGGCCCGCATGGAGAAAGAATTTCCGGCGGAATTCGCCAAGACCGCCGGGAGCCGTTTCCGCGCTGCGGACAACATCTCGGTCACCAACTCGTTCTACCACTACTACGCACTGCTCACGGGCCGCGCCGTCACGCAGACCAACGCCAAGGTCAGGTACGTGGACTCCACCATGTGGGCAGGCCTGCATTACCTGCCCAAGCTCCTGGCGAAGCGCCACATGGACTTCTTCTGCCTGAACGACGGCAGCTTCCCGGAGGTTGAAGCCAACGAGCGCGCGGACCTGGTGACGGACTTCCTGGAGAAGTACTTCCCGGTTAAGGCGCCTTGGGAGAAGTAGAGACACCCGGAGCAACAAGCGGCATCGACGAGGTGTGTGTGCCAGGCGATGTGTGGGCACCCACCCGCGATTCGTGGGGAATGCGGATGCCGGCTTCAGCCAGCCGACGCTGAACCTCGTCAGCGTCCACGGGCTCGCCCACGGTGACGCCGCCGGACATTGGCACCACCGAATGCACAATCGTGTGCTCGTACACATGGATCATGTTGTACGACTGCGCGCCGTCCCTGCCTCGCTGCGCGCCTGCGCGGACACCAAGGTCCTGCGTGTAGCACGTGGCCGAGGCCACCGATACCGGGATGCCGGCGAAGCCCGCCGTCGTGGAGTAATGCAAGTGTCCACCCAGGATGGTGCGGACGTCAGTATTACGGACGACGGCGGCCAGTGCGGCTTGGCCGCGCAGCTCCACCAAAACGGCGAGGTCCTGGACGCACGGGACTGGAGGGTGGTGCAAGGCAAGGATGGTGCCGTCGGGTGCAGGGGTGGCCAGTTCGGCAGCCAGCCATTCGAGCTGGGACTCTGACAGTTCACCGTAGTGGTGGCCAGGGACGGTGGTGTCCAACGTGATGATGCGGAGCCCGTTGACGAAGTAGCTGCGGTCCACCGGGTCGTGGGGCTTGCTGGCCTCGGAGGCATCCACAAAGGCGGAACGGAAGTTGGCACGGTTGTCGTGGTTGCCCATGGCCCAGATGGCTTTGGCCCCGAGCGCGTCGCAGACTGGTTCGATCATGTCGCGGAGCCGCTTGTAGGCTTCCAGCTCACCCTTGTCCGCGAGGTCTCCGGTGAAAATGATGGCTTCCGGCCTGATCCGGGAGGCGATGATCTGGTCGCAGATCTCCTGGAGCCTGGTGGCACTGTCCACAGAGCCATAGAGCGTGCCCGGACCACCCACCAGGTGCAGATCGCTCAGGTGCAAAAGCACATGACCTGGTTTGGGGTACTCGGCCTCGATGAGCTCCATAGCTTGCCTTAGCGTTTGGTGGGAGACGGCGTCTCCCGTATCAATCCAGTAGGGCCAATCCAACCAGACAACTAGCCAACAACTGGCTAACATCCGGCGGAATGTTGGAAAATTACTTTCCTCCCTTCAAAATTGATGGCTTTACGCCAGCGCCTTTTCCACTGCCTTCACAAGGTCTTCGGAGTCAGGCTCCACTGTGGATGGGAACCTTGCCACGAGATCTCCGCCCCGGTTTATGACGAACTTCTCGAAGTTCCACTTCACCTTGGCAGGCTGGCCGTCCTCATCCTGGGTCAGCTTCGCGAACAGGGGGTGCTGCTGCTTCCCCAGGACGTTCGCTTTGCTGGTCAGCGGGAACGTTACGCCGAAATTCCGCTCACAGAATTCCGCGATCTCCTCATCCGCGCCGGGTTCCTGTCCCCCGAACTGATTGCAGGGCACGCCGAGGATCTCCAGGCCCTGTTCGCGGTATTTGCCGTACAGCGCTTCGAGCCCGGCGTACTGGCGTGTGAAGCCGCACTCGGACGCCACGTTGACCACCAGGACCGCTTTCCCCTCGAACCGGCCGAAGTCCGCTTCTGAGCCATCGTTGAAGGTGAGGGGAATGCTGTACAGGCTGGTCATGGGATTCGCTTCCTGACGACGTCGGCTGGCGGGCTTGCCGCCATCGAGCTTACGGGAGCTGGCTTGGGGGCGCGAAACGCAGACGTGCCGGCGTTTCGCGTGCCCTCAGCGTGGGGACCTTTAGGGCGTCGGAGGAAGGACCAGAGTGGACAACAGCACCACCGTGCCGTTGGGCAGCCGGACCTTGTCCGGTGCTACCAGGACATATCCGGGCGGAAGAACCACCACTGGGAGCGTTGACGGCAATACAGCAACGGGCGCCGGAGCAGGCACAGGAGCCACCGGCGCAACGGGAGCCGGAGCCGGAGCCACGGCCTGCGTCACGGCCGGCGCAGCAGGTGCTGGAGCCACCACTACAGGAGCCGGGACTACTGCGGCCGGCGCTGCCGGAGCGGGCGCGGCCGGGGCAACCACCGCAGGTGCCGCCGGCGCTGGTGCCACAGGAGCGGGCGCTGCCGGCGCTGGAGCGGCCGGAGCCGGTGCCGCAGGAGGCACGACGGCGGTCGGCGCCGAAGCGTCCGACGACGTCACTGGCGGTGCAACAGTTTTCGTGGTCGGAGCCGTGGTCGGAGCCGGCGCCGTGGTGGTCGGCGAAGGCGTCGGAGTTGGGGTAGCTGTCTGCGTAGGTGCGGCCGTGGGTGAAGCAGTCGGCGTCGCAGTCTGTGTAACGGTCGGCGTAGGCGTTGCAGTCGGGGTCGGAGTCGGCGTCGCCGTCACGGACGGTGAGGCGGTCGCCGTCGGACTCTGCGTTGGCGCCGGCGTCTGCACCGGGGGCGTGGTGGTACCCGGAGTCGTGGTGCCCGGCGTGGTGGTACCCGGAGTCGTGGTGGTAGGCGGAACCACCACCGGCAGTGGCTCGTGCTCTTCGTGCTCTCCACCGATGACGGCGCGGTTGGTGCCGTCGGCCACCGGAACGGCCCATTCCGGAGCCGCGGACGTTCCCGTTCCAACGCCGGGCTGGTAGTTGACCATGGAGATGTTCTGCAGCGGATCAATCTGCCGCATGGGCAGGTAGGTCCAGCCGTTGGGATTGGTGTGCAGGCCGTTCACGATTGTCTCGAAGTGGAGATGGCAGCCCGTGGACCAGCCGGTCGTGCCAACCTGGGCGATGACCTCGCCAACCCGGACTGATTGGCCTTTGGTGACGCCGATGGCCTGCAGATGGTTGTAGGTGGTGACCAAGCCGTTGCCGTGTTCGATCTCCACGCGGTTTCCGCCACCCCACAAGTGCCAGCCGACGGCCCGGACCACACCGGCGTCGGCCGCGTAAACGCGCGTTCCGCAGGCGGCGGCGTAATCCTGGCCCCAGTGGAACTCGCCTGCCAAGCCCGTCAGGGGGCTGTAGCGGTAGCCATAGTTGGAACTCAGATTGAGGACCTCTAGGGGTGCGTACAGGGCACCGGTGGGCGGACGGGACAACCCGGCGGAAGCTACCGTGAGGCCAGTGGAACCGTCTTTGCTGACGGTTCGGACCATGGCGCGGTCAAAGTAGACCATGGGCGTTCCGGGAAGTTGTTCCGGAGGTTCGGGCATGGGATCGATGACGAGTGTCTCGGCCTCCGGCGGCACCAGGGTGCCCAATGCCGTCGGTTCAACCACGCCCTGCGCCAAGGAACCGCCCACACCACTGGTGGAAACGGCACTGAGAGGCTGGAACCCGAAGGCGAAAAAGGCCAGGATGGCCAGGCTTCCCGCGATCAGGACGCGATGGAAACCTAATGCTCGGATCAAGTTTATTGCCCGGTCTGAATCATGATGCTTGCCCACAAAACACTCCCCAAAAGCCAGCGGCACCAAACCCCAGCCTGGCGTGCAAGCACCATTGTTGCGGGAATCACAACAGAAATAAAGCCTTACTGCGTCGTTGCCGAAGAAAGGTTCCATCAGTTTTTGCTCAAGATTCTTGAGCCTGAGGTCAGGCAGCCGTAGGCCCGGCTGCCTTTGGGGAGTTGTACGACAGGCACGCCTCATCTAGACAGCAGGCAACACTGGACGGGCGGACTAGCCGACGAGCCTCTGTACGTTTTCCATGATGGTTTCGCGACGCCGTTTGAGGCTCGGAAGCTTGGACCGGGCCATCTCGGGAGTGAGCGTATGCCAAGTCATGGCCAGGGCACGCACGCTTGCCAGCAGTTCGATGGGTGTGAGATCAGAGCGAAGGTGGCCGGCTTTCTGGGCGCTTTCGATCCGGGAAAGCTTTTCCTGGTGTGAGGTCACCAGGGTTTCAAGGTCCGCCGCCTGGCCGCGTTCAAGGATGTACCAGTTGGTGAGCCTCAGGACATTGGGATCCTTCTGGTAAAGGTCAAAAGCACGGGCCGCGTACGCCGGCAAGTCCAGTGCGTCGAATTCGGTCTCCTCCACTACTGCGACCACCCGTCGGGAGAAGACCTCGTCAAACAACTGTTCCTTGCTGCCGAAATACCGGTACAGCATCGCCTTGTTGGCCAGTGCCTCGTCAGCAATACGGTCCACCCGCGCCCCGGCTATGCCATGGCTGGCAAACTCCTCCTCTGCCGCCTTCAGGATCCGCTGCCTGGTTGCTTCTGCATCTCTCGCCATGCCCTCACCATAGCAAGTAACTGGTTAGTTGACAGCGATGCATTTCAAGAGCATGGTTAAAAACCAACCAGTTAGTTACTTAGAAAGGGTCCGACATGTCAGCAACGCACATGGAAACAACCCCTGCCACGCGATTGTCCAGAACCGTAACCTTGGCGGTCATCTTGGGCTGCCAGCTGATGATGGTGTTGGACACGTCCATCGTCACCACGGCACTGCCGCACCTTGAACGCGAACTTGGCTTCAACAGCACAACGCTCTCGTGGGTCCAGAACAGCTATGCGCTGGCGTTCGGAGGGCTGCTGTTGCTGGGCGCCCGTATCGGAGACCTTCTGGGCAGGCGCCGGGTCTTCATGGTTGGCGTAGGAGTGTTTACGTTCGCATCCCTGCTGGCCGGGGTCGCCTTCAACGCCGAGGTCATGATCGGTGCCCGCGTACTCCAAGGCGCCGCATCGGCTTTCGCCATCCCGGCAACCCTGGCGCTCTTGGTGCAGACCTTCCCCCAGCCCGGGGAACGGTCCCAAGCGATCAGCATCTACAGTGCCGTGATCGGGGCCGGGGGCAGCGTGGGCATCATCGTCGGCGGCGTCTTCACAGACCTGCTGTCGTGGCGATGGGGCTTGCTGATCAATGTTCCGATCGGAATTGTCGTCTTGCTGCTGAGCCCACGTTTCCTACCGGAAACCGGAAGGGTCAAAGGCAGTGTGGATATCGCGGGCGCGTTGACAGTTACAGCAGGAATGTCCGCCTTGGTCTATGGCCTCGTGAACGCGGGTGAGGCCGGGTGGGGGAACCTGACGACGATCGTTTCACTCGCGGCAGCCGTGCTCATGCTTCTGGCTTTCGTACTCGTCGAGCGTCATGCCGAGCGGCCCATCACTCCCCTGCGTCTCTTCAAGGACATGACCCGGTCGGGTGCCTATATCATCCGGATTCTGATCGTGGGGGCCATGTTCTCCACCTTCTATTTCCTCAGCCAGTACCTCCAGAATGTGCTGGGCTTCAGCGCGTTCGCGGCCGGAATCGCCTACATTCCGCTCACGCTCCTGTTCTTCCTCATGGTCTACGCGATCAAACCCCTCAGCGCCTTGCTGGGCAAGCCGGCGCTGCTGGTGGCCTCGTTGGTCATCGCCGGCCTGGGCATGCTGTGGCTCAGCTCCATAGGCCCGGGCACCGCGTATTTCCCGGACGTCCTGCTTCCGCTGATCGTGCTCGGAATCGGCCAAGGAACAGCAATCATCCTGCTGACCGAGTTTGGCATGTCAGGCGTGGCGCCTGCGGATAACGGCGCCGCCTCCGGACTGGTCAACACGGCACATCAGCTCGGCGGGTCCACCGGCTTGGCACTGTTGACGGTGGTGTTCGCGGGCTCCGGCGGAACAGCCCAAGGGATGGCAGGAGCCGAGGCCTACGGAGCAGTATTCACCTCGGCCACCTGGTTTTACGCCCTGGCCGTCCCGTGCGCTGCACTGATCTACCTCGCCCAACGCAGGGCGGCAGGAAACGCGTCAGCTACCCGACCATGACCCAACGGGCAGGGAGGGCAGCTCGGTGAGTGCCCCGTCATGGTCCAGGCTCAGCACCAGGTCCAGATCGAGGCGGGCCAGGAACCCGTCGTCGTGGCTGACCAGGATGACGGCACCGCGGTAGGCATTCAACGCTTCCACGAGTTGGTCCACACTCTGTATGTCGAGGTTGTTTGTTGGCTCATCGAGAATCAGGACCTGTGGCGGCGGATCGGCAAAGAGAAGCTTGGCCAAGGAGACCCTGAACCGTTCACCGCCGGAGAGAGTCCCAACGGGACGGTAGACGCTATCACCCCGTAGCAGGAACCGGGCCAACTGGTTGCGGATTTCCCCGACAGGGACACTTGGTGCGGCCGCCTGGACATTTTCCAAAGTTGTCGCGGCCTCGTCCAGGCCGTCGAGTCGCTGCCGCAAATACCCGGACCGCTCGGTCAGGAGCCAACCACCTGCGGTGCCGGATTCGACGTCGTCATCATCCTCTGTCCACGGTTCCCCGCTGACCAAACGTTCGAGCAAGGTGCTTTTTCCCACCCCGTTGACGCCGATGATGGCCACCCGTTCCGGTCCCTCCACCACAAAAGCACGATTGGTTCCCCGCAGCTCGGCGATCCGCCGGCTGCGGGGAACATCCGGATCCGGAAGGTTCACGCTGATCCGTTCGTCTTCCCTGATTTTGGAAGAGGCCACATCCAGCGCAGCCTGGGCAGCGTCCACCTTGTCATCCGATCCTGATCGAAGCTTGCCCGCTGACACCTGCGCATCGGAGGCCCGCTGATTCTCAAGGATCTTGGAGCCCTTCTTGTTGTCATAGCTGGTTTGACCGGTGCGGGCACGCTGCGCCAGCTTCATCTCAGCTTCCTGGCGCTGGCGCTTCTCAGTCTTGACGGCCTGCTTGGCAGCTTGGGCAGCCTGAACCGCAGCGGCCTGCTGCTCATCAACATACGACCGCCAAGCACTGTACGGACCCCCGAACACTTCGAGTTCACCACCATGCAGTTCCGCTGTGTTGTCCATGATCTCCAACAGTGTCAGGTCGTGGCTGACCACCACCAGCGTTCCCGGCCACGTGGACAGGAGAGCGGACAGTTTGGTTCTAGCGTCCCGGTCCAGGTTGTTCGTTGGCTCGTCCAAGAGCGTGATTGCCGTCCCCTGAAGCCGGAGCCCCGTGATGGCAACAAGCATCGCTTCGCCTCCCGAAATTTCACCTACTTTGCGCTCCAAGTCCTCCCCCGAAAAGCCGATATGGCGCAGGGATTTGTCAGCCCGGGCTTCGATATCCCAGTCATCGCCCACCGCATCGAAGTTCTCCACCGAAACGTCACCGGCTTCGATGGCCCGCAGTGCTTTCACTTGAGGGCCGATACCCAGCAGGTCCGCCACCGTCGAGTCAGTCACGAGGGTGAGAGTCTGCGGAAGGTATCCGACATCACCGTTCGTGGTGATACTGCCACCCGTAGGGGCAAGGCTCCCGGCAATGAGGCGCAGCAAGGTTGATTTTCCGGCACCGTTGGACCCCACAAGGCCTGTACGGCCCGATCCGAATGTTCCGGAGATCCCGGCAAGGGCAGTGGTACCGTCGGGCCACTGAAGGCGCACGTCGGTAAGGGTGATGGACGGGTTTTTTGTTGTAGACATGATGCTCCGAAGGCTCCAGTGGTTTCAGCGAATGCGCTGCAACCACCGGCCCACGAGGGCATCAGGGCAAGGTCAGCGCACGGTTGGCGTCGTGAAACCTGTAATGCCCGTCAAAACATCGGCCTAACACTGGGGAATAGAGGACTACAGTCTTGCAAAAGCCCTCAATGAAGGCAACTTGCCTCCCGCAGGCTCCTTCGCCGCCACCGATGCGCACGTCACCACCGGCGTCGTGACGTCCTGGACCGCCAGGCCGATCAGCCGAGGTTTTCCTTGAGCAACGCACGGTGCTCGACGGCGGCAGTTGAGTGGAGTGCGCGGCCGGCGTCCGTCAATTCCAGGAACAGGGAGCGGCGGTCGTCAACGCAGGTTTGGCGCGAGACCAGGCCTGCTTTTTCGAGCCTGTCCACCACCTTGGAGACGGCGCTCTGCGTCATGGGGGTGCGCTCTCCCAGTGCCTTCATCCGGCATGCCGATTCTTCGCTTTCAGCCACGAGATCCAGGATTTCGAACTCGTTAAGGCCAATGTCGAACTTGGCTTCCAGCGCGCGGTCGATAGCTCCCGCGGTTCGGAAGTAGGAGTTCTGGATGCTGCGCCACTGCTCAACCAGTTGACGGTCACGCGTCGTTGCCATGTGCCGATTCTAGTTCATTACGCGATTTGAATCCACGTCATAAAATTCTGCGTCATCCAATGACATGTCATCGTAGTCCTTGTCATTGTATGACGCGTCATATAGATTGAGGCGCATGACATCACCCACCACCCTCAAAACTTCCGCCGAGCCACCCTTGGTCTCAGCCGTCCATTGGACCCGGGCGCAGTGGCTGCTGCTGATGGTTGTCTGCACCGTCTTGGCCCTCGACGGGCTGGACGTTTCCATGGTTGGCGTTGCCCTGCCGTCCATTGGACAGGAACTCAATCTCGGAACCGATTCCCTGCAGTGGATCGTTTCCGCCTACGTCCTGGGCTACGGGAGCCTGTTGCTCCTTGGCGGCCGGCTCGCGGACCTGTTGGGCCGCCGTCGCATCTTCCTTATTGCTTTGACCGTTTTCGCCGCGGCGTCGCTCCTGGGCGGGCTGGTGGACGACCCCGCCATCCTGATCGCCACCCGGTTCATCAAGGGACTTGCGGCTGCCTTCACCGCGCCCACCGGCTTCTCCATCATCACCACCAACTTCGCGGAGGGACGCGAGCGCAACAAGGCGCTGTCCATCTTCACGACGTTCGGTGCCAGCGGCTTCTCGTTGGGCTTGGTGGTGGGTGGCCTCATGACCAGCCTCAGCTGGCGCTGGACGTTCCTGGTTTCGGTGCCGATCGCGGTGGTGGTTGTCCTCTTGGGCATGAAGTTCATCCCCAAGGACAAGCCCTCCGTTGAGGACAGCGGGCACGACGTTTGGGGCGCCGTCACCCTCGCACTGGGCATGCTTGGCCTCGTTTACACCTTGGTTTCAGCACCGGAACAGGGCTGGGGATCTGTGGCAACAATCGCCGGATTCGCAGTTTCCGTTGCCGTGCTGGCAGCCTTCGCGGTGATCGAGAACAAGGTCAAGCACCCGCTGATCCGCTTCAGCATCCTTAAAGAAGGCTGGGTGGCACGGGCCAACCTCAGCGCGGTGGGGTTGTTCGGGTCTTACCTGAGCTTCCAGTTCATCGTCACCATGTACCTGCAGGCGGTGCTCGGCTGGACGCCGCTGGGCATGGCGTTGGCCTTGCTGCCCGCCGGGCTCTTGGTTGCGACCAGCGCGCCGTTCGCGGACAAGCTCATCGAAAAGTTCGGCGCCACCCAACTCATCCTCACCGGACTCACAGCCCTGGGATTGGGCTACGTCCTGTTCCTCCGCGTCGGCACCACGCCCAATTACGTGCTGGATATCCTGCCGTCGGTGGTCCTGCTGGGAGTCGGGTTTGCGCTGGCCTTCCCGTCCATCAACGTACAAGCGACCGCCGGGATCAAGGATTCAGAACAGGGACTGGCGGCTGGCCTGATCCAGACCAGCACACAAGTTGGAGCCGCACTGGTTCTGGCAGTCACCACAGCGTTGGTCAGCGGCCACGGCCAAGCCGCCGGAACTGTCAGCGCCCAAGCCATGCTGGAACAGTACCGGCCGGGACTGATCCTTAGTGCCGCCGTCGCCATCGCCGCCCTGCTGGTGGCAGCGGCTCCCTCCCGGCGCCGCATCCGCGCCTGAGCCCCGGGTTTGTGGACAGATAAAGCCCTGATGCATCCGTCATCAGGGCTTTATCTGTCCACAATCTGCTCTGTACACCTCCGCCAAATGGAGGTCTCATGGGATCTATGAGGAATTACCTCACGGAGTACAGGCACGAACTGCAGCGCACCTTCACGGGAACGTCGGGCACGCCTCCGGAGTGGGTGCCGCGGCTCGCAGACGGCAACGACGCCGGATATCACCTCCCGGGGTCGGCCGTCTGGGCGGTGCACGGCCACGTGGCCACCATCGTGGCGGGCATCCGCGTCCTGCTGATGCAGGCCCTCCATCCCGGCGCGCTCGCTGGCGTCTACGAACACTCCGGCTTCCAGAAGGACCCCTTGGGGCGTCTCGCGAACACCGTGCGGTGGATCTTCACGGTAACGTACGGCTCCACGGAGGCCGCCGAAGCCGCGACCGCCCGGGTCCGGAAGATCCATGAGCGTGTCCGGGGAACCTACCGTGACGGACAGGGCGTGGAGCGCGAATACGCCGCCAACGATCCCGAACTCCTCCGCTGGGTCCACGTCACCTACGCGGACTCCTTCCTCACTGCCAACCGGATCTGGGGCAGGGCCATCCCGGGCGGCCCCGATGCCTACGTCCGCGAATGGGCAGCGGCAGGACGACTCATGGGAGTTCTGGACCCGCCACTCACCGAGGCCCAGGTCCGTGACGAACTGGAGCAGTGGTACGCCTCGGGGATACTCCGGGCCGATGAGCGGCTTGCCGAGACGGTGTCCTTCATCCGCTATCCTCCCCTGAGCCCACTCCTCAAGCCCGGTTACCGCATACTGTTCGCGGCCGCCGTCGCAAGCCTTGAGCCCAAGTACCGGGACTTGCTCGGCCTCCGGCCCGCCAGGCTTGGCCCCGTGCCCTTGCCGGCCATCCTGGCGGCGCGTGGCGTGTTGGGGATGGTCCGATTCGCCCTGGGCTCCCACGGTCCCAGCGAGCAAGCAGCGCTGCGCAGGCTGCAAAGGCTGGGCTACGCCGAGGCCTGAAGTGCCTTTCGCCGAGGGGCTGGCTCTCAACCCTTCGCTCTTCGCCGAGGGGTCAGATCTCAACCCTTTGAGCCTCCCATAAAGGCGAAAGCCAACCCCTCGGCGGGGACCCCCGTGGTGGGGACTTCGCCGAGGGGCTGGCTTTCAACCTTTTGGTGCGTGCTTAGTGCCGAGAGGTCACCCCTCGGCGCACAAACTAGATCAGGTGATCCGACAGGTGGTTCGGTGTGCCGAAGCGGTGGGCCGTGATGGAAACGGCCTGCTCGCGGAGGAACGGCAGCATCTCGATCCGGCCTGCCTGGGTCACCGCGCCGTGGTAGACAGCCACATCCGGACGGCCGCCCATCGCTGCGCTCAGCGCTGCGAAATCGCCACCGATCAGGCGGATCCGGCCGGCGTCGAAGTTGGCCGCACGGCCCAGCCACGCGGCGTCGTCCTCGATCCGGACGCTGACGCCCAGGTTCGCGAACACGGTCACAACGGCATCAGGAAGTACGACGGCGGAGCTCACCTTGAGGGCCGAGCCCGCCACTGCTCCGGCTGCTGCCACGCGCAGCAGGTCAGCGAGCCGCCCACCTTCGGAGAGGCGGATGGTGACCGGGAGGGAGCGGTAGCGGAAGACGTTGCGCTCTGCGGAGAGGGCGGAGACGTCCTTGCGGGTGCCGAACTCGGATTCCCAGGCTGCGGCGTCGCTGAAGAGCGACTGCTGCAGGGTCTGGAGTTCTTCAGCGGTAACGTCGGCGGACTTTGCAGCAGCGAGGAGCTGAGCGGCTGCGCCCTGGAGCACCGTGCCGCGCTTGGCCTTGGCTTCGGCGGGGAGCCAGCTGCCCAAGCCGATCAGGTAGTTCGGTCCACCGGCCTTGGTTCCGGCACCGACTGCCGACTTCTTCCATCCACCGAACGGCTGGCGCTGCACGATTGCACCGGTGATGCCGCGGTTGACGTACAGGTTTCCGGCCTGGATGGTGTCCAGCCAGACGCCCATTTCAGCGGAGTCCAGGGAGTGCAAGCCGGCGGTGAGGCCGTACTCAATCTCGTTCTGGATGGCGATGGCTTCCTCCAGGGTCTCTGCGGTCATGACACCCAGGACCGGGCCGAAGAACTCGGTCAGGTGGAAGTAGGAGCCGCGCTTGACGCCGGAGCGGATGCCCGGGGACCACAAACGGCCGGTTTCGTCGAGGCGCTCGGGCTTGATGGCCCAGGTTTCGCCGTCGCCCAGGGTGGTGAGGGCATTGAGGAGTTTGCCGTTGGCCGGTTCGATGATCGGCCCCATCTGCGTGGTGGCGTCCTCCGGGTAGCCCACGGTCAGGGAGCGTGCGGCGTCGATCAGCTGGTTGTGGAAGCGGGCGCTCTTGGCAACCGAGCCCACCAGGATCACCAGGGATGCGGCGGAGCACTTCTGGCCCGCGTGACCGAACGCCGAGTACACAACGTCCTTGGCAGCGAGGTCCAGGTCAGCGCTCGGGGTGACGATAATGGCGTTCTTTCCGGAGGTCTCCGCGAGCAGCGGCAGGTCCTGGCGGAAGGAGCGGAACAGCTCGGCGGTTTCGTAGCCGCCGGTGAGGATGACGCGGTCAACGCTCGGGTGCGAGACCAGCTGGGTGCCAAGGTCACGCTCTTCGAGCTGCACCAGGGCCAGCACGTCGCGAGGCACGCCGGCTTCCCAGAGGGCATCCACCATGACGGAACCGGAGCGGCGGGCCTGCTTTGCAGGCTTGATCACGACGGCGGAGCCTGAGGCGAGCGCTGCGAGCGTCGAGCCTGCGGGGATCGCCACCGGGAAGTTCCACGGCGGGGTCACCACGGTGAGGTTGGCTGGGACGAACGTGGCGCCGTCGACCGTTTCCAGGTCCTTGGCGCGCTCGGCGTAATAGTGCGCGAAGTCGATTGCTTCGCTGACCTCGGGGTCGCCTTGGTCGATGGTCTTCCCGGTCTCCGACGCCATGACTTCCAGGAGTTCAGCGCGGCGGGCTTCAAGGATGTCGCCGGCGCGGTGCAGGATCGCTGCACGCTCCGCGGCGGGACGGGCGCCCCATGCCTTGCCATATTCCACGGCGGTAGCGATGATGCGGTCCAGCTCGGCTGCGTCGGAAACCTTCGTGGACTCGACAATCTTGTTGCCTGCGGTGGAACCGGGAATCCGCTTGAGGATGTCGCGGCCCCAGGCACGGTTGGCCGGGAGGGCAGGGTCGGTGTCAGGCGTGTTGCTGAAGCCCTCGAGAGGGGCAGGCTCGGCCGGGAGGCGGCGGTCCTGTTTGCGGTTAGGGCCGGGAACTTCGTCCGTCATTCCGGCGAGGGAGTCCAGGAAGCGCTGCTGCTCGCGCTCGAACAGGGCTTCATTTTCGCTCAGTTCGAAAACGGCCGACATGAAGTTTTCCTGGCTGGCGCCCTCTTCGAGGCGGCGGATCAGGTAAGCGATGGCGACGTCGAACTCGCCCGGGTGGACCACCGGCGTGTAGAGCAGGAGGCTGCCGACGTCCTTACGGACTGCGGTGGCCTGGCCGGTTGCCATGCCCAGGAGCATCTCGAATTCGATGGCTTTCGGTCCCTGCTGGGCAATCCCACGCTGCTTGGCGAGCAACCACGCAAAGGCGACATCGAACAGGTTGTGGCCTGCGACGCCGATGCGGACCGCGTCAATGCGCTCCGGAGTGAGGGCGTAGTTGATGACGTTCTTGTAGCTGGTGTCCGAGTCCTGCTTGGTGCCCCACGTGGCCAGCGGCCAGTCATGAAGGGAAGCTTCAACCTGCTCCATGGGAAGGTTGGCGCCCTTGACCACACGAACCTTGATGGGGGCGCCTCCCTGGGCGCGGCGTGCGGTGGCCCATTCCTGCAGTTCCTGCATGGCACCGAGCGCGTCGGGGAGGTAGGCCTGGAGGACGATGCCGGCTTCCAGGTTCTTGAACTCCGGCATGTCCAGGATGCGCTTGAACACCGCGATGGTCATGCTGAGATCCTTGTATTCCTCCATGTCCAGGTTGATGAACTTGGGCTTGGGGAAGGACGCGGCAAGGCGGTACAGCGGGGTGAGCTTCTCCACCACGTGGTCGACGGCTTCGTCGAAGGCCCACGGGGAGTGCGGTGCCACGGTGGAGGACTCCTTGATGGAAACGTAGTCCACGTCATCGCGGGCCAGGAGTTTCAGGGTGCCTTCCAGGCGACGCTGCGCTTCGTGCTCGCCCAGGACGGCTTCGCCGAGGAGGTTCACATTCAAGTGCACACCGTCCTGGCGGATCTTGGCGATGGCCGGGCCGAGCTTGGCGTCAGTGGCGTCCACGATCAGGTGGCCCACCATTTCGCGGAGCACGCGGCGGGCGATCGGGATAACTACCTGCGGGACGATCGGAGCCATGACGCCACCTACGCGGACCGCGCTGCGCATGTACCACGGGAGGAATTTGGGGACCTTGGGTGCCAACTCTGCGAGTTTACGGCCGGCGACCGACAGGTCCTCGGGGCGGATGACGCCGTCGACGAATCCAACCGTGAAGTCCAGGCCATTGGGGTCTTTCAAAACGCCGGCGAGGCGCTGGGCGGAGACATCCACGGGGATCTTGCCGGCTTCTGTGAGCCAGTGGCGGACCAAGGCGATGGCTTCCTGCGCCAAAGCATCGAACTGTCCGGAATCCTGGCTGCTCGGGGCGGTGGCATCCGGGATGGTGCTGGTCATGGGGGCTCCTTCTGGGACGGAGAAGTTTGTTTGTTTCCATCAGTATGGATCTACAATCACGTTAGGAAAAGCGATCTTTTCTGACGAATATTGATTACCCATCCCGATCTTTTGGAGGCCCCCGTGCTGGACGTCCGCAGGCTGCGTTTACTGCACGAGTTGAAGATCCGCGGGACCCTCGCGGAGGTGGCCGATGCCATGCAGTACAGCCCATCTTCGGTGTCCCAACAGTTGACTCTCCTGGAGAAGGAAGCCGGCGTGGAATTGCTGCGCAAAGCGGGGCGTCGCGTGCAGCTGACGCCACAGGCAGAGATCCTCGTGGCACACACGGCGGCGCTGCTGGAAACGCTGGAGCGTGCGGAAACCGAGCTCGCCGCCTCGCTTTCCATGGTCACGGGAACGGTTCGCTTGGCCGTCTTCCAGTCCGCGGCCCTGGCCCTGCTGCCGGATTTCCTCACCATCATGCGGCACGAGTATCCCGAGGTGCGCGTGGAAATGACCCAACGCGAGCCCGAGACTGCCCTCTACGAAACATGGGCACGGGACTTCGACCTTGTGGTGGCCGAGCAATACCCCGGCCACGCTGCTCCGCACCACAGCGGGTTGGACCGCGTCACCCTCACCAGCGACGCCATCCGCCTGGCCACTCCCCCGGTGGGACTCGGCGGCGAAACGGTATCGACGCTCGCGGACACCGCGTTGATGCCGTGGGTCATGGAACCCCGCGGCGCAGCCTCAAGGCACTGGGCAGAGCAAGCCTGCCGGTCCGCGGGCTTCGAACCCGACGTCAGATACGAAACGGCCGATCTCCAAGCGCAGATCCGGCTCATTGAATCCGGGAATGCCGTGGCACTCATGCCGGACCTTGTGTGGACCGGGCGCTCGCGTACCGTTCAACTGCTGGATCTCCCGGCCCTGCCAAAGCGCACCGTGTTCACCTCCACCAGGACAGCAGGCCGCATCCACCCCGCAACCGCGGCCTGCCGCGAAGTATTGGAAAGGGTGGCAGCGGCGCAACAACAGGACGCCGAGCAGCACGCGGACGCGGGCTGAGGCCGCGGACTAGCTTCAGGAAACGCAAAAGGCCCCAGTCCAAGGACTGGGGCCAACCGCGGAGAATGGGGGATTTGAACCCCCGAGGGCGTTAACCCAACACGCGTTCCAGGCGTGCGCCATAGGCCGCTAGGCGAATTCTCCTTGCTTCCGATTCGAAAGCAGATACTACTGTACCTGAGAATTTCGGCAACGTGTAATCGGGCCGAATGACCACCCCTGGAAGGCCTCGGAAACACGTCCGTTAACGGAAAAATGGACGCCCCCAACGCGCCCATTCTTGCGGTACATCGTTGAGCTGCCGGGTCCGGCCCCTCGCTCCCAGGCCCCGCAGCTCACAATCTTGAGATTGCCCCAATCGGTGTACATACCCATAGTCCGCTGTGATACCGGCTTTTGCAATGGTTGAGACCTGTTTGTAGCCGAAGTTTATTGACAGGATGTTCCCATGACGCAGCTCCACGCCTTGGTCGTTTACGTTCCTGAGACGCATATCGAAGAAGTCCTCCTGGCCATTGGCGACGCCGGCGCCGGGCGGATCGGCAACTACTCCCACTGCGCCTTTACGTCGCCAGGTACTGGCCGCTTCACGCCCCTGCCCGGAGCGCGACCCTCCGTAGGTGAGGTGGGGATTGAGGAGCAGGTGCCGGAAACCCGGGTCGAGTGCGTGGTGGAGGAGGACATGCTCGACGGCGTGGTGCAGGCCCTGCGGGCCGCCCACCCCTACGAGGAACCGGCTTTCATGACGTGGCCGGTGAATGGGTGGCGGTGATTCACGCAACCCAGCCACCCGCCGTCGAGCCTTATCCACAGGCCTTCAGGCCGATTCGAACCCCAACCCAAGTTCGGGTAAGCTTGTCGACGGCCCCTCATGTGGCGTCATCCTGTTGAACTCCCCCAGGACCGGAAGGTAGCAAGGGTAGATGGGCTCTGGCGGGTGCATGAGGGGTCACTTATTTAAATGTCAGTCTCTATAGGTAGGTTTCACTTGTGACTGTTACAACTGCCCTGTATCGAAGGTATCGCCCGGACTCTTTCGCGGACGTTATCGGGCAGGAACACGTCACGGAGCCGCTGATGACGGCGCTCCGCAAGAACCGCGTGAACCACGCCTACCTCTTCTCCGGCCCCCGCGGCTGCGGCAAAACCACTTCTGCCCGCATCCTTGCCCGCTGCCTGAACTGCGCCGAGGGACCCACCGACACCCCTTGCGGCAAGTGCCCCAGCTGCATCGAACTTGCACGTGGTGGTTCCGGCTCCCTGGACGTCATCGAGATCGACGCCGCCAGCCACGGTGGCGTTGACGACGCGCGGGATCTCCGCGAACGCGCAACCTTCGCCCCGGTCCGCGACCGCTACAAGATTTTCATCATTGACGAGGCCCACATGGTCACGTCGGCCGGCTTCAACGCGCTTCTGAAGATCGTCGAAGAGCCGCCGGAACATATCAAGTTCATCTTCGCCACCACGGAGCCGGACAAAGTCATCGGGACCATCCGCTCCCGCACGCACCACTACCCCTTCCGGCTGGTGCCACCCGAACCCCTGATGCAGTACCTCGAGCTTCTCTGCCAACAGGAGAACGTGCCGGTGGCTCCCGGCGTGCTCTCGCTGGTCATCCGCGCCGGTGGCGGCTCGGTCCGCGACACCCTGTCGGTGCTGGATCAGCTCATGGCTGGCGCCGGACCGAATGGCCTGGACTATGAACTCGCTGTGGCCCTGCTCGGCTACACACACGCTTCCTTGCTGGACGACATCGTGGATGCCGTTGCAGCCTCCGACGCCGCGGTGGTCTTCAAGGCCGTGGATCGCGTTATCCAGACCGGGCACGATCCCCGGCGATTCGTTGAAGACCTGCTGGAACGCTTCCGCGACCTCATCATCGTCCAGGCGATGCCCGAGAGCGCACAGGCGATCCTCCGTGGCATGCCCGCGGACCAGATCGCCCGCATGCGCAACCAGGCCACCAACCTGGGCGCTGCCGAACTCTCCCGGGCGGCCGACGTCACCAACACCGCCCTCACCGAGATGACGGGCGCCACCTCGCCCCGGCTGCACCTTGAACTGCTGTGCGCCCGAATCCTGCTGCCCAGCGCTGAGCAGACCGAGCGAGGCATCGCTGCCCGCATCGACCGCGTGGAACGTCGCCTGAATTACGCGGGCGACGGCGGCGCGCCGGCCGTTGCTGCCGGCCCGCCTGCTACGGCGGCTGCTGCGCCTGTTGCACAGCCGACGCCGGCCCCCGCCTCTGCGCCCGCGGCACCGGTTGCCGTTGAGCCCGCACCTTCCGTGCCGGCACCCGCTGCATCGGCACCTGCTGCGCCGGCTGCTTCGCCGCGGACGCCTGCTTCGGCACCTGCCGCTCCCGCGCCGGCCGCTGACGCCGGGTCGCGCGACGCCATCACAGCACCACGAGTGTCCACCAGCGACTGGCCTGTTGAGGACCGCCAGGCTTCCGGTCGTGCTCCGCAGGCTGCTGCACCTCAGGCTGCCCCCGCCCCGGCTGATCGCGTCCAGGCCCCCACCTCGCAGCCCAGTCCTGTTCAAGCGCCGGCGCCAGAACAGTCCCCGGCAGCACCACCTGTTCAAGCCCCACCGCAGGCAGCCCCAGCGCAATCGGCGCCCCAAGCTCCGCGGCCCGCTACCGCGGGAGGACCTGCTGGTTCTGGAGGAAGCGGAGATGTGGAGGCTCTGCGTCGCGCATGGCCCGACGTCTTGCAGACCCTGACCAAGATCAAGCGCAGCACGTGGGCGCTGGTGGAGCCTAACGCCCAGGTTGCCCAGTTCGACGGCCAGGTCCTGACTCTGGCATTCACAACGGGCGGCCTTGCGGGCGCCTTCGGCCGCGCAGACCACGCCGAGAACCTTCGCCAAGCGATCCACAAGACCCTTGGCATCGACTGCCAGATCGTGGCAGTCGCTGGCGGCAACAGCTCAGCGAGCTCTGAGCCAAACCCAAAAGCGCCTACTAGCCGGGAATCTCCGGCTGCTGCAGCACCAGCGGGCGCCCTGGCGTCGGCGCGTGCTGAATCCCCCGAGGCAGCAGCCGCAAACGTCACGTCGTCGCCTGCGGAAACAGCCTCGGTGCCGGCACCGGTGTCAGCTGTCGACTCCGCGTGGGGTCTGGCACCTGCTGCCGCACCAACAGCATCTGTTCCGGCAGCAGCATCCGTGCCAGCGAGGGCCACCCCTGCCCAGGCAGAACCCACAGCACCGGCACCCACAGTCCCAACGCCGGCTGCCCACATTCGGGAACCGGCTGTTTCAACGCAAGCACCGACCACGCCGACTCCCGCCTCAGCGCCGACTCCCGAGCCCTCCGGCGACTACTCGTACCCTGACGACGATTGGGGTCCGCCGCTCGACGAGGACGCTCCGCCCCTGGACGAAGAGCCACCTGCGGATTGGGAGCCCCCGTCGGGTTATGGCCAACCGAGTACTGCACCCGCGGCGCCTGCAACTGCGGCACCGACACCCAGTGTCCCCGCTTCCCCTTCGAGTGCCTCGGCGCCGTCAGCGGCCACCACGTCGGCCCCAGCACGCAGCGCAACTACGGCTGCATCTTCGCCATCAGCGGGCACCGCCAAGCCCACAGCATCGTCCGACGACCCGTGGTCCAGGGCCGTCGAGCAAGCGCCCGGTACTTGGGTCGTGGGCACAGAGTCCAACGTGGGCAAGAAACCCGCCGAAGCGGCCGAAGAAACCGCAACGGCGCCGGACGCTCCCGACTACGAGCCGGCCGCAGCCCAGGTTCCGGAAGCAACCACCGGCACCTACGGCCACCCGACCAACGCGGAACAGAACCCAAGTTCAAGCTGGGACGTCGCACCGGCGTCGAGCTGGCCCGCAACACAATCGATGCCCGAGCCCGTCAGCAGCGGCGCCCCCGCAGGAAGCAGCAACGCCGCCGCGCCGACCTGGCCCTCCTTGGCGACCCAACCAGAGGAAGCGCATGGTTCGGTCGCGACGCTGGAGGAGGCCGCGCCGTCGGGCAATCCGAATGGCCGCCAGAGCCTGTACCAGCGGTTGACCAACAGCCCCGAAGCCCAAGCGGGTCGTGTCCAGGCGCCGGTGAGGACGCAGGCGAAGCCGGACTCCGTGCCGGAGGACATCCCCAGCCCGGAGGACGAGACCATCGAGGAATCGAGGGTCTTTGGGCGGGCAGCTGTGGAGCGTATTCTGGGCGGAAAGCTGATCGAAGAGCGCGCCTTGGACGGTTCTCCCCTGCACAACCGCTGATTCCAGCATTGATTTCAACCAAATGAGGACATTGTGTACGAAGGTGCAGTTCAGGAGCTGATTGACGAGCTCGGCCGGCTTCCCGGTGTGGGCCCCAAGTCAGCGCAGCGCCTGGCATTTCACATCCTGGAGGCTGATCCAGAGGACATGAAGCGCCTGGTTACGGCCATCACCACGGTCAAGGAACGCGTGAAGTTCTGCTCCGTCTGCTTCAACGTGACCGAGCAGGAAAAGTGCAACATCTGCCGCGACCAGCGCCGAGACCCGTCGGTCATCTGTGTGGTTGAGGAGTCCAAGGACGTCCTGGCTGTGGAACGCACCCGGTCCTTCCGCGGCCGCTATCACGTGCTGGGTGGGGCCATCAACCCCATTGCGGGCATCGGTCCGGAGCAGTTGCGGATCCGGGAACTCCTCACACGCCTCAATGATGGCGCCATCCAGGAGATCATCATCGCCACCGACCCCAACCTTGAGGGCGAAGCGACTGCAACGTATTTAGCCCGCATGCTCAAGTCGATCGGAATCACGGTGACACGACTCGCGTCGGGCCTGCCGGTGGGTGGAGACCTGGAGTACGCCGACGAAGTTACCCTCGGCAGGGCCTTCGAGGGCAGGCGCAACGCCTTGTTGTAGTCTCGCAATCACCAACAACAACCGTGATGGGGGTCCCGTGCGAGAGCTTGTGTACTACGTTGCCGTCAGCCTGGATGGGTACATTGCCGGTCCGGGAGGGGAATTCGACGCGTTTCCGGTGGAAGGTGACCATATGGCCGCCCAAATTGAGCGCTTCCCCGAAGCCATACCCACAGTGGCCGCGGACGCCATGGGCATCGAACAAGGCAAAGCGACCTTCGACGCCGTCGTGATGGGCTGGAACACTTACGCCGTAGGTCTACCAGCTGGCATGACCAGCCCCTATCAGCATCTTAAGCAGGTGGTCTTTTCCCGGTCGCACACCAAGGCGGACATCCCGGGCGAGCACCCAAACCTGGAGCTGACCCACGAGAACCCGGTGGACGTAGTCCGCAGATTGAAGTCCGAGCCAGGTAAGTCGATCTGGCTATGTGGAGGCGGCCATCTGGCTACGCAGCTTTCCGGTGAAATCGACAGACTGGTTCTGAAACGAAGCCCACTCCTGTTCGGCGATGGCATACCGCTCTTCGCGCCGGGTGCCTACCAGCCAAGCGCCTTCGAAGAGGTTACGACGACGACGTTCGGCTCCGGCGTCGTGATTTCCGAGTACGTGCGCCGAGGGGCCTAGCCAGAGCCCGTCGCCAGTCGCCGGGCCCTCAGCCGCCGGCCAGGTACCAGCACCAGGCCGGCCACCAAGGACTGCAGCGCGAGGCCGGTCACGAAGACAGGAACCGACGGTGCCAGCCCGTCACTGGATTCGCCACCGAGGCACGGCACTTCGCGTGAGGGCCCATCGGCGGCCCACTGCAGGCCGGCCAGCAGCCAGCCAAGTTCATTGTCCGTAGGCACCACGTCGGCGCCCACGCTCCCAAAAAGCAGGGCCGGGTTGGCTGCCGCAATCCAGGCAACCCGTTCTGTGTGGACCACTTCAACCGGGCGGAGATTGCCCACGCACTCGTAGGCAATGATCCTGCCGGAATCGTCGCGTTCCACGTTCACCGGGACGGAAGCCTGGTCCATCACCGTGGTCCCGGGAAGGAGCAGGATGGTGGCCACCACATTTCCAACGCACAGGAAAGCCACCACCAAGGCGGTCAATGCCGCCCCCGGCGCCGCTGCAGCAAAGCATGCCCGCGCACCCGCACCGATCAGTCCGAACAGGGCCACTTCCAGGATAATAACGACGACGGCGGCAACGGCCAGTGCCGTCGGCCCGCCGACGCTGGCGCCCACCACGAGCAAAACACCACCCGCGAGCGCTCCCAAAGCGACTCCTCGAATACCTCCGGCCAGCAACAGGACAAGAAGGCGCCCTTGGGAATGTCGGAAGCCCCACACCGCTCCCAGCACAGCGGCGGCGAGCGCAAGGAAGACCGCCGTGATCAAGTAGATGGCACTTGCAACCCTGGTATCGAACCATCCGTTGGCTTCTGCAAAAGAAACCACGGCCGCGGCCAAGCCCCAGGCGGCGGCAATCCCCAGTGCGCAGCCAAGCCAGAACCACCACGAGGTGAAGGATGTCCGGGCACTCCGCCATGCCTCCGCTGCGGCAGCCCCAAAGTTTCCCGCGGTTCGGGGCGGGGACCCGGCTCCTGGCACAGGGCGGGCCAAACCGGAGGGCTGATCGTCGATCACACCGCCGATCACTTCGTATTCGGGCTCGTTGCCCGCCGGACCCGATGCGTCCGTGTGGTCAGATAAGCCGGCCATCGCCTGCCGAAGTCCTCATGAAGTGGATGGTACGCCGGGCACGCCGTCACCGATACGGCGAAACTTCACGGGGAGATCCCAGCCGAGGGTGCCACCATGGGTGCATGGTCTCCCATCGCAGTGTTTCCGGTGTCTTTCGGCGTCCCCGTCCCATCAAGCCGGCCCCCGGCCAGGAATCGGTATGGGATTACCCGCGGCCGCCCAGAGTGGAGCCTCGATCCGAGCGGATTGTGGTGCGGCTTGGAGGTCAGGTGATTGTTGATACCACTGACTCCGTCAGGGTCCTGGAGACCAGCCATCCTCCTGTCTACTACGTGCCGTTGGACGCCTTCCCGGACGGTGCGCTGGTCCCTGTTGGGGGAACCACTTTCTGCGAGTTCAAGGGCGAGGCCAGTTACTTCACCATCACCGCCGGCGGGACGGTGGTTGAGCGGGCAGGGTGGACCTACCCAAGCCCCGCACGGGGCTTCGAAGCGCTGGGCAGCAGAGTGGCGCTTTACCCGGAGCATATGGACTCGTGTGAGGTGGACGGCGAGCGGGTGACGTTCCAGGAAGGCAACTTCTATGGAGGGTGGATCACACAGCAGATCGTCGGCCCGTTCAAGGGTGGTCCGGGCACTGCCGGGTGGTAGTCATCGCAGGTAGCCGCCATGTGGTCACAATTCCTGCCCGAACTGCACACGGCGATAAACTGGGCAAATAAGCTACGCAGGCGTGCCCGAATTGGAGCATGCCGCGTTCGAACCCTATTGATGCAGTGAGGGTGCGCGCATGACTATGCCCACTACCGAAGTGAAGATCGAAGAGCTCTCCAACGAGGCTGCCATTACCAAGCAGCTGATCGTTCAGAAGTTCGGCGGTTCCTCGGTTGCCGATGCCGATGGCATCAAGCGGGTCGCACAGCGCGTCGTGGATGCGCAGAAGGCCGGCAACGAGGTTGTGGTTGTTGTCTCCGCAATGGGTGACACCACCGATGAACTCCTGGACCTCGCGGGTCAGGTCACTGACTCCGCTCCCGCCCGCGAAATGGACATGTTGTTGTCCGCCGGCGAACGAATTTCCATGGCCCTCCTTGCCATGGCCATCAACAAGTTCGGCGCTTCCGCGCAGTCCTTCACGGGATCCCAGGCCGGCATGATTACCGACGGCATCCACGGCAAGGCGCGAATTATCGACGTCGACCCCCACCGCATCCGCACCGCACTGGACAAGGGCCACATCGCAATCGTGGCCGGTTTCCAGGGCATGAGCCGCAGCACCAACGAGATCACCACGCTTGGCCGCGGCGGCTCGGACACTACCGCCGTCGCGCTGGCCGCAGCGCTGGAAGCCGATGTCTGCGAGATCTACACGGACGTGGACGGCATCTATACCGCTGACCCGCGCGTGGTGACGTCCGCCCAGAAGATCGACCGAATCTCCAGCGAGGAAATGCTGGAGTTGGCCGCTTCCGGCGCCAAGATCCTGCACCTGCGGTGTGTGGAGTACGCCCGCCGTTTCGGTGTGCCGCTGCACGTCCGTTCCTCATTCAGCCAGCACGAAGGCACGTGGGTCATCCCGGGCGCCGACGAAAAGTTCAACATTCAAGAGGGAGTTGCCTTGGAGCAGCCAATCATCTCCGGCGTTGCACACGACCGGTCCGAAGCCAAGGTCACCGTAGTAGGCGTCCCGGATATCCCCGGCAAAGCTGCGGCGATTTTCCAGGTGATTGCCGATGCGCACTCGAACATCGACATGATTGTCCAGAACGTCTCCACCCACGGCACCGGCCGCACGGACATCTCGTTCACGCTGCCCATCGTTGAGGGTGCCGACGCCCTGGCCGCCCTGCGTGCTGCCGAAGGCCAGATCGGCTTCGAAAGCATTGAATACAACGAGCACGTCGGCAAGCTCTCCCTGATCGGCGCGGGCATGCGTTCACACCCGGGTGTTTCTGCCACGTTCTTCAAGGCCCTTTCCGACGCCGGGATCAACATTGACATGATCTCCACTTCGGAAATCCGCATCTCCGTGGTCACCAGCGCAGACGCACTGGATGACGCCGTCCGCGCCATCCACAATGCGTTCGAGCTCGACGGCGACGCTGAGGCTACCGTCTACGGCGGCACCGGCCGCTAGGGTCACCAAGGGCAACGCCCCCAAGTAAGTAACAGATAAGGCCGTTCTGAGCGCTCAGAACGGCCTTATCTGTTACTCAGTTGGGTGGGATGGCGCCAGCAGCACCTCGATGAGCTGCCGGAGGCCATCGGCCATGTCCACGTTCTTGTCGTACAGCCACTGCAACTGGAGTCCGTCGAAGGCAGCGACCGTCAACCGTGCCAGCATCACGGAGTTGACGTCTGACCGGACCTTTCCGGTGGCTTGGCGTCGCTCAATGTCAGCTGCGATGTCCCGCACCACGGTCTCGTAGCGCTCTTTGAAGTAACCGTGGGAATCGTGGTGAGGGTCGTTGGCCGTGGCTGAGGCGACCGCATAGAGGGTGGTCAGCCCAGGCTCACGCTCGTTCCGTTCAGCGATGGGCGCCATCAGGTCAAGGCCCACCCCGATGTCGCCGCCAACGGCAAGCGACCGACGGTCGCGTTCGGCGAGGACTGCGGTGAGGAGCTCCTGCTTGCCTTTGAAGTAGTGGAAAAGTGTGGCTTCCTTAACGCCCACGAGTTCGGCGACCCGCTTCAGCGCGGTCCCCTCGAACCCTTCCGTAGCGAAAACGTCAGTGGCCGTCTGGATGATCTGTTCGCGGCGCTCGGCCCCCTTGGCGTACTGGCCCCGGGCCCTCGTCGTAGACATCCGTTCAGTCTATTTCACGGTTTAAATATCGAGGGTCACTCGACTTTTTTATCAAAAACCTAGTCACACTAGATTTTTAGGGCTAGAGTCATTGCAGCGGCCCAACGGTGGGCCACCCGTTCATCAGGAGGCAATGTGGCCCTCAATATCGATCAGCAGAAGGCAGGCGCGGAAACCGCCGCCCCGGGTACCGGAAGCACCCCGCCTCAATCGGCTTCGCGCGCCTACGTCATCGGCATGCCGATCGCGAGCGCAGGCTTGTGGATGGCAGTCCTCGCCCCAGCCCTGGTGGTCCTCGCCATCAAGGTTTCAGAGATCACCACCCCGGATACCCGCGCGGGTGCGCTCAGCCTCGTCGCAGGAGTGGGAGCGGCCGTTGCACTCCTGGCGAACCCGTTCTTCGGCCGATTGAGCGACCGCACCACCTCCCGCTTCGGGATGCGCAAACCGTGGATCGTAGGCGGCTCCCTGGTCGGCCTGGCCGCACTCTTCCTGCTGGGCTCCGGGACCAACGTCGGAACCGTCCTGATCGCCTGGGTTGTAGCACAGCTGGGCTTCAACGCTGCCCTGGCTGCCCTCGTAGCCACACTCCCTGACCAGGCTGGCCCCTCGGAGCGCGGACGCCTGTCCGGCCTGATCGGCATGACGCTGCCCATCGGCCTCGTGGCGGCAGCCTTCTTCGCCCAGATGTTCGACAACGCCCTCCAGATGGCTGTGGTCCCCGGCATCGTGGGAACGGCGGTAGCCATCGCCTTCGCCTTCACCTTCAAGGACCGTGTCCTCACCGAGAAGCCGGCACCTCTGAACGTCAAGGAGATTCTGGGCTCGTTCTACTTCAACCCCAAGGCCTTCCCGGGCCTGGGCTGGGCCTGGTTGACCAAATTCATGGTCTACGTCGGATACTGCGCGGGCCTGCTCTACCTGCCGTACTTCTTCACCGACCACCTCCACGTAGCCGAAACACAGGTGACCAGCCTGGTGTTCCAGGCAACCCTGGTGAGCTCTGCCGGCACGGTGATCACCAGCCTCGCCGGCGGCTGGATCAGCGACCGCCTTGGCAAGCGCAAGAGCATGGTGATCATGTCCGCGCTGATCATGATGGCCGGCCTGATCGTCATCGCCACCAGCACGGGCACCGGCCAGGTCTTGGTAGGCCAGGGCATCCTCGGATTGGGGCTTGGCATCTTCAGCGCCGTGGACGTCGCCCTCATCACGGACCTGCTGCCAAAAGACCAGTCGGAGAATGCCAAAACCTTCGGTGTCTTCAATATTGCACAGGCCCTTCCCCAGTCCCTGGTGCCTGCCATTGCCTTCCCTGTCATCGCACTGGGTGGCTACCCCGCATTGTTCCTCGGTGGTGCGGTAGTCGGCATCATCGGCGCCCTCCTCGTCACACGTATCAAAGGAGTCAAGTAAATGAATCCCACCCTCCCGGCAGCTGTCACGGCGCCACAGGCAGGAACACAGGATGCGGAAGCCAGAATTCAGGAACTGGCCCGGAGTCTGTCCCTCGAGCAGCAGGTGCAGCTCCTGACCGGCGCGGACGTGTGGTCCACGCACGCCATCCCGGAGATCGGACTGTCCCGCGTCGTCATGTCCGATGGGCCCGCAGGCGTCCGCGGCGAAGACTTCGATGAGCGTCACGACTCCGTCTCCTTGCCGTCGTCGTCGGCTTTGTCCGCGACATGGAGCGTTGAAACTGCCCACCGCTATGGCCAGGTCCTGGGCCAGGAGGCCCGCCGCAAGGGCGTCCACGCCGTCCTGGGCCCCACCATCAACCTGCACCGCTCACCGCTGGGCGGACGCCACTTTGAGTGCATGAGCGAGGACCCGCGGCTCACCGCCACCATGGCAGCGGGGTACGTTGCAGGCGTGCAGTCCATGGGGGTCGGCGCCACTCCGAAGCACTACCTGGCCAACGAGGCCGAAACTGAACGCTTCACCGCCGATTCAGTAGTGGACGAACGACCGTTGCGGGAGCTCTACCTGGCAGCCTTCGAGGACGCCATCACCGAAGCCCGCGCGTGGCTGGTGATGAGCTCGTACAACTCCATTAACGGCACCACCGCCAGCGAGAACACGCTCCTTGAAACACCACTGTCCACCGAGTGGGGTTTCGACGGCGTCGTCGTGTCGGACTGGACCGGTGTCCGCTCGGTCGACGCCGCCAACGCACACCAGGACCTGGAAATGCCCGGCCCGGTGGGCCACTGGGGTCCCAAGCTCCTGGCCGCCGTCAACGATGGCCGCGTCAGCCGGGAAGCGATTCTGGAAAAGGTCACCCGGATCCTGCGCCTCGCAGCCCGCGTGGGCTCGCTGGAAGGTTTCGAACCCGCGGTGACCCAGCTCCCCGCAGAACTGAACGGGGCCGCCGTCGCGCGTGAAGTTGCCGTCCGCGGTGCCGTGCTGGTTCGCAACCAGGGCCTGCTACCGCTGGATGCCAAGACGCTCAGCAGCATCGCGGTGATCGGCCACAACGCCGACGAAGCCCGCACCCAAGGCGGCGGCAGCGCCACCGTGATGCCCAAGTACACCGTCTCGCCGCTTGACGGGCTGCGGAAAGCACTGCCCGACGACGTCACAGTCACCTACGCCCGCGGCGCCAAGGTGGCAGAAGGCATCCAGGCCTTCCCCCGCACCTCACTGCATAACCCGGTCTCCGACGTCCCCGGAATCCGCGTGACCTTCCTCGCCGAAGACGGCACGGAAATCTCCGGAGAAGACCGCCTTGCCTCACACCTCATCTGGTTCGGCGTAGGAATTCCCGACGGCGCCGCCTCCATCCGTATGGAAGCGGACTGGACAGCCGAAACAGCAGGCGTCCACCACCTGGGCGTGGGGACCGTGGGATCGATCCGCTTCGTTCTGGACGGGTCGGAAGTCTTCAACGGCGAACTTGAGGACGACACCGAGGTCCTCGGGGCCGCCCTGTTCGACCCGCCCAAGACTGTCCACTCCTTTGAAACCGCGGCCGGCCAAGCGGTCCGCATCGAGGCCGAGTACCAGCTGCCCAAGGAGCAGGCCATCCCCTTCACTGCGATCCTGTTGGGCGAGGAAACCGTGGTTCCAGACCCGCAGGCAGAGATCGACGCCGCGGTGGAAGCTGCCCGTGCCTCCGACGTCGCAGTGGTTGTGGTGGGCACCAACGCCGCCATTGAGTCCGAGGGCTTCGACCGCAAGGACCTGGACCTCCCTGGCTACCAGAACCAGTTGGTGGAGGCCGTCGTGGCAGCCAATCCGCGCACGGTGGTGGTGGTGAACTCCGGCTCGCCAGTGCTCATGCCATGGTTGGCCAAGGTGGATGCAGTCCTGCTGGGCTGGTTCGGCGGCCAGGAGTTCGGCAGCGCCATCGCAGACATCCTGCTGGGCATCGAAGAGCCTGGCGGACGCCTGCCCACCACCTGGCCCGCCGCGCTGGAAGACGTCCCGGTGTTGAACACCACGCCCGTTGAGGGCAAAGTGGTCTACGCCGAAGGAATCCACATCGGCTACCGCGCCTGGCTCAAGCAGGAAGCAGAGGGCGGAGCAGCGCCGGCCCTCCCGTTCGGTTATGGCCTCGGGTACACAACGTTCGAGCTCGGCACAGCGCACGCACCGCAGGCGGTGACCGCCGGGAACGACGTCGTGGTCCACGTGCCCGTCAAGAACACCGGCACGCGCACCGGTCGGGAAGTGGTCCAGGTCTATCTGGACCGCGCCGATTCCGCCGTCGAACGTCCCGTCCGCTGGCTTGCCGGCTACGCCGGAACGCACCTTGCCGCGAACGGAACCGAAAGCGTGGAAATACATATCCCCGCCAAGGCGTTTGCACATTACGACGGCGGCTGGCAGTTTGAGCAGGGCACGTTCCGCCTGCTTGTGGGTCGCCACGCGGCCGACCACTTCCAATCACTGGACATCGAACTCCGGTAACACATGGGCGAAATCACGCTGGGTGGCGGGTTTTTTTGCCCGTCACCCACGTGGTTTTCGCCACAAGCGGGAGAACTGGGGTATGGTATGGAATTTTCGTGGCATGCTGTACGTTGCATACCCGGTAACCCCCTAACACGAAGAGGCATTAAAAAGTGGCAGCCGATTACGACGAACTCCGTACCGATGTAAAAGAGAACCAGGAGCAGTCGCTCCAGGCTCTTCAATCCGCCAGCGCTCCCACGGCCAAGAGTGTCGTGCTTGAACTGGACGAAACCGATGGCCTCGACGCCAACGGCCCCGGTGGCGAAATCGTCGCCGAAGAACTGGTTATCCAGGTCATTCCGCAGGCAAACGACGAGTTCACTTGTCACTCCTGCTTCCTGGTTCGCCACCGCTCGCAGATCGCACGCGAAAAAGATGGCGTCGCCTACTGCACCGACTGCGAAGGCTAAGACAGCCCACCACCCCGGCGGAATCAACATCGTCAGGGAGTGCCGCCGTCGGGATTAAATTGCGGAAGGACCGGAGCAAGCGCTCCGGTCCTTCCGCAGTTAACAGCTGGCAGCCTCGAGTCCCTACGGCGCCGCTCCCGGGCCGCCCACCGTCTTCTTGCGGCGGTGGTTGACCATTCTGAGCTGGAGGATCCGCGCTCCTCCGGCAAGGGCCACCAGCACGCCTCCGCCCACGGCCGCGATAAAGAGGGTGGTGCCCAGCGCGAGGGTTCCCTGCAGCCCGAAGAAACGGACCGTGATCATGTCCTGGTTCTGGACAAAGAACACGATCAGCATCACCAGGACCACCAAGCCAACGGCCACTGCCACCCACAAGGCGGCCGTGCGGGTGGGCCTGGACGCGCCGGACACGGGAGGTGGGACAGCCCTGTCCTGACGGGGAGCCCCGGCGGGAACCCCTGCTGCATCATCCTGGAAACTCATTGACGACCCCCTCTTGTCCCGACATCACCCTGCTCCTACATACTAAGCATGCTGACGAGTTGGGCGATAGTCAGTGACGCATGGAGTAGTCCGTTGAGGTAGGGCCTGGATCGTTGTTACGGACCGCGTAGTGATGGCCTTCAGAGTCCGTCTCGATGTCGAAATTCTTCAGATCGGCTTCGGAGGCTGTCTCGAAGTCATCATGCTTGTGTACCACAGGGCTGTCCGCGTCGCCGTGGGTTGCCGGTCCAAAAACGGACTGCAGCCGCTCGGTCACATGGACGAAGCCTTCCATTCTGCGTCCCATGTTCTTCCACCTCCTTTCCTACAGGAGAGAAAGAGCGGCAGGGTCAGTGCGTGCCGTTCAGTGAGGTAATTTTACGCCCACAATCCAACGCCGAGATAGAGGGGGTTTACCGCAGGGACTTGTCGTCCGGGTTGCGGGGCACTACGTAGGTGCTGCCGTCGGGGCGGCGGAGTGTTTCCCACTGCTGGGTTTCGGCCTGGCGCTGGGCGAGCAGCTTCCGGTTGGCTTCAGTCATTTCATGGTCGAGGGAACTGCTGTGCGCGGGGCCGAAAACAACCCTGAACTTGCCTGTGGCGCGCATGAACTTCCGGGTGAGGGATTCCTTGGCCACTCGGATCGACTCCTTTTTAGACGGTTCAATGAGTCCATAGTACGCTAATCATTAGTACACTAACTAATTGATCGACGCGAGCGGATGCAAGCACAGGAGGCAGCCTTGACGGCCACGGACCAGAGCACCCAGGAAGTCGACGACCTCCTTTTGGAACGCCAACTGTGCTTCGCCCTCACTGTTGCTTCCCGCAGCGTGGTGGGCGTTTACAAGCCCGTACTGGAACGCCTCGGGCTCACGCACCCCCAGTATCTGGTGATGCTGGCCCTCTGGGAGCGGAGTCCCCGTACGCTGAAGGACATCAGCGACAGCCTCCTCCACGAGCCCGCAACACTCTCCCCACTGCTGAAACGCTTGGAGGAAGCCGAACTCATCACCCGGGAACGCGTTCCCGGCAACGAACGCGCCCTGGCCATCACCCTGACGGAAAAAGGCGCCGCCCTCCGCCAGCAGGCCACCGCCGTCCCCGGTGAAATCCGCGAGCGCCTTCAACTCAGCCGGGAAGAGGTAGCCGAGCTGCACCAGGCAATGACGGGCCTGATCGCTGCCACCCAGCGGGACAACTCCCTCTAACGGACCAACCCTGCAATCCAGGCAGACCACCCGCGTGCCCCCTAGCCAAGCGCACTGCCCCGGTGGTGTTCTTGAAGCGAACAGAGAAACGGGCACCACAAGTGCCACGTAAAATGGACGCAACCTAGGAGATTCCATGCGCATGCGATTTGTTCGGCCCCTGTTGGCAGTCCTGGCCGTCGCCGGCCTGGCCGCATGCTCAGGCACCCCAACCCCAGGTACCACAGGCAGCGCAAGCCAAGCCCCGTCGTCGTCCCCTTCAAGCAGCAGCCCAAGCAGCAGCCCCGGCAGTGCAACTCCCAGTGCGTCAGCAGTTACCGGCACCGGGAGCGCCGAACTCTCCATCACGCTGGTGGAATCCCCCGAAGCCGCGCCCCAAACTTTCACGCTCGTCTGCGCGGACGGCGTCCCGGCCGCTGAAAGCAACCATCCAACAGCCGCCGAAGCCTGCACGTCCATCAAGAACAACCCCGCCATCCTGAATCCTGCCCCTACCAAAACGGACCAGGCCTGCACCATGCAGTACGGCGGCCCGGCAACGGCCAAGGTGACCGGCGCCGTGGACGGCAAGGAAGTCACCGCGGCCTTCAACCGCACGGACGGCTGCCAGATCGCACTGTGGGACGCCGCAAAGAGCATCCTCGGATCAGATGGCGGACTCTAGGCTGCGGCACCTCCCCCAGGAGCAATGGCTCGGGCTGGAGGCAGCCCATCACACCCGGGTGGCGCGCTACGCGGACCCCTACCTGGCCAGGCGTTCGGCGGGCCGGAAGCACCCTGTTGAGGATTTCCTGTTCACCTATTACACGCAGAAGCCGGGCCAATTGCTGCGCTGGCATCCGGGCGACGGCACTGTTCTCAGCGGCCCAAGCGCCCTTGCGCGCGCCACATGGAAGTTCTACCGAACGCTCGACGACGGCGAGCTCACCTCACTCGGGCTGCCGGCGGGAACGCCGGCGGTTACCTTTGATCGCCGCGGCTTCCTGGCCGACCGCTCCGAAGCTGTCCGCTTCGCGGGAATCATCCTCGCGGGCACGGCGAAGCGCCCGGCCCAGTTCGGCTGCTTTGGCCTGCACGAGTGGGCCATGGTGTACCGGCAGGAGAAATTTGAGCTGCGGCACGAATACCTGAAACTGCGACTTGGTGGTGACGGCACGGACACCGTGGTGGAGGAGAACCGTATCCGTTGCTCGCATTTCGACGCGTTCCGGTTCTACACTCCGGACGCCATTCCCCTGAACGAGCTCGAACCCACCCGTGAAAACCAGCGGACCATGGAGCAGCCGGGCTGTTTGCACGCCAACATGGACCTCTACAAGTGGGCGTACAAGCTGACCCCGGCGCTGCCCAGCGAGCTGGTGATGGACTGCTTCGAACTCTCATGGAGGATCCGCGTCATGGATATGCAGGCCTCCCCCTATGATCTCGAAGAATGGGGCTACCCACCCATCAGGATCGAGACACCGCAGGGCAAGGCCGAGTACGTTGAATACCAGCGGGCTTTCGCGGCCGAATCCCAGGAGCTGCGGACCCGCGTGCTCCAGGCAGTAGATCCGCTCCTCCATGAGCTGAGTGGATTGGCCGCCTGAGCACCCGCCGCCACCAGCGAAAGGTCACTATGGTTTCCCCCACGAGCGAGTCACCCAACAGCGAGTACGACGTCGACCTCACAGTCACGCTGACTGAGGCACCTGGCGCTGAGAGCCACGAATTCCACCTCCGGTCCGTGGCCGGTGTCCTCTCCCCGGACCCCGACTCACTGGACTCAAACTTGCCGGACGCACGGGCGGCGCTTGCCGCCGTCGAGCAGTTTGGCGAGGAGATCTTCTTCCCGGAACCCCGGCCGGACCGGATCTGCACGCAACAATACGGCGGCCCGCAGGTAGCCGTCGTCACGGGATGGTTCCGTGGTCGCAAGGTTAACAGCCAGTTCAGCAGGACCGACGGCTGCGAGATCGCGCGCTGGAAGACCCTGGCATCGTTGCTGGGGAACACCGGAGGCTCGACGGGAGCTGTCTAGGCCACCCTTCCGGTCTACGACATGCAAATGGGCTGGGGACGCCCGAATTCGGGAGTCCTCAGCCCATTTGCGTGTCCGTCAGAGGTTCAGCCGGCGTTGTTGCCCTGCGTCGGCTCGTCGGCGCGGATCTTGCCGCCGTGCTTCTTGTCCTTCTTCTCCTTCTTGGGGTCTTCCTCGTCCGGAACCACTACGGTTCCGCCCGGGTTGACCAGGACGGTGACGAAGCTCGGCTCACTGGTTCCTGCGAACGTCAGGCGGCCAATGTAGGAGCCGGGCTCCAGGTTCTTCCAGTTCAGCGAAATCTGGCCCGTCTTGCCGTTGGCCAGGCGGATCGGATTCGGCGTCACGGTGGCGTTGCCCTGGTTGGCACCCAGGACCGCGGCATCAACAGTGGCCTTGGTGGCCTGGTTGTTGGGGCTCGCGTAGAGGTTGGCGAACACGTAGTAGTCGCCCGGTGCCGGGTTGGGAACGGACAGGGTTTCGCTGGCGGACGCCGTTGCGGCCGGCAACTGCTGGCCGGACGGGGTGAGCACCAGCATGTCGAAGTCCGCGGCCTCGTTCGAGGATATGACCGAGAATTTAGCCAGGGCACTGCCCTCGCCAACGGTCACCTTCTTCACGTAGTTGGAGGCATTGGTCTCACCCGCGAACGGACCGGGAACCAGCTCAACAGCGGAGGAATCAGCCTTGGACAGGCCATCAACCGTAACCCCGACCGGCAGGTTGGTGCCGGAAGTGATGTTGATGGTGGCAGAGCCATTGGGGCCGGTTCCCGTGAAGGCCAGGGCCTTGTCCGCGATGACGGACTGCGGCCGGACGGCGATCGGCGAGGTGACGGTCTTGTTGGCACCCTGCCAGCTCAGCGAACCCATGGCGAACTTGCCCAGCTCAGCGTTTTTGTTTTCGAACTGGACCTTGAAGGTCTTCTTCTCACCGGGAGCTCCGAAGGTCAGCACGGACGGCGTGACCTTGACGTTGACACCTGGAACGTTGACTGATGCCCGGTAGGTTCCCGCGGTCAAGGCCGTGAGCGTTCGGGTGACTTCGATCTTGCCTGCGAGGTTGCCGAGGGCGAAGGAGGGAACGTTCATGTCGCGTGGTGCGGTAGTGCCAAGCCCTTCCATCCCCAGGTCCATGCCCGTGCCTTGGATGAACTTGAGGTAGTCCTCGGTGGTTGCGTCATACACGAGGCCGGGCGAGAGCACCTTTGCGGGGTCAACCTGTCCGGCGCCGGTGGCGAAGACGTCCTTGTTGACGGCGCCGTTGGCCAGCTTGACCGGTCCGGCGGTGGTCATCATGGCGGACTTCACGGTGGCCGGGGACCACTGCGGGTTCTTGCCCAGGATCAGTGCGCCGAAACCGGCAACGTGCGGTGAGGCCATGGACGTTCCGGAGAGGAAGCCGAAGTTGTCTCCACCGGTTCCGATCGGCGAGACACCAGCGAGGATCGCGACGCCGGGAGCGGACACGTCAGGCTTCAGCAGGTCAGAGTCGGTTGCGAGCAACGGACCGCGCGACGAGAAGCCGGCAATCTGCGGCTGTGCTTCGGCGGGCAGGCCAGTGGTGTCCCGGTTCAGCAGGGAGACGGTGATGGCCGGGTCGGCTGTCACCTTGTCCTTGATGGTCTGCGTTGCCGGCGGGTTCACGTGGACCGTGGGGATGACGTGCTTGTCCGTGTCCAGCGACGAATCCGTCAGGTTCACCAGGATCATGCCGACGCCACCACCGCGCAGTACTTCGGCGCTCTTGGCGGTGCGGTCAACCACGCCGCGGTCGCAGACTACAACCTTGCCCGCTACCTTGGCCGGATCCAAGGAGCCCGGAGCACATAGAGCCGCGTTGCCTTCACCGCTTGCAGCGTTGGTGGACAGCACGACGCCGGCCCCGCTCACCTCGCGGTTCATGATGCTCGCTCCGCGGAACTTGCTGCCATCGGAAAACTCAACGGTTCCCTGGAGCTCCTGCGAGAACGAGGTCGCGGCAACCGTGGTCAGCCAGGGGGCTCCGTGGTTCACGGTGCTGGCGGTTGGTCCGGAGTTGCCTGCCGAGGTGGCCACGAAGATACCTGCCGATGCTGCCGAGAGGAAGGCCAGCGAAACAGGATCCGTGGTGGACGTGGTGGAACCGGAGATGGAGTAGTTCAGGACGTCCACGCCATCCAGGATTGCCTGCTCGATCGCGTCCACGGAAGCGGAGCCGTAGCAACCACCCGTGGCAGGATCTGTGTCTTCCCAGCAGACCTTGTAGACGGCGAGCTTGGCGGCGGGTGCGATACCGCTGGTGGTTCCGAAGCTTCGGCCGTCCACAACGGCGTCGACGTTGGCGTTGCCTGCCGCGGTGCTGGCTGTGTGGGTGCCGTGGCTGTCCACGTCCACGGGAGAGATGACTTCTTCCGGGGCACGGTTTTCCGGGGGAACAGTCTCCAGGAAGGCGTCTGCGAAGTAGTGGGTGCTGAGGACCTTGGAGTTGCAGGCGCTGCCGTCGTAGTCCGCGCCGGTGTCGGTGCCGGGCTGGCATTCACCGACGAAGGTATCGCCGTCGGCCTTGAGCATGGCGATCTTGCCATCTGCCGTGCGGTAGGGAACGCCGACCTGCGGGTTGCCTGCCAGCGGGCCAACGGGCTCACCCGCGAAGAACGGGTTGGAGGGGGTATAGCCGGTGTCGATCACGCCAACAACGGTGCCCTTGCCCGCGTTGTCCTGGCCACCGTACTGGGTGGCCCAGGTGCCGTTGGGGCCGCTGAGCTTCAGGAAGTCGGTGGTGGAGTAGTCCGGGGCGTACTGGGTGTCCGGTGCCACCATGAGGACCTTGGGATCCTTGGCCAGATTGATGGCCTGGTCTGCCGTCAGATTGGCGCTGAAGCCGTTGACGGCGGTAGTGAAGTCACGCTCGATAGTGATGTTTTCCTGTTTCGCGACTTCCTGCTGCTTCTGCTGCAGGTGCGATTGGTATTCCTTCACCTCGGCGCTGTCGGCGTCGAGCTTCTTGCCCTCTTCCGGCTTGGTGGGCGCGAGGCCCGCCGTGCCGCCGTCGTACGTTGCTGCAGGCTTTTCCGCCAGGACAACCATGTAGCGGCCGTCCTTGTAGGCACTGGGGTCAAGGTTCTTCTTGGCCACGCCTGCAACGGTCCCGGGCGTCTCCGGCGTGGGAGCGGCCTGGGCCGGCATCGCCATCGAAGAGAGAAGCAACGGCAAGCCAACGGCCAGTGCCGCGGCCTTTCGAAGCCCCCCGCTTCTGACGAAGCTCTTTCCTTGTGATTTCACGAGTGGTTGCACCTTTCACTGAGGGAGGACCAGGCTCCATCGCCGGGACCTGTCAACTTTTAGTTGGTTGAACCTTTGACAGTTCTTGTCAAAGCCGCGCAACCAGCCGAGTCACAGAGTACCTAGTGATAGCCGAATATGACATACAGCACATTTCAGGAATTTTGTCTTGTCACAGCGGTGGCGGTTCGTCATGGAACTACCCACAACGGACCGCAGGAATGTCCTGCGGTCCGTTGTGTGAGCCTGCCGGGAAAGATCAGCCCTTCGGCGTCACCTGAAGCCGGTCAAAGGACACCTGAAGGCCATCCTGATCCAGGACTACGACGTCGTCCCGGCCGTTTTGCACATCGGAGGGAAGGATGAACTCAACGGTGTTGCCTGTCGTGGGGAAGATCCATCCCAGGCGATGCCCCGTCTTGTTCAGGTACACGTAGTACCACTGGCCGTGGTCCAAACCCTGCAGCACTACCTTTTGGCCCGTGCGGTACTTATCTGCGGTGCCCAAGTCGGTCGGCGGCGTACCCAGCTCCTGGACCTTGAGTTCGGGAGCGCTTTCGGGCTTTTCCGGCTGGACCTTCAGCTCGAGGGGATCACCCGATGCCGACGTTGCCGCCTCCAGCGCTCCGTTGCGGGCCGTCGCCTCAAAAGAGACTGCGCCCAGGCTGCCTGCAGCAACGTCCACGGCCGTCAAGACGTAGTCCCGGGTGGCGGTAACAGTCTCACCGGCAGCAAGGGTGGCTGCAGAGATGCCGGCGTCGGGGGCTTCCAGTCCGGTCACTGCAACGTTTCCGGCGTTGCCCACGGTGTACGTGTACGTCACCGGATCGCCGACGCTGGCGAAGCGGTCACCATCGGTGTCGATCCACTGGGCAGAAACGGTTCCCTCAAGCTTGGGCTCGCGGACTTTCAGGTCCACTTCGCCGCCGTTCACCGTGATGGTCTTGGTGGTTTGGCCGGCCGAGCTGACTTCCCACGTGCTTGTCGGAACGAAGAACCCCTGCTCAGCTTCCTGTGCAGTCACCGTGTGGCGAGGGGTGGTGCACTGGTAGCTCTGGCCGGCCGGCAGCACGCTGTAGCGGCAGTTGCCCGGCCCCTCCGGAAGGAAGGGGCTGAAGTTACCGGCGGTCGGGACCACCTTCTCAACCAGCGGGCTCGTGTTCTTCACCGTGAAGGTGTACGGGACCAGGTCCCCTGCCGCGTACGGCTGGGTCGCAAGGTCACGCCCGACGTCGGCACGCGCCCCGCTGATCCCGGCCGTCAGCAGGCCGTCGCGCAAAGCGACGGCAGCGCCGGTGAACGGCACCGTCTTAGTGAGCGACGGCGTCGAGCTGGCTGTGATGCTGAAGCTGGCTTCCGGCACGAAGTAGCCACGCTCGATGTCGGCTGCCGTGATCACATGTTTGGCGGTGGTGCAGGTGTAGCTGGCACCTGGGGCCAGGTTGTTGAACCGGCAATTCGGGGCAGACGGTGGCAGGAAGCCGGAGTCGAATGTCCCGGAAACCGGTACTGAATTGGCCGTGACGTTCGCCGTGCTCTTGACGTTAAGCGAGTAGCTGAGGACGTCGCCCACCTGGTAGGGGCTGGCCACGACATCCCGGGTGGGTGCCGTTCCCGTGATCGTCAGGCCCACCTGCGGCGCAACCGGCACGGTGGCGGTGAAGGTGAATTGCGAAACCCGGCCATTCGCCGTCGTAAATGCTGCGTTGAGATTCTGCGGGCCACTGGCGTTGGCCGGTGCCGTCAGTGCAACGTTGACGGTCACCGAGGCTCCGGGGGCGACGTCGGGAACCGGCACCGTGGTGGCCGACCATCCGCTGGGTGTGTAGACGGTGGCTGTTGCGCCGGACAGTGTGGTGGCTTCCTGGTTGGTCACTGTCACGGGCACCTGCTGGGTGGCCCCCGGCGCGGTGGTGACGGCCTGGACGGAGAGCGGAGCGCAGGCGTAATTCAGCCAGGCGTCGTCGAACTTCGCGAACGGCATGTTGTCCGTGTAATTGCCTTCGTAAAGCACCCCGAACTTGCCCTCTTCCAAGCGGGTGACCGTGGAGTACGCGGAGAAGCCGGAGCGGATGGTGCGGACGCCCGGCCAGGTGGCACCGTCGTCGCAGGAGACACGGGCCGAGACATTTTCACGTCCGGTCTTGGAGTTCGCGTTGGTGAAGATGAGTTTTTTCGCGTCGGCCGAGCCCTGCGCCGCGTTGGGGAACATGCGTGCAATGGCCCCGTTGTTGGCGGGATCCGGGAGTTCCGTGTCCTGCGTGACCGGCCCGTAGGTAGCGCCGCCGTCCGTGGAAATGGCCACTTTACGGTAGCCCTGGTTGGCGTTGTCCCGGGAATTCAGCAGCACCCGGCCATCGGAGAGTTCCACGGTCTTGTTCTCGTCCATCCGGTCACCGACGTTGGCGCCCTTCTTCCACGTCACCCCATGGTCGTCGGAGTAGACACTGTAGGCCTGGATCTTGTTGGTGCCGTCTGCCTGGCGGATATCACCGGCGTACTGCTGGATGAGGCGGCCCTTGTACGGGCCGTACTTGAGCTGGATGCCCTCGCCCGAGGATGCGAAGTTGGAGCGCACGTCGCCGGCCACCGGGCTGGTTTTGCTGGTTCCGGGTTTGGTGACATTCGTAATAAGCCGCGGCTGGCTCCAGGTGACGCCGCCGTCCGAGGACTCGATGACCGCCGAGGAAATCACTGACCTGTCGGCATCGTTGTTACCGAACTGGCTGCCGCCGAAGCCCTGGTCCTTGGAGTACACAAAGAAATTGAAGACCTTGCCGGCCTCGGCGTCGTAGACGTAGGAGGGGTCGCTGTAGCCGTATTTGGGACCGCTGGCGTCGCCCACGTGCCCGGCGGCTATAACGGTGACAGGTCCCCAGGTCTGTCCGCCGTCAGTACTGCGGCGTTGGACTATCGAGTTGGGGTTCGGAGCATCCGCGGCTGAGCCCGGACGACCGTCCCATGATGCGAGCACCACGTTGTTGCCCAGATACGTCAGGGCGGGGATCCGGTAGAAAAAGTTGGCGGCCGTGCGGTCAGCCGCGATGTTGGCCTCAGTGAAGGTACCCGGCGCTGTCGCAGGGTTGTTGGGTGGGAGGGGGGCGGCGGTGGCCGGAAGAGCGAGGCCTCCAAGGAGGCCAAGGCTCAGTGCGCCGGCGGCTGCGATGCGGGCGAGCGATGGTGCAGGGGGTATGGATTTCAAATCCAAGGTCCTTTCGAATCGGCGCGAGGGACGTTCGTGTTACGTGCTACGTCGAACGTCCTACAACCATAGGGTGTTCGCCGTCACATTGCTAGGGATGACTTTCGGGCGCACCTCCCCCCGCGCTGAAGCGGTAGCCTCAAGGGCACACCGCCCACCGCTTTTGAACCTGGAGTTGCCGTGAAAATCCTCGTCCCGGACACCATCGAATTGAACCTCGCCGATCTCGCCACTTCAGGGGACCACCCGGTGGTGTACGCGGTGGACGAGCCCATCCCCGCCGAACACCGGGATGCCGAGGTCCTGGTGGTGTGGCGGAACACTCCGGAGAACCTCTCGGACGCCGCCGAGGAACTTCCGAAACTCAGGCTGGTCCAAACGCTCGCGGCAGGCCCGGACTCCGTTCTCGCTGCCGGATTCGCCGACAACGTGGCCATCACCTCCGGCCGCTCACTGCACGACGGTCCCGTGGCTGAACACGCGCTCGCGCTCGCGCTGGCAGCCATCCGCCGGCTGGATGTCCTGCTCGAATCCCAGAAGGACGCTCGCTGGAACAGCCCGTACAACGAGGCACAGTCCAACCCCGCGACCGAACAGCTCTATACACTCGACGGCGCCAACGTCACCATCTGGGGCTTCGGTTCCATCGCGGGGCGGCTGGCTCCCCTGCTGGCCGCTTTGGGCGCGAAGGTCACCGGCGTGGCCAATTCCAAGGGGGAGCGCTACGGGTTCCCGGTCGCTTCAACAGAAGAACTACCCGATGTTCTGCGCACCACGGATGTCCTGATTTCCATCCTGCCCGCGACGGCCGAAACCGCGGATGCCCTGAACGAGGACGTCTTGCGGGCCCTCCCGAAGACCGCCGTATTTGTGAACGTGGGACGCGGGGCCACGGTGGACGAAAACGCACTCCTGGCCGCGCTTACCGAGGGCCGACTGCGCGCCGCCGCCCTGGACGTCACCAAGGTTGAACCTCTCCCCGCCAGCTCACAGCTGTGGAGCGCCCCGAACCTGATCATCACGCCCCACGTGGCGGGTAACCGGCCCAAGGGCTCCGCCCGGCTGGTCACGGAAAACATCTCCGCCCTCAAGGAGGGCAAGCCGTTGACCAACCAAGTGGCCGGATAACCGATCCTCCGATTCCTCACGGGATTTCATTGCCACCGAATAGTAAGCATGCTTATGGTGGGTGGGTCCGGGGTGGCCAGCAGAGGGTTTCCATCCCACGCATAGCATGAGACAACGTGAGGAAACGTATGTACCTGCACACCCAGCTTCTCATCAATGAAATCGCTGCCGACGAGCCAGATCCCGCAGCCGCCAACGCCCTCCAGGAAGGTCTCGGCGGTCAATTCGGCGAGATGCGCACCATGATGCAATACCTCTTCCAGAGCATGAATTTCCGGGGTGACGCAGCTTCGAAACCCTACAAGGACCTTCTCCAGGGCATTGGCACGGAAGAGATCAGCCATGTGGAGCTCATCGGCACCACCATTTCCCAGCTCCTCGATGGTTCGCCCCGCTACCAGGGCAAGAAGTCCGATCCTGTGGACCAGCCAGGCGCGGGGGGAGCTACTCCCCTGAAGATCGCGCTGGACACCAGCAACATCCACCACTACCTGGTAGGTGCCCAGGGCGCTTTGCCGGTGGACGCTGCCGGCAATCCGTGGAGCGGCTCCTACGTCTACAACAGTGGCAACTTGGTCCTGGACCTGCTCTACAACCTGATGCTGGAATCCACAGGCCGGCTCCAGAAGTGCCGCATCTACGAGATGACGGAGAACAAGACGGCGCGCTCCACCATTGCGTACCTGATAGTCCGTGACCAGGCGCACGAGAATGCCTACGCCAAGGCCTTGGAGAGCCTGGGCGTCAACTGGGGGAAGGTCCTTCCGATCCCCAAAACCAACGCCGAGCAGTTCCCGGAGGTGAAGAAACTGCTGGACAAGGGCCTGCAAAGTATCCAGTACACCTTCAGCGCCGACAACCTGAGCGAAGCCGGCAAGCTCTACCGCGGAGCTTCGCCATCCAACGACGGAACCGAGCTCAGCACCGATGTGATGCCGGACGGATTCCCCATCACCATCTCCCCTGAACGCAAGGAAGAGTTCGCCCCCGGCCTGGATCCTGAGCTCCTGGCGCTCATCCAGGCCACAGCGGAGCAGGAACTAAAAGACGCGGACAGCCCCAAGGAAGGCAAGTCCGCGGCTGCCAAGACTGCAGCAACCAGCAAGAAGTAAATCCGCACGAAAAAGCGGGCCTGTCCTCGAAGGAGGACGGGCCCGCTTTTGGCGGAACGAGGAATTATCAGGCGTGCTCGTACGTGAGGCAATCGGCGGCTTCCCGGCCCGGGCCGACCTTGACGTCGTGGGCCTCGCACATGAGGTTGTTGTTGTGGACGCACTCCGAGCGCTGGCAGGCACCTACGTGGGCGAGGACCTTGGGAAGGCCGCCCATGGCATTGGTGTCAATGAACGTTGCACAGGATGCATGATCCGTGCTTCCACCGATGGTGATTCCAAAGGCGGTGCAGCCATCATGGTTGAATCCGCAGCTGCCAACGCTACAGGCGGATACTTCGGCAATGTGTTCGGTCATTGTTCCTCCTGGTGTGGATCCTGAATAGTACTGGGGCTGAACCCCGCGTGTACTTTCCAAACTACGCCGGAATCACGCCGGTTGACCCAATTTAATAGCGCATTTGTATGTGCCCTAATCCGCGCCATTCCGCGGAAAAACGGCAGATGCAAGGTGAGGCTTCACTTACTTGGAGTACGCAATGCGTCACTGATTTTAGCCCGCGTTTCGGCGTCCAACGGAGCGGTCACATGGCTGCTCCGCCCAGCCCTGTCCGCCAGGATTTTCTGGATCACCATGCGGCCCAATCCAGCAAAAACTGCCGCGGCGACAACGCCCAGCACCATGGATTTCGGTTTCTCAGCCATGCCGCAATCCTAGTGACACCGGACACCCCCTGCCAGTGCCGGCGCAAGCCCCGCCAGCAGGCACAAGCAGCCGCCGCCGTCGAGCCTTCAGTTGGGACTTTTGCACCGCCGCGGCGGGGTGTCCTCGCGCAATCCGCCTGAATAGGGTATGTGCGCCACTCCCGGTAGAATAGGTGTGCAAGCTCGCGGAGCGCCCCCCATGCCGTTCAAACATTGCAGTTCACCACCGTGTTTAACCCTGTGTTCAAGACGCTGTTTGAATGCGGCTGAATGGCGTGAGACGGCACCTCCGCGGCAGCCTTATTTAAGGTTCACCCAACTCACGCACAGGAGTTACCGGATGCCCCGGATCGTCGTTGACGTCATGCCCAAGCCCGAGATTCTGGACCCCCAGGGGAAGGCCATCGTGGGTGCACTGCCCCGCCTCGGCTTCAACAGCTTCAGCGCAGTCCGCCAGGGCAAGCGCTTCGAACTGACCGTCGACGGCGAGGTGACCGACGCTATCCTGGCCCAGGCCCGTGAAGCTGCCGAGACCCTCCTGTCCAACCCGGTGATCGAGGATGTTGTCAACGTCGAGGTCGTCGAGGCCTGATATGACGTCGATCCCCCTGATTGGCGAGGCTGTCGCCGTCGCCGCCGAGCCCCGGCTCGCTGGCGCCAAGGTTGGCGTCGTCACCTTCCCCGGTACCCTTGACGACCGCGACGCCGCCCGTGCAGTGCGGCTCGCAGGCGCCACGGCGGTGCCCCTCTGGCATGCCGATTCCGAACTCGGCGATGTTGACGCAGTCATCATCCCCGGCGGTTTCTCCTACGGTGACTACCTCCGTGCCGGCGCCATTTCGCGCTTCGCGCCGCTGATGTCCAAGATCATCGATGCCGCGAACTCCGACGCGAAGCTCCCGGTGTTGGGTATTTGCAACGGCTTCCAGATCCTCACCGAGTCGCACCTGCTCCCCGGTTCCATGATCAAGAACGACCACCTGAAGTTCATCTGCCGCGACCAGACGCTGCGCGTCGAAAACGCCAACACCGCCTGGACCGTGGACTACACCGACGGCCAGGAAATCATTGTGCCGTTGAAGAACCAGGACGGCCAGTACATCGCTGACGAGAAGACCCTCGATGCCCTTGAGGCTGAGGGCCGCGTGGTGTTCCGCTACGTAGAATTCAACCCGAACGGTTCCCGCCGCGACATCGCGGGCATCTCCAACGCCGCGGGCAACGTGGTGGGCCTCATGCCGCACCCCGAGCACGCAGTGGAGACCGGCTTCGGCCCGGAGGCTGGCTTGTCCGGCTCCGCCGGCGAACCCCGCGACACCGACGGCCTGGGCTTCTTCACCTCCGTTTTGACCAAGATTGTGGGAGGCGACAAGTGACCACGGAAACCACCAAGAAGTTCAACATCGACACCGTTGAGCATGCTGCCAAGACCCCGGACACGGAACTCCCGTGGGCCGAGCTGGGCCTGAAGCAGAACGAATTCGACGAGATCGTCAAGGTCCTTGGCCGCCGCCCCACCGGCGCCGAGCTGGCCATGTACTCGGTCATGTGGAGCGAGCACTGCTCCTACAAGTCCTCCAAGAACCACCTCCGCCAGTTCGGCGAGAAGGTCACCGAGGAAATGAAGAAGGACATGCTGGTGGGTATCGGCGAGAACGCCGGTGTCACCAACCTGGGCGACGGCTGGGCCGTGACGTTCAAGATCGAGTCCCACAACTCGCCGTCCTTCGTTGAGCCGTACCAGGGTGCCGCTACTGGCATCGGCGGTATTGTCCGAGACATCATCTCCATGGGCGCCCGCCCGGTTGCCGTGATGGACCCGTTGCGTTTCGGCGCAATCGACCACCCGGACACCGCACGCGTCATGCACGGTGCTGTCGCCGGCATCGGTGGCTACGGCAACTGCCTTGGCCTGCCGAACATCGGCGGCGAAATGGTCTTCGACTCCGTCTACCAGGGCAACCCGCTGGTGAACGCCCTGGCTGTTGGCGTCATGCGCCACGAAGATATTCGCCTCGCCAACGCCTCCGGCAAGGGCAACAAGGTAGTCCTGTTCGGTGCCCGCACGGGTGGCGACGGCATCGGCGGCGCTTCGGTGCTGGCCTCGGAGTCCTTCGATGACACCAAGCCATCCAAGCGTCCTGCCGTCCAGGTGGGCGACCCGTTCGCGGAGAAGGTCCTGATCGAGTGCTGCCTGGAGCTCTTCAAGGGCTCGCTGGTTGAAGGTATCCAGGACCTCGGCGCCGCAGGTATTTCCTGCGCCACGTCCGAGCTCGCCTCCAACGGCGACGGCGGCATGGAGGTGGAGCTGACCTCGGTCCTGCTGCGCGATCCCACGCTGACGCCGGGCGAGATCCTCATGTCCGAGTCGCAGGAACGCATGATGGCCGTGGTCACCCCGGAGAACATCGAAGCGTTCGAAGCTGTGATGGACAAGTGGGCCGTCGAGTACTCCTGGTTGGGTGAGGTCACCGACACCGGTCGCCTCATCATCACCTGGGAAGGCGAAGTAATCGTCGACGTCGATCCCCGCACCGTTGCGCACGACGGCCCGGTCTACGACCGTCCGTTCGCCCGCCCGGAGTGGCAGGACTCGGTGCAGGCCAACGCCTTCACCGGTTCCGTTGAGGATGCCGGCCGCCCAGCAGCTCCGTCCGAGCTGGCAGCAGCCGTCACCGAACTCGTTGCATCGCCCAACATGTGCAGCAAGGCCTGGATCACCAACCAGTACGACCGCTACGTTGGCGGCAACACGGCCATGGCCTTCCCGGATGACTCCGGCGTGGTCCGCGTTGACGAGGAAACCGGCCTGGGTGTTGCCCTGGCTACCGACGCCAACGGCCGCTACACCTATCTGGAGCCGTACCAGGGTGCACAGCTTGCGCTGGCCGAGGCCTACCGCAACGTCGCAACGTCCGGCGCTGTTCCGATGGCTGTCAGCGACTGCCTGAACTTCGGTTCCCCTGAGGACCCGGACGTCATGTGGCAGCTCGCCGAGGCCATCCGCGGCCTGTCGGATGCCTGCATGGAGCTCGGCATCCCGGTCACGGGCGGCAACGTCTCCCTGTACAACCAGACCGGCACCACACCCATCCACCCCTCCCCCGTGGTAGCAGTCCTGGGCAAGCTCGACGACGTCGCCCGCCGCACGCCGTCGGGCTGGCGCGAGGACGGCCAGGCCATCTACCTGCTGGGCACCACCGCAGCAGAGTTGGACGGTTCGGAATGGTCAAACCTCCGCGGACACCTCGGTGGCCTGCCCCCGAAGGTCGACCTCGCAGCAGAGCGCGCCTTGGGCGAGATCCTGATCAACGCTTCCCGCGATGGCATGGTTGACGCAGCACACGACCTCTCCGAAGGTGGCCTCGCTGCTGCCTTGGTGGAATCCTCGCTGCGCTACGGCGTGGGTGCCCGGATCGCCCTTGAAGAACTCATGGAGCGCGATGGAGTGGACCTGTTCACGGCCCTCTTCTCCGAGTCCCAGGCCCGTGCGATCGTGTCCGTGCCGCGCTCCGAGGAAGTCCGCTTCAAGGACATGTGCACCGCCCGCGGCTTCGCCCACCTCCGGATCGGCGTTGTTGACGCTGCCGGTGGAAAGCTGGAGATCAACGGTGTGGACGAGCTCTCCTTGGACGCTCTCCGCGAAGCACACGAAGCCACCCTGCCGAAGTACTTCGGCTAAACGACTGGCCAAGCAAAAGGCCCCTGCACGCGCCCGCGAGGACGATTGCAGGGGCCTTTTGACGTCTTATAAGGAGATTACGCCGGCCAGGTCCGCAGCCGGGTCAACTGCTCCGTGAACTCAGCCCCGGGCAAGGGCCTGCCGAAGTAATACCCCTGGCCGCTGGCGCAGCCAATGCTCTGGAGCGCCGCTGCTTCCTCGGCGGTTTCGATGCCTTCCCACACTCCTTCCAGCCCACAGGACCGGATGACCTCCTGGATGGCCGCCAGGAACGCGAGCTGGGAGGGGTCCCTTCCGAGGTCCTTCACAAATTGCCGGTCCACTTTCACCCGGTCCACGGGGAGTTTCCGCAGGTAGCCCATGGACGAATATCCGGCACCGAAGTCATCGATTTCAAGTCCCACACCCAGCCTGTGCAGGCTCGCCAGGGTGTAGCGGTCCAGCTCATTGTTCTGGATGATGGCGCTTTCGGTCAGCTCCAGGACGAGCGATTCCGGCCGCAGGCTTTCCTCGGCAAGGGCTTCGCTGACGTCGTCCACGAACTCGAGGCTCTGCAGGTCCGCAGCGGAGACATTGATGCGCATGGAGAAGTCATGCTGGGCCGTGGCCGGGTTGTCCCGCCACTGACGCAACTGCCCCACGGCCGTGCGCAGGACCCACCTCCCCAGTTCCGCGATGAGTCCCGTAGCCTCGGCCACGGGAATGAACTGGTCCGGCATGATCAAGCCGTGCACAGGGTGGTTCCACCGGACCAGGGCTTCGCAGCCTTCGATCCTTCCCGTGGCCAGCTCCACGATCGGCTGGTAGTTCAGGACCAACTGATCTGTACGGATGGCTTCGTGGAGTTCACCCACAATCTGCCGCTGGAGCTGCCGGGCGTGCAGCGTGGCGGGATCGAACACCCTGAGCTTGTTCCGGCCCTCGCTCTTGGATTCCTCCACAGCGATATCGGCTTCCTGGAGCAGGTCCTCGAGGGTATGGTGTGGCTCTGCTGTCCGCAGTCCCATGCTTGCACCGCAGCGGACGCTGTTGTTCCCAAGGTCGATGTTCGGTTCCAGCGCGGCCAGGATGCGGTTGCCGACGGCGGTGGCCCGGTTTTGCGGGGTGGCGGGCAACAGCACCGCATATTCGTCGGCACCCAGGCGGGTGACGACGTCGTTCTCCCGTGCGGCCGACTGGATTCGCATCGCCACGGTGACCAGGACTTGGTCCGCCGCGGCAAGGCCGGCGGAGTTCTTCAAAGCCTTGAAGCCGTCCAGGTTCACGAGGAGGAGCGCAGGTTGAGCCGAACCGTGGGCCGCGGCGTTCCGTGCCGCAACGAAGGCCTCCACCAAGGCCAGACGGTTGCCGAGTCCGGTGAGTGCATCAGTGAGCGCTTCGCGGCGCTGCTCGTGGCGGACATGGTGGAGCTCTTCCATGAGCGCTTGGACGTGCCGTTCCAGTTTTTCGATGCGGGAGTCAGCGTCAGCGGGGACAAGTCTTCGGGGCTTGGTGCTGGTCACGATTCTTCCAGGCGCCGCAGCGTGGTATCAGCGACAGCCTGCGGCTTGGCGACGGGATTGCGGCGCTCGTCCAGGAACAGCCGGTAGGAGGCGACGTCCATCCTGCCATCGGGCTCCACCCTCTTGCCCGCGCGGTACACGTGGGTGATCCAGGAGCCGCCGAGGATGGCCTCGATCCAGGCGTCGCATTCGGCCAGAGGGAGGTGGACGCGGGTCCCGGTGTTCCTGCGGTGACCCGCGATGGACACCGTGATGCAACTGCCCAGCAGGCCTTTGTCAGCAGTGAACCAGGCCAGACCTTCCACATCGGCCACGATGGTCAGGTTGGCGTTCCCGTCCTCCACCGATTGAACGGGACCCATCCGGACTGACCGGCGGTCCGCATTCAGGGACGTCGGCGTTCCAGCCATGTAGGGAGCGCTGGTGATGTTTTGCCGGAAGGCGGACAGCTCCTGGGTGTGCTGGATCTGGATCCTGGTGGTGAGTTCGTTGAAGGTCATGATCGTGCCTCATCCGCGATAATGGCCGCCTGATGGCGGTCAGCTCCTACAATCCGGTTTCTTCCTTGCGCTTTGGCGCTGTACAGGGCTGCATCCGCCACCTCAATCATGAATTTCATGTCAGCACCAGCGGGGATGCTGGAGGTGACTCCATAGCTGATGGTGGGAAAAGCGACGCCCTCGGGCGCCGGGGTGGCTGCCATCCGGCGGCTGATTTCGGCTGCGATGTCCTCGGCCCGGTCCTGCGTGGCCCCGGGCAGGAACAGGATAAATTCCTCACCGCCGTAACGCCCGATCAGATCGGTGGACCTGACCGAGGCACCGCAGGCCTCGGCAAAGGCCTGGAGAGCCTTGTCCCCGGCTCCGTGACCGAATTCGTCGTTGACGGCCTTGAAATGGTCAAGGTCCGCAAGGACTATGGCTGCGCCGGATCCTGCGGACTGCAGGCGGTGGAGTTCAGTGGTGGCCATGTCCAGGAAGGTTCCCCGGTTAAGGAGGCCGGTCAGGTGGTCGCGGTCGGCCCGTTCCTTGAGTCCCTTGATGAGTTGGTCGCTGGTAAGTGCGGTCATGCTGAAGGACACGGTGACCAGAAGCACCATGGATATCAGTGCCGAAGGTGCAGGTCCAAAGTACGTGGTGAACGTGTGGCTTGACGGGCCTTCCAGTACAAAAACGAGCCACCTGCCCAGGTAATAGCCGGCAAGCAGGCCCGCCGCGACGGACAGGGCTTTGTGGACCTGGGAGTGCGAGGACTTGATGAACCACAAGTCATAGGCGGCCAAGGCAATGCCCACGGTCATCATCGCCAGATAGACGAATCCGCCGGACCATACATTGGTCCCGGGACTATCCAGGAAGGACGCGACGGCGGTAACGGCGGGACCGATGGCCAACTGCCATGGTGCCGCTTTCCGGTCCCGAAGGGTCTTTGCGCCTGCCCAAACGCTGAACGCTCCGGCCACCACCAGGATGTTGCCCACGGGGTTGGCCCATTGCTGGTGAGGGGTGCCGTTGAGCAGGAAAGCTGCGTTGCCCACCATGAATTCCAGCAGGGCCAGGCTCCACCAGCCCGCATAAGGTGAGCGGGTGCGCTGGAAGGAGATACAGAACAGCACCAAGAGCGTCACCGTGACTACGCCTAAACCAACCCGTACCGAGAAAGCATCGAGCACCGTGTCCAACCCCCTCAGCTGGTCATCCTGCGGCTTTGAGTTCAGTGTGGCGAGGCTTACTCAATCCCACTGCGGCATTTGCTCAGGATTTGCTCAAGATCAGGGGCGGATCCAACCGGCCGCGCTTCAACCAACCCAGTGTCCGTCGTCGTGGTATTCGGCCTCCAGCCCGTGCGGCGTCTTCTCCCACTTATGCGGGCTGGTAAGCATCTGCCAGGCCGCCCGCCAGGCCGCTACTGAGTGCAGCACCCAATAGAACGGGTTGAGCAGGGCGAAGATCGCGATCCTCCATCCGTGCCGGCGAAGGGTAGCGAGACCGGAGACGATGATCATCATGGCGTTGCCGAACAGCATGGACACCACTCCGCCCACCAGCAACCATTCGGGCAGGACCAGGCCAACAATGTCGTAGCCGATGTACGTGACCACGGTGAAGCCCACCACGAGCGGGTAGGCAAGGAACGCCAGTGGGGTTCCCAGGATCAGGCCGAGGAACCCGACGGCGCCGGCAACACCTGTGCTCTTGATGTAACGCACCGTGTTCCGGGTATTGACGGCCGAGGTGACCATGTATCCCTTGATCCAGCGGGTGCGTTGCTTGATCCACGCCGGCACCTGCGAGCACGCTTCTTCCCACGTAGTGGAGTTGATGACGCCCACGCGGTATCCGTCCACGGCCGCCCGGAGTCCCAGATCGGCATCCTCCGTGACGTTCCATGGGTCCCACGCACCGACTTCCTTCAGCAGCGAGGTCACAAAGTGGTTGGAGGTCCCACCCAGCGGCAGCGGGATCCCTGAGTTGTCCAGGCCAGGGAGCATCGAGTCAAACCAGTGCGTGTATTCGATGGTGAACATCCGGGTGAGGACGTTCTGGTCCGCGTTGAAGTAGTTGAGCGCAGCCTGGACGCAGATCAACGGTTTGCGGTCCGGGTTGAGGTGTTCCCGTTCAAAGGCGTCCTGCTTGAACGCGGCGATGGAAGCACGCAGCTGGCCGGGCTCGGGGCGGTCCTCGGCATCGTAGATGACCACGTACTCACCGCGGGCGAACGTCAGCCCGTAGTTGCAGGCCCTTGGCTTGGTCTGCGGATCACCCTTGGGCACGATGAGGATTCGGACGTATTCCGGCGGCCGCGAAGCCTTCGCCGCGGCGATGGTCTCGGCGTCGTCTTCTTCCAGGAGGACCAGGACATCCAGCTTGGAACGTGGGTAGTCCAGTTGGCCCAGGTTGGCCAACAATTTGTCGATGATGTTCGCTTCCCGGAATACCGGAACCAGGATCGTGTAGACAGGCAAGTCGCCATCGGGGACCCGTTCCTCCGCCAAGGGAGGCAGTCCACGCGTGGCCCTCTCCTTATCCCTGGCTTTGGCCACTGCGGCGTCACGCATCCGGTCGAAGGGGCTGCGGAGACTGGCGAGCGTCTTGAAGCCGATGCTCACCAGGAATACGACGTTTGCTGCTGCCAGAAGGACGATCAAAGCCGTCAGCGGAGAGAGCACGAACGCAGTGATTAGTCCCGTGAGCAGGACCACCGGGAGGTAGCGCTGCCATGGGGTCAGGGCGGTACGTGCGGATTCGCCGGGCCGCTCTTCGGCAAGGCGCTCGGCGGATTCGTAGAGGAGGTGGCGCCGGAAGGAACGCTGGATGGACTGGTTGATGTCCCAGTCGGTGGTGGTGCGAAATTCAACAGATGCGGCGCCGAAAAGACGCGCCGCTTCCTCTGCGATGGCCGTTGACGGAGCCACCGCAGTGGCCACCGTCAATACGTCACCGTCCATCTTCCATGGCAGCCACTGCGGCTCGCCCACATCGCTGTACCCCAGCACCTCCATCAGCTGGTCGTCCACCGGTTCAGCCACCAGGTCCACCAGCGGCGCGTCCCAATGCTGTGCCAGGACTTCATAAATCCGACGGCGGTCCAGCCCGGCCTCCAGGATCAGGTGCCTGCCCAGCAGCCCACCTTCGCTCGCCGCTCGATCCAGCGCACGCTGCAGCTGTTCCGGGGTGATGAGCCCCGCCGCAAGCAGCGTCTGGCCAATCGACTGCCGGTTGAGCGTGGAGTCCGCCAAACGTGAAAGGGAAGTCATCAGTGGGAGGACCTTTCATAGATCCGGTGGGTTGGAGTCGAGAATGCCACGGAGTAGCGGACAGTGAACGACGGGTTCGCCACGATCGCCTGGTACACAAGGTCCGTGGGTCCCGAGTCCCGTGCTCCCTTTCCGGCTTCAACGTTGACGAATACCCACTGCGCGTACTTGGCAGGGTCCTTCAGCGCCGGAGCAAAGTAGTCTCCGGAGGCGCGGTTGTAGATCTCTTTAAGGGGAATGCCCATGACAGGAAGCACGGCATTGCCCCGGGCGCTCTCGTCCATGAGGATTCCACCGGACTGGTAGTGCTCGTTGAGCCAGCGCGCCGCGGCCGTGGAGTTAGTGGTGGATTCCGCTGACATCCGCCCCTCCGCCAGGACCGCGAGACGACCAGTGGGATCCTCCCCCCACCAGAGGTTCTGCACCACGAGTCCAGCAAGCAACGCGCCGATCAGCACGGGCTTGATGCGGACAGGGCGGGTGAACTCCTCCACCACCACAGCTGCCAGGATGGCCACCAGGGGCAGCGCCGTCAGCGCGAAGCGGTTGTTCCACCACGTTGACGGCAGCGAATGGTCGTTGTTGATGGCCGTCTGCCCCAGGAAGAGGCTCAGCACCGCAAAAGCATACGCACTGCCGGTCACCGCCACCAGCAGGGTGCTGTTGGCAAAGCCCCGCCTGAAGACCAGCACGACGGCGCCACATGCCGCCAGCGCGAGGACCACCACGCCGACTGTCTCCAGCAGGGACCAATGGAAAGTAGTCAGCGTGAGTCCCAGGTTGCCCTTGGTGGGCAACAGGCCGCCGTCGGTGATGTTCTTCTGCTGCGCGTAGGCGGAGTACTGCCCGAACATAAACTCCAGCGGGTTGCCGTAAATGGCCCAGTTGTAGGAAATCCACCAGAGGACCGCCGCGGCCGGAATCATCACGTAGCCACCGGCCATGATGAATGCCTCCCGCCACGCACCGGTGCGGCGCTTGGCGACGATCAACACCAACAGGGTTCCGGTCATCACCAGCGCCCAGCCTTCGTAACGGGAAAGCACTGCGGCGGCGGACGGAATACCGGCGAAGACGGCCAGCTCTCCGGCACTCATTCGACGGCGGCTGGTGGCCCAATGCGCCAAGCCAGCCATGCCGCCCACGATGCACATGATGAGCACCGGTTCCGTCAACGCCGTGGTGTAGACGTACAAAACCGCCGGGTTGGCCAGGGCCACCAGGGTCGTGGCGAGACGTCCGGCCCTGCCCAATCCGAGTCGGGCTGCGATCAAGTACAGGCCGGTGGTGGTGGCGGACAACGCCAGTATCCCCAGGATTCCGGCAGCCCAGCCCGTGCTGAACAGCCACATATTCAGCACGAACGGCGCCAGCAGCAGGTGCGGCATGGGCAGCCACACGGTGCCCAATTGTTCAAAGCCGGGCGCCTTGCTGTCGAAGATTCGCCGGGCGATGGTCAGGTGGCTTTGGGCATCCGAATAGTCCAGGTTGGTGCCCTGGCCGATCGTGTACAGGCACGCGAGGTAGCCCACCAGCAGTGAAACCACGGCTACCACCCTGGTGCCGGGAACCTTGCGCCCTGCCACGGGCGCACCGAGGCGCGCCCAGGCCCACGTGACCAGCCCGGTCACCGAACGCAGCAGTGTCAGAGGCCCCGGTGTCAGCGACCGCGCCGCCGGACGCCGGTGGGCGGCCCGCGGACGAGCGGCGGCGCTAGTTGTCATGACCCGGTTTCGCAGGTCCTGTGGCATCTGCCGGTTGTCCCGCCATTTGCTCAGCATCCACATATGCCCGTGCTGCCCGGGCACGACGCCGCAGGAGCACTGTCCGGGCGGCGAACGCCAGGCCCAGGACCACCACTGCCCCGCCGATCCACCAGGCATAGGGACGGTAGTCATCGGTTACAGCCTTCTGCGGAACCAGCACATTGCTCTCCAGCAGCACGGGAGTTCCCGACGGCTGGGTCACCAGGAGGTTCCGGGACAGCGATGCCCAGCCGCCTTCAACTGCACCAACATGGGAGGCCAATGAAGACTGGAGCGTGGACGCGGCGGCAGCGTCATTTTCAGGTGCCCAAGCACCCAGGAGCAGCAGATTCCGGCCGCCTTGCTCAAAAGCCTCCAATACGCCGTACGGAGCCGAGGCGCCTACGCCGTATTCGACCTCGTCAGGCGAGATGGTGCGGAACTCCGCCAACCGCAGCGGTGCGGACAGCTTATTTGCGACGTCGGCGGTGGCACCCACCACCAGCCCGGACTCGCTGGAGCCAGCCAAGGCGTCTAGGCCCACCACGCGGGTATCCAGCAGGGAGGCACTGTCACGCTGCAGGGAAGCCAGAAGCGTCGCTGCATTGACGGTGTTGGCTTGGGCGTTGCCATCGCCGAACGCTACCTGAACGCTCTGTCCGAAAGCCTGGGGGAATCGTTCGAAGCCGGCTTTCGTGGATCCGCCACGGACCGCCGTGAGGGTGCTGCCAGAGGTATCCAGGGTGACTTCCATGGGCATGACACCTGCGGGCCCGGTGCAATCGCCGCCTGCCGGGAGGGCGGCCAGACGGATCCGGAGGCCATTCTTCGCCTGTAGCTGGCCCGCTGGAACCTCAGCATCCACCGTGAAGGTGTCACCGCCGTCGAGGTTCTTGGAACTGAGCAGGTAGTCATTCCAGAAGACCGAGAGCTGCGCCTGTGCGTTGTCCGGGACAGCCGTGTGCGTGCCCTTGAGCTGGACTTTCACCGACGAAACCGGGCCTCCGAACTGCGACTGGGAGACGCCCACAAAGGATTCCGGGGTGCCGTAGCCGGAGAGTTTCAGGGTTGTGCTGCCCAGGTCCTTGAGGCTCTGGACCAGGCCCGGCGCGGCAGGCAGCGCCGAGGTCAGGCCGGTCACGGAGGAGGTCACGGCCAGCGCGGTTTTGTCGCTGGCAAGCGCCCGGGCGGCGGTGCGGAGTTGTTCGTCGTGGCCGCTGAGGATGAGCTGCGGGAGGTCCGCTGCCGTGGCCAGCTTGGTGGCGGTTTCTCCCGGGTCTGCGGTGACGCTGAGGATCCGGCTGCCGGCCGGGAGAGTGGCAGCGCGCGCCACCAGCTCGGCTTCCGGAAGCACTGCGACGGCGGCGTCCGGATAGCGTTGGGCCATGGCGGCCGAGGCGGTCATGATGGCGGCGGAAACATCCGCGCCGGGATCCGCGGGGACGGGAAGCACGACGGCGGGCACGGACGCCGGGAAGAACTCGCCCACCGTGGTGGGTGCTTTGGCGGTCCCGCTGAAGTCGACCGTCATGTTGTTCAGGGTTGCCGTGGCGTTGGAGACCACGCACATGGTGTGGGTTACCGGTATGAGCTGCAGCCCCACCGTAAGCTGCTGGCCAATAACGTCGGCATTGCTGACCGCTTCGTCCAGGGGAACCGTGGCTGCAGCGTTCGTTTCGAGGATGACCCGGCCGTTGACCGTTGCCCGGACCGTACCCTCAGGTTTCCCCGACACCGCGATGGTCCCCTTCACCCGGGTGGGTTCCAACCCTGCCGTCACGGGCACCACTACCATCTGCTCAGTCTGGCCCGCGAGCGCTGAAACACTGGAGGATGCCCGGACAGCCGTTCCCTGGCCCGGAGAGGCATCTGCCGGTGAGGCGGCGGCAGGTGCAGCGCCGATTCCCAACACACTGACGGTGGCAAGTGCAAAGCTGGCGGTGGCGAGCAGGATCCGGACCGGATGAGAGGGGGCGTGGGTGCGCGGGCGTAGCCGGGAAGGGGTTTGGGGCACGATGTCAGTCCTGAGTAACTAGCAGCGAATGAGTCCGTCGGCCGGTTGGGCCAACCTCATAGACACTGCCGAACGGAACTCAAGGCGCCTTGCTGCGTTGGCTCAAGATTTGATCAAGTCCACATGGCACACGTCACCTGACCTGCGGTGATAATGGACCATGTGGATCGGATGGATTGAGTTCGACGTCCTTTTGGGCGATGTCCATAGTCTCAAAGAGAAGCGCTCCATGGTCCGGCCCCTCGTGGCCGAGCTCAAACGCCGCTTCGACGTGTCAGCTGCCGAGACCGGGCTCCAGGACCAGCATCGGCGTGCGCTGATTGGAGCCGCGTTGGTGGCCCCGGATCACGCCCACCTGCAGCAGGTGCTCGACGCCGTTGAACGGTTCGTGGCTGCCCGGCCTGAGTTTGAGCTGCTCAGCGCACGGCAACGGGAGCTGCACAGCGAGGACTAGTACCCGATCACTGCCAGGCGTGTGGAGTCCAGGTGCGCGTCGATGGCTTTGTGCGCTTTGTCGAGGCTTCGGCTGCGGAGTGCGTCAACGATCAACTGGTGTTCCCGGAGGACGTCCCCGGCCCGATCCGTGGCCTGGCTGACGGCTTTAACGCCGATCCTGAGTTGTTTTTGCCGGAGTGACGCGTAGAAATCAGCCAGGACGGGGTTGCCGCCCGCACGCACCATGAGGGTGTGGAACTCGGTATCCAGTTCGATGAACCTGGCGGGATCGTCCCGGGCTTCCTGCTGCTGGTCAATCACGCGCTGGAAGGCATCGATCTGGGCATCAAGCATGGTTTCCACCGCCGAGACGGCCCATTTCTCCACGACGGACCTGGCCTGCAGGATGGCCCGGACGTCGGGATCAGAGATGGGTGGCACGTAGGCGCCCTTGTGCGGGATCCGCTTGACGAATCCTTCAGCTTCAAGGCGCAACAGTGCCTCACGCACGGGCGTTCGTGAAGTACCCGTGGTCTTGGCCAGGACTCCCTCGTTCAGGAAGGTTTCTTCCTCACGCGGCAGGGCTGCGATGTAGCTTTTCATCCACTGGTAGGCCACTTCTGGCTGCGACTGTGCAGTGGGGGTCATCTGGATCATGCAGAGCCTTTCTCGCGTAGCCCAGTATACGAGTTGCATTCAGCAGCTTGGGGGACATCCAAAAAACTTCTGCTTTAAATATAGACAGGCTGTATACAACACGTCTACAGTGATCTTAGTGACTCCGCTCACGCATCGGAAATACCCCAATTTTCCTGGGAGTTCGCGGCCCGGCCCACCGGAAGCTACGCGGCTGCCAATCGCAAAGGATCCCCACATGACCGATATGAAGAAAGCTGAACCCAAGCAACAGAAGCACTCCAGCCTGCCTGTTGTAGCTGCTTCGAGCCTGGCCGGCACAGCCGTGGAATGGTACGACTTCTTTCTCTACGGCACGGCAGCAGCGCTGGTATTCAACAAGCTCTACTTCCCCACCGACGATCCCATGGTCGGCACCATGCTGGCACTCGGAACGTTCGCCGCGGGCTTCCTGGCACGCCCCATCGGGGCCATAGTCCTGGGGCATCTGGGCGATAAGCACGGCCGGCGCGCCACGTTGGTGGCCAGCCTGATGCTCATGGGTGTCGCCACCACCCTCATCGCCTTCATCCCGTCGTATGCAGCGATCGGCCTCACAGCGCCGCTGTTGCTCCTGCTTCTCCGCTTGATCCAGGGGTTTGCCTTGGGTGGTGAGTGGGGCGGAGCTGTCCTCCTCGTCTCCGAGCACAGCAATGAGAGCGCACGACGCGCATTTTGGGCTTCCTGGCCCAATATGGGACCGCCCCTGGGCAACCTGATGGCCGCCGGCGTCCTGGCCATCCTCGCTGCCACCATGCCGGAGAGCGAGTTCCTGGCCTGGGGCTGGCGGATAGCCTTCGGCCTGTCCGCACTCCTGGTGGTTATTGGCCTGGTCCTGCGGCTCTACGTGCAGGAAACCCCGCTGTTCAAGGAAGCACAGCGGAAGCGCGAAGCCGAGGGCAACAAGGAACGCAAGATGCCCCTGACTATCCTGTTCCGCCGTAACTGGCGCGAAATCCTCATCGCCACCGGCAGCCGGATGGGCGAGAACGCGGGCTTCTACATCTATTCGCTGTTCATCATCACCTACGTCACCCAGATCATGGGACTGCAGAGGCAGACAGGCCTCACCGCCGTCATGATCGGGCAGGGCGTCGCCGTCGTCGCTATTCCCATCCTGGCGCTTTACGCGGACAAGGTGGGCCGCAAACCCATCCTGATCGGGGCCTCGATTGCCACCATGGTGTGGGCCTTCGCGTTCTTCGCCCTGCTCAATACCGGACAGACCTGGGGAATCATCGCGGCCGCCGTGGGTGGCCTGCTGATCTTCGCGGCGTACAGCTCGGTCATCGGCGCTTTCTTCTCCGAACTCTTCCCAACGGACGTCCGGTACAGCGGCACCTCAGTGGCCTACAACCTGGCATCGCTGATCGCCGGTTCGTTGTCACCGATCATTGCCTTGGCTCTCTACAGCGCTTTCGGCACCGGCTATGCGATCGGCATTTACCTGGCCGCCATGGGCCTGATCTCCATGGTCTCGGTGATGTTTGCCAAGGAAACCAAGGGCCTTCGCCTCAGCGACCTGGACAACGAACCCGCAAAGGAAAAAGTATGAAAATCGCCCTCGTCCAGGTAGCCAGCCCGGACTCCGAAACCCGCGAAGACCGAATCCACCGCGTCGAAGACATCCTTCGGGGCATCAACGGCGCCGAACTGATCGTCTTGCCGGAGCTGTGGAGCGCAGGCTACTTCCACTTCGACGAATACGAGACCTTGGCGGAGACACTCACAGGCCCCACGGTGACCATGTGCTCACGGGTAGCCAAAGACCTCGGCGTCTACCTTCATCTGGGCAGCATCATCGAAGCGGGCGACGACGGCCGGCTCAGCAACACCTCCATCCTGCTGGGCCCCGAGGGCAACGTGGTCCACACGTATCGGAAGATCCATGTGTTCGGCTACCAGTCCAAGGAGGCGAGCCTGCTGACGGCAGGTTCATCCCTTCCCGTCGCCCCCTTGCCTTTCGGGTCTGTCGCAGGCATCACCTGCTACGACCTCCGGTTCCCAGGATTGTGGATGGAGCTGAGCGAACGCGGCGCTGAGATCGTGATCGTTCCTGCTGCCTGGCCGGCCGCCCGGCGTGAGCACTGGCGCCTGCTCACCACGGCCAGGGCACTGGAGCACCAGATCTTCGTCATCGCCTGCAACGCGGCGGGCACCCAGGAAGGCGTGGAACTCGGAGGGCACAGCCGGGTGGTGGATCCCGCCGGCAACATCCTTGCCGAAGCGTCCTCCGACGAAACCGTACTGATGGTGGACATCGATCCTGGCCAAGTCAACGCAGTCCGCGCCGAGTTCCCCGTCATCGGCGACCGCCTCGCGGCCTACGACACACTCACCGTTTAGAACCAACACCGTTGGGAAGCACTTAAGGAGACGGAATGGAAACAACAAGGCAAGTCCCCCTCACCTTCCGGGTAGTGGGCACAGAGAAGACCATCATGGTCACGGACTTCCACGGTGTGGTGGCAGGTTACACAGGCCGGGATCCGAAAGCAGTACAGCACCACATCGATGAACTGGCAGCCATTGGGGTGGCTCCACCGCCAGAGGTCCCCATGTTCTATCGGATGGACTCGGATCTGTTTGAAACGGCGGGCGAGCATGACACCTCGGAGAACCTGACCTCCGGTGAGATCGAGCCTCTCTATATCCGCCACAACGGCAAGTACTACCTCGGTATCGGCTCAGACCACACGGACCGGGACATTGAAGCCCGGGACATCGGCGATTCCAAGCGCGCCTGTCCCAAGCCTGTCGCAGCAGAGGTCATCGAGGTGGAGTCGCTGGAAGACCTTGACCTCGACCAGTGCACCGCACGCTCGTGGGTGGACGGCGAGTTGTACCAGGAGGGTTCGCTGAGCGGCCTGCGCAAGCCGGCCGACGTCGTCGAGCGCCTCCTCGCACGCACCGACATCGGTGACGCCGACTTCATGTGCCTTGGGGGCACCCTGCCACTGCTGAACGGGAAGTTTGTTGACGGAACTTCCTGGAAGTTGGAGCTCTCCTTCCCGAATGGGACCACCATTGAACATAACTACAAAATGAAGAAAGGCTCACTCTGATGAGGACCGGAAATGAGTATCTGAAGTCCCTGAACGACGGCCGGACGGTGATCCTCGATGGCGAGGTAGTCGGCAACGTCCTGGAACACCCGGCCTTCGCGAAGGTTGCCCGGACCATGTCCGAGCTGTTCGACATCGCAGCCGATCCCGCCAACGGAATGCAATTCCACTCCGAGGAGATCGACGGACCGGCCAACCGGACCTTCGCCGCCCCCCGCACGCAGGAAGAGCTCGTCCTGCGCCGCCAGGCCATCGAAAAGTGGGCCAAGCACACCCACGGCTGGGTAGGCCGCAGCCCCGATCACGTGGGGACGTTCTTCGCCGCGTTCGGTTCCCACCCGGACGTCTTCAAGAATGAGGAACGTGACTTCGCCGGGAACGTTGAACGGTACTACAAGAGGATCCTGTCCGAGAACCTGTACCTTTCCTACGCGATCATTCCCCCGCAGGTTTCCCGCGCAACCACAGCGTCCGGTTGGGAAGGCGAATACCTGCAGGTCGGCGTCGTGCGTGAAACCGAGGAGGGCATTATTGTCCGCGGCTCACAGATGCTCGCCACGGGCGCCGCGATCGCCGACGAAGTCTTCGTCACCTGCATCAAGCCCTTGGGCCCGGACGACGTGGACTTCGCCGTCAGCTTCGCCCTCCCCGTGGCCACCGACGGACTGAAGCTCTACTGCCGCCGCCCGTTCGCACCGGCCGCTACCAGCGACTTCGACTACCCGCTGACCAGCCAATACGACGAACCTGACGCGCTGGTGGTCTTCGATGACGTGCTCATTCCTTGGGACCGCGTGTTCATCAACCGGAACATCGACACCTTGCGCCGCCAGTTCTTCGACACCGGCGCCCACGCCCTGGGCAACTGGCAGGCCCAGATCCGGTTCTCCACCAAGCTCAAGTTCATCGCCTCGGTGGCCCGCAAAGTGACGCAGGTGAACGGGACGGACAAGATCCCCGGCGTCCAGGAGAAGCTCGGCGAACTCGCTGCAATCGTGCAGTCCGTTGAGTCGGCGGTTCTCGCCGCGGAATACACGGCAACAACGGACGACGCCGGCATGAGGGTCCCGGGAAAGAGCGCTCTGTACGGGGCCATGGGCTTGCAGTCCGAAACGTACCCCCGCGTGATCTCGATCCTGAGGGACCTGGTGGGTGGCGGCGTCCTGCAGTTGCCGTCCAGCATTGCCGACATGACCAGCAGCGTGACCCGGCCGGACATGGAACGCTACGTCCAGTCGCCCGGCGTCAGCAGCGAGGAACGCGTCAAGCTCTTCAAGCTCGCCTGGGACATCATCGGTTCCGAGTTCGCCGGCCGCCATCAGCAGTACGAAATGTTCTACGCCGGTGCGCCCTTCGTGGTCCGCGGCGCCTACACCTACCGGAACTACGGCTACGACGCCCTGGTTGCGGAGCTGGACACGTTCCTGGGCTCCTACAGCATCGACGGCACCACGGCAGCGGAGGGGATCTGACCATGGCAAAGCCCGAATTCGAGTTCACTCCCGTATCGACGGTGGACTTCGCACCCTGCACCCCGCACATCGAGGGCCTGTCCGAGGCGGTCCTTGCCCGGGATTCCGACAACGACAGCGTTACCCGGATCCTCAAGTTCGAGCCCGGCACGGATACTTCCCCCAACGGCGTCCTCACGCATGACTTCTGGGAAGAGGTCTTCATTTTCGAGGGCTCGTTCGTGGACCAGCGCCTCGGCAGGACTTTCAAAGCCGGAGACTGGGCTACCCGTCCTCCTGGAATGGAGCACGGTCCTTGGATCTCAGAGAATGGCGCAAAGATGTTCGAAGTCCGGTACTACACGGATCCGGTACCAGCGGAGCGGAGCAACTGACATGAGCCTGGCACCAGCCTTCACCATCCCCGACGCCATGGGGATGCGCCGCGCCATGGGCCGTTTCGTCACCGGCGTCGCTGTGGTCACCACCCAGCACGAGGACGAGCAGTACGGGATGACCATCAGCTCGCTGACGTCCATCAGCCTTGAACCACCCATCCTGATGATCTCGCTGAACTTCGGCACCCGGACCGGCGAGGCCTTGATGGAAAGCGGCAAGTTCGCGGTGTCCATCCTCGGCGCGAAGCAGGAGTCAGTTGCCCGGCGGTTTGCCGTCCGTGGCGGGGACCGCTTCGGCGACGGCGATTTCGACGTCACAGACAGTGGCCTTCCGGTCATCAAGGGCGCCCTCGCCCAGGCGGACTGCAGTGTGGTGCAGCAGTACGACGTCGGCGATCATCAGGTCTTCTTCGGCCAGGTCACCACGTGCCGGGACCGGGACGGCGAGGTGCTGGCGTTCAAGGCGGGACGTTTCGGCTCGTTCAGCGACTTCGGCCATGCCGAGATCCCCTGGATGTTCTGAGCAGTCCTTAAACACGTGGTGCCCGGTTTCTTGAACCGGGCACCACGTTTGTTTTGGCTAGGCGATGGTCAACTCGCCCATGCGGTCCCAACCGCTGCCTTCGAACTGGCGGCTGATGATGTGCGGAGTTTCCACGAGGGCCTGCGGCATGTCCGCCATGGCCTTCTTGAAGTGGGCGCTGTTGACGTGGGCTTCGGCGGCATCGTCCTGGAAGGCTTCCACCAACACGAACTCGTTGGGGTTATCCACGCTGCGGGACCAGTCGAACCAGAGGTTGCCCGGCTCAGCACGGGTTGCTTCGGTGAAGTCAGCCACGAGGTCCAGCCAGCGCTCGGACCAATCAGGCTTGACGTTGAATTTGACCACAATAAAGATCACGGGCTGCTGCCTTTCGTTGCACTACAGATCCGTTCCATCTTTACAGAAGTTAAACCCGACGGCGGCCGCCACCTCAGGTGACGACCGCCGTCGAACGCTGTCTTTGGCTTGGTTGAACTACTTGGACGTGCCCTGCGAAACGGAGCCCTGCAGCTGGCGCTGGAAGATCACGTAGACGATGAGCACCGGGATGACCGTAACGCTGACGGCTGCGAACAGCGCGCCGTAGTCCACTGCGTAGCCCATCTGGCCGGCGAAGGCCGCGAGTTCCTGCGAGAGGACCCGGGGGCCGGCGGCGTTGATGGACACCGGAATCAGGAACTGGTTCCAAAGGCCCAGGAAGTTGAAGATGGCAACCGAGGCGAGGCCCGGCTTGGCCATCGGCAACATGACCTGGAAGAACGTCCTCCACTCCCCTGCGCCGTCAAGCGCTGCTGCTTCGGTGATTTCGTGCGGCAGAGACTTGAAGAAGGAGAAGAGGAAGAACACCGTGAACGGAAGCGCGAAGCCCACATACACCAGGATCAGGCCCGGCAGGGTGTTCAGCAGTCCCATGTTCTTCAGCACGAAGAACAACGGCACCATGGCAAGGAAGATCGGGAACGTCAGCCCGGCGAGCATCAGGTAGTAGATGGCCCTGCTGCCCCGGAAGGTGTACCGGGCCAGGACGTAGGCACACATCGCACCGAGGACCATGACGATCACCAGTGCTGCGGCCACAACGATGATCGAGTTCAGGAAGGCGCTGCCGATGCCGGCTTCGCTCCAGGCCTTGACATAGTTGTCCAGCTTCCATTCACCAGGCAAAGCGAACGGTGAAGCGAAAATCTCGCTGGAGGTCTTGAAGGAGGACATGAACGTCCACAGGAGCGGCAGGATAACGATCAGCGTCCAGATGGTCAGCGCGGTGTGGGACACCGCTCCCACCACTTTGTCGCCCTTCGTGGTTGCCGGGGTCCGGGGCTGGAAGTGCAGTGACTTCATTTCCGGGGTTGAGACTTTGGTACTCATTACAGGCTCACATCCTTATCGCCGCCGGTGAGCCGGTTGACCAAAAACACCAGTCCGGAGAAGATCAGCGTGGCAATGGCCAGCACAACGCCCATGGCGCTGGCGAGACCGAACTGTCCCTTGCTGAAAGCCGTGAAGAACAGTTGTTGTGCCATGACCAACGTGGAATTGTCCGGACCACCGCCGGAGTTCAGCGCGGCCATGTAGACGAACGCGTCCAGTGCCAGGATGCCCATGTAGATATAGGCGGTCTGGATGTTGTCGCGGATCAGCGGGATGGTGATGGACACTGCGGTGCGGAAGCGGCCCGCGCCGTCGATCCTGGCGGCCTCGAAAAGCTCCGCAGGAATGCCTTTGATGCCGGCGACGAACAGGACCATGTAGAAGCCTACGAAGCCCCACACAATCACGAACATCGTGGCGATCATTGCGGTGTTCTTGTCACCCAGCCAGGCGAAGTCCTTGAACTGGTCCAGGCCCAATCCGGTGAGGATGCCGTTCAGCAGTCCACCGGAGGGATCGTAGATCTGCCCCCACATGATGCCAATGGCCACAGCGGGAATGGTGTACGGGAAGAACGAGACCACGCGGTAGAAGCTGGAATTGCGCAGGCCCTTGATCTGGCCTTTGCTGCTTCCACCCACTGTCACCAAGGAGGCAAGGACCAAACTGAGGATGATGGTGATGATCGGGAGGAAGATCACCAGGACGATGTTGTTGGACATCGCCTTCATGAAGATGTCGTCCGTGAAGATCTTCACATAGTTTTCAAGGCCGATGAAGTTCTGGTTCGGCGAAAAACCGGACCAGTCCGTCAACGAATAACCGAAGGCCTGGATGAACGGCCAAATGACGAACAAGAGGTAGATCGCCAACGGCAGTCCGAGGAAGACGGCAAAGAAACTGACCTTGTCCCACGTCAACGGCTTCCGCCGCCGCTTAATCACTTGCGGTGGAGCCGGCGCCGGAACGACGGCGGCCAGGCCGTCGTCGTTCCGGCTCTGCTGAGTTTTCACTGACGTCACTTCACTTCGATCTTCTTGACCGAGCTGTCATTGCGGACCTTGTCGGTGATGTTCTGGAGTGCCGAGGTGAGGGTTGCGACGTCCGACTTGCCGTCCAGGAAGGTGTTCCAAACCACCAGCTGGTCCTTGTTGGTGCCGTAGAGGTCGATGAAGTTCCAGGTGTAGATGTTCTCGCCGGCGTCACTGAGCATCTTCGTCTGCGAAACCAGGGCTGTGGACCCGAATCCATCGGCCGGGACGGTGTCCTTGACGATGGTGGGAGCAAGCTTGGTCTTGGCGAAGTTGGTGGCAGCTTCCTTGGAGAGCATGATCCGGAGCAACTCCTTGCCGCCGGCGGCGTTCTTGCCCTGGCTCGGAACAATGAACGGCTCGCCTGCAGCGCTGTGAAGTGCTGTCTGCGGCATCTTGGGGCTGGCGCTCACGGACGGGGCCGGGGCACCCATCATGTTGAAGCCGGCCTTGGTCTGGTCCTTCATTTCGTTCTCGATCCAGGAACCCGAGGGGTAGAACACAGCCTCCTGGGCGTTGCTCCACTGTGCCTGGGCGGCCGTGAACTGGGTGCCGGAACCGCCGGGCTTGAAGAAGCCGGCCTTGACGATCTTGTCCAGGGCCGTGAAGACGGACTGGATGGCCGGGTGCGACCAGCAATCGGCCTTGAGGTTCTCCAAGGCGAGGCGAACGTCGTCGCCGCCTTCCTTGATGGCAGAGGCAATGGCCAGTTCCTGGTAGTACGTGGCAGCTTCCTTGCCCCAGACAAAGAGGTACTTGCCCTTGGCTTTGGCCTGCTCGCCGAGTGCGTACATCTCATCCCAGGTCTTCGGAACGGTCCAGCCGTTTTCCTTGAGCAGGGAGTCGGAGTACCACACGGCAAAGACGGTCAGGACGTAGTTCAGTGCAGCAAGCTTGCCGTCGAATGTGCCCGGAGCCAGTACGCCTGTGTACAGGGTGTCCTTGATGACCTTGCCTTCAAGGTTCTTGGCCTCCACAACGCTGGTGAGGTCCTCGAGCTGGGCAAGGATGGTGCTGAAGCCGATGGCCTTGGCGCCGGAGTTGTCGATCAGGTCCGGCGGGTTGCCACCGACAAAGCGCGGCTGAAGTTCCTGGGCGATATCCGTGGACGGGGAGATCTTGGCCGTGGAACCCTCATGCGCCTTCTCGAAGGCCTTGCCTGCGAACTCGACGTAGTCGATCCCGTAGCCGCCCTTGAAGATCACGGCGTCCACTGTGGACTTGTCTGCCATGCCGAACGGGTTGGTGTCGGAGACAGTGCCTGTGGGGCCGGCGGTGGTGGTGCCGCCACCTGCGGCACATGAAGCAATGGTTCCCCCCATGGGCACGAGCACGGCTGCAGCGAGTGCTCCGCGCAGGAATCCACGGCGACCGACGGACTGGTGCTGAACGTTCATTTCTAAACCCTCCAGTGACTCGTAGTGTCGACTGTTGCGGCGGAAAAGCCGGTCAGTCAGACAGTCTGGGTTGGCGCTCTGGCAGCACCAACCTTCTGTGACATAATTCACCACGAATGATCGAAAATCAATATTTCGCGGCAGTTTCGATCAACATATGTCAAAGCGTGATCTTTCTATGGTCCTTCGGCGAGGGCTTTTCCGCACTCCGTGATGGCTTCCCGGGCCAACGCCTTCTGCCCCTCGGATCCCAGTCGTTCCGCCCATTGTTCGGCCAATTGGAACTCCACCATGGCCTCCGTGAGCCGCTTTTTACCCCTCAGAAACGTCCCGAGGCCAACGTGCAAAGCAATCATCCAGCGCTTGGTCCGCTCATCACGTGCTGTCGAGGCATATTCGAGGGCACTTCGCATCCAAACCTCGGCGTGCGCGGCATCCGCGAGCGAGAGCATGTGGAGTGCATCGACGGCCAGGAATTCCTCACCAAGGTGGTCCGCCAACTCGGCAGCCTGCTCCAGGAGGGGAACAGCCATGGCGGGACGTCCGCCGGCGTTCAAAACCCGCCCGCGCTCCAGGAGGATGCGCACGCCTACGGTGGGCTCGTCGTCGTCGATGTCGTCCAGCAGCGCATCGGCTTCCTCAAAGCGTCCTTGCAAACTGATGGCCCGCCCAAGCTGGGTTGCCAACTCAGCACGTTCGTCGGCGTCGTACATTTCCTCGATCATCGCGGCACGGAATCTGGCTTCCGAGGCAGCCGGATCGCGAAAGTTCCATAAGTGGTCCAGTGTCTTCTGATCCAGCATCAAACCGCTCCTGACCAGCCCATGGCTGAGGTCTTTAGGTATGCAGTATCAATCTAGCCCCATGTCAGCGCCGTGGGGAGGGTGTGCGCGGGCGTGTCAGTTGCCTTGCGGCTTTGCGAGCCGGGCCCAGCCCAGTTGCTCCTGCTGCTTGCGGCTCAACGTTGCCACCACCAGGTCATAAGAGTCCTCCACCATGTCCCGCACCATTTGGTCGGATAGGCCACCATCCAGGCGAACACCGTTCCAATGGGTCTTGTTCATGTGCCAGGCACCCGTGATTTCAGGGTTTGCCGCCCTGAGCTGCTCTGCCAATGCGGGCTCGCACTTGAGGCTCACGGACCAGTTGTCCGGATCCATCGTGGAAAGGGCGAACATCTTCGCCTCGTGGCGGGCACCCCCGGCGACGGCGGCCCGTACCTTGAACACGGACGTCTCAGGCCCGAAGGGGAAGTCTTCAAAGGCGCCCGGAAAGCCCAGGCAGATGTCGCGGAGGGTGGAAACGTCCATGAAGCGAGCCTACTGGCGCTCCGGGCGCGGGGCCACGTCTACGCCGCTGCCTACGCCACGCCCAGGAAATCCTCCAGCAGCACTACTTCCAGCCCCGCAGCCAACTGGGCCGCACGGAAAGCAGCGAGGTCGGCGGCGAATTCGGCTCGGAAATGCATGAGCACAATGTCCCCCGGGCGCAGGGAGTTCCCCACCTGATAGTCCATCTTGCCCGCGTTGGCCTTGGCTTCCCAGGTGACGATCGCCTTCATGCCCGACGCCGCCACGGCTTGCCGCATCACGTTGGAGTAAGCCCCTCCAGGCGGCCTGAAGAGCGTGGGCCGGCGGCCGTAGTGCTGGAACGCGTACTCCTGCATTCCCACCATGTCGTTGACCTGCTGCTGGTAACCCCACTGCCGGACCATGTTGATGTTGTGCGTGACCGTATGGTTCTCAATCAGGCTGCCCTGGGCTTTGAAGGCGTTGAAGAAAGCCGGGTTGTCCGCCACTGTGTCCTTGGTGAGGAACAGTGACGCGGGGTAGTCGTACTCCGCCATCAGTTTCACGGATTCAAGCGTCTTGATGTTGCCGTCATCGATGGTCAGGAACACCACCGGGTGCTTCGTCTCGATCTTGCTGATCACTGGCGCCAGGCCGCCCACGATCGGCGGGAGTTGGTAGTCCGGAATGAAGGTGCGCCGGATGCGCTTGGTGGGGGTGGGCGTTGTGCTAGGCGTCGGCGTCGTCGAAGCGGACGACGTCGGAACCTCGCCTCCGACCCCCAGTGCACCGTTCTGCCCCGGCGCCTCGGGCGACCCGGCGGCTCCAGTGGGCGTCAGCGCCGGCGTCGAACTTTCCGCTGCTGTACAAGCTGTCAGGCCGGCCACCACGGAAGCGCCAAGGATGCCGAAAGCGGCCCGCCTGCTGGGAGTGGAAAATGACACCGCAGAATGGCCGCCGAACATGGTTGTCCCCCAAGACTCAAGAATTGATTCAGCTGAAATCTAACAGAGGAACCGGGCCTGGAATCACAAGCCGTAGTGCCAGCCTTCGCGCGCCGGGCAGGAGTTCACTACCACTTCGAGCCCCGCGTCCTTGGCACGCTGGGTAGCTTCGTCGTCGAATACGCCCAATTGAAGCCACACGGCCTTGGCGCCGATCGCAATCGCTTGGTCGATCACCGCGCCAACGCGCTGGGAGTTGACGAAACACTCAACAACGTCGATGGGATGCCTGGCTGCCGGAATATCCGCAAGGGTTGGGTACCCTTTCTCGCCGTGCACGTCCTCCCCCTTGAGATTTACGGGAATGATTTCCATGCCCATGGTGTCCCTGACATAGAGCGAGACCTCATACGCGGAACGCCACTGGTTGGTGCTGAGACCGACGATGGCCCAGGTGCCCTTTGTTCGCATCAAGCGTTCCACGACGTCAGGATCGTTGACATGCATCATCCCCCCAGACTACCTGCCCGCCGACGGGCCTTCTGGCCGAAATTCTGCGTCTGCGCCCAGATGGCGGGTGTCTAGCGGTGACCCTGCTTCAGCCACTTCTTCCACTGGTCCGTCACGGGCTGGAACTGTTCTGCGGTGCGCTTGTCGGACAGCGCCGGAAGCAACGTTCCTTGCTTGCTGCTGAGCCCGGGCTTTGCCGGCTTTCCGGTGTCGGTTTTTGACGCTTCAGCCTTAGGGGTATCCGCGCTCTGCCGCCCGAACTGGTCTTCCTTGGCCTGCGGCCCTTGGGCTGCGCCGCCAAGTGATTTGTTCGGCTTGGCAGTTCCTGGATGGGCAGAGCTTGCGTCGGCAGCGCCCGGCTGGGCAGCGCCGGCGTGGGCAGCGCCGGCGTCGGCAGGTTTAGGTACTGGAACTGCCGGGACGGCGTCGGGCGCCTGCGCCTGCGCCTGCGCCTGTGCCTGTGCCTGTGCCTGTGCCTGTGCCTGTGCCACATTGTCGGCATCAGCAGCCGCGGGGAGTGGAATGGTTGCCGCTTCCGAGGAAGGTGGAATCGCCGCGGGGTCTGCAGCAGGAGCCGGTTCCGTAGTGACTCTGGGAGCGTCAGGCGATGGCAGTTCGGGTGCCGCGATTGATGGCCGGGGGTGGAAATTGCTGATGAGCTGGTCAATGAAGGAAGGGTTCCGGGTGAATCCCGAGCTGGCCGCGGCGACGCCGCTCACCCCAAGTCCCATTGCAGCCACTACCGCGATGCTGACTACTGTTGTCCGGTGCTTGTGACGCCAGCGACGCTTGGACAGTTCATCGTGCGGGCCGGCGATCATGGCAGCGAGTTCCGGGCTGGGAGCGGGAGCCGGAAGGTTGGCGAAGGTACCCAGCGAAACCAGCGCTTGGCGGATGTCTGAAGCGTCGGCGAGTCCGGCGTCGAGCAGTAACTCGTCCACGATCGCTTCGCGTTCTGTATCCCTGCATGTCATGGCGACACATATTCCTTTACTGCCGAATGCTCACGGAGCGCAATGAGGGCCCGGCGCTGTAATTGCTTGACTGCGCCAGCAGTTTTCCCCATGATGTCGGCTACCTGTTCAACCGTCAGGCCGGCCACGATGCGGAGATGCAGGACCTCACGCTGGTCCTCGCCCAGGTTGTCCAGAAGCGCCGCAACCTCATATGGCGCCAGCCTGGACAAAGCTTCGGCCTCTGCAGAACTCGTTTCGCGCGTGTCCCGTTCGGGCTCGAACTCGTGCTGTATCGGCGCCCGGTTTTGCTTCCGGTGCTCATCCACCATCCGTGCATGGGCCACCGAGAAAATGAAAGTCCGCAAGCCATTGACGCCACCACTGAGGTCATCGAGCCGCGGCAACACCGCCAGGAACACGTCCTGCGTACTTGCTTCAGGATCGGGCACGCCTTTGGCCGTCAGGTATCCGAGAACCTGGCCCGCGTAGGCCTGGTAAACGGCGCTGAACAGTTCCGCGGTATTGCCCTTGAGCGCATGAAGCGCTTCGTCGGTCAACGCGTCGGTCACAATTGTGGGACTTTCGATCGGCGGCAGGTCCGTGGCTTTCCAGCCAGGTCACCCGTGTTGAACGACGGACAACCCCACCAAGGGTATCTGCTCTGCCGGGCCATCCCCAGGGAGGACCCGCTTGTCCGGGAAACTACTTTGGACAACTCCTCCGAACAAGGAAGAGCCGAGCTGGAACATGATGGGGGACAAATTCCAGCTCGGCCCTTTCACAGACGTAATCGACCAAGGACGCCAAAGGGTTACGCGAGGTACAGAGTTTTTTTGAAAACTTTTTGAGGGCAGCTGTTGCTACCTCCCTGCATCATGTTCTGGGGGTCGGCGTGGGAAGAGCCGGGCTCCCAACTAGGTAACAGTAAACGTCCCAGTGAGCGCTCAATGGGACATTTACTGTTACCTAGTTGGGCTGTTGGTCCGGCGCGTCCGTGGGGGCTTCGTAGCCTTCGGGAATCATCGGCACTGCGGCATCCAGCGCTCCGGTGTAGACACGCGCTGAGCTAAGGCGGCCGCCGCCACCCTTACCGCTTAGTTTCACGTGCAACCTTTTTGCGGTGACAACGGGCATCTGGTGAATGCGTCGGTGCCCCACCGTCTGCCCCTCAACAAGCCCCGCTCCACCATCAAGCCTCGCTCCCCCAACGCCGTCATCACCAAACACCGTGTGCTGAGTGATCCGTTGCCCCGAACTCAGGTCCTCCGCGAGTTCCACATGGTTGAACGTCACGGCAGCAGGGAAGCTCAGGGTCGCTCCGCCGTCGTGATGGTCAATAGTGGCCTCAACCGCACCGGAGAGGCGACGGTCCAGCTCGGTCTTCCACTCCTGGAGCCTCGCGACATCCTGCTCCGGAAGCAGCCCCCGGGTGTCTGGAGGAAGGTTCAGCAGGAGGTTCGCCCCCATTCCCACCGATTGGTAATAAATCGCCAGCAGGTGTTCGGTGGATTTGGGCTCGTCGTCCGGGTGCCAGAACCAGCCGCGGCGAAGGGAAACATCGCACTCCGGCGGTAGATAGTGTTCGATCCCCAGCCCTGAGCTGGACTCCGTGTACTGGGTGTCGGACGTGCGGTCCACCACGTAGTTCACGGGGTCCGACGCCAGCCCATTCTCATTGCCTACCCAGCGGATGGTGGGCTGGCCCATGTTGAAGATCATGGCTTCCGGCTGGTGCTCCTTAACAACAGCGATGATCCGTTCCCAGTCGTACTCGCGGCCCACTGAACCCGCGCCGTCGAACCACAGTTCCATAAGCGGGCCATAACTGGTACAGAGTTCCGTGAGCTGCTGGACGTAGAAGTCGTCGTAGGCCGCGGGATCGCTGTAACAGCCCGCGTTCCGGTCCCAGGGCGACAGGTAGAGCCCCAGTCCGACGCCCTGTTCTGCGCAGGCCCCGGCAACGTCGCGAACAACATCCCCTGACCCACCGCGCCAGGGCGAGGACGCGACGGAGTAGTCAGTTGTCGCCGTGGGCCAGAGGCAGAATCCGTCATGGTGCTTGGCAGTGAGGATCAAGTACCTCGCGCCCGCCTCCTTGGCCGCACGAACCCAGCTGCCGGCGTCGAGTTCTGTGGGGTTGAATTTCGACGGCGGTATGGTGCCGTCGCTCCACTCCTTGCCGGCAAAGGTATTGATGCCGAAGTGGATGAAGGCGCCGAATTCGAGTTGCTGCCAGCGAAGCTGCGCGGGCGTGGGCGTCAGGTGGTTCACTGGGCGGTTTCCTGTCCGTGGATCAACCACTGCGCGGTGCGGATGATGGCATGATCGCCTTGTTCGGTTCGTAGCCCCGCGATGTCGGATCGTGTCACGGCCGCTCCCTCAAAGAGGCTGACGATAGCGGCCGCCACTCCCCTCAGGGACGGCTCCGACAGTTCCGGCCGGCCCCGCCGGACAACACCTTGAACGTGCGCAGCGTATTGGTGGTAAAAAGACCGCAGAGCACCGGCCGCCTGATCATCCGAGGCGGCCAGTGCCCAAATCTCCAAGTGCATCCTTACATCAGCCAACTCCGAATGCTCCAGAAGCAGCGCGGTGAGCAGACGGCCGGAATCGTCCCGGGACAACGTGCCTGACGCGTCTGAGCCGAGGTCGAACCCGGCTGTCTCCTCAAGCCGCCGCAGCGAGCGCTCCAGAGCTCGCTCAAGGACGGCGCGGATAAGGTCTGAACGGGTTGGAAAGTAGTGCTGCAGATGTCCGATCCGCACCCCTGCGGCAGCGGCAAAGTCCCGCATTGCAGCGTTCGCGTTGCCCTTGGTGACCAATACTTCTTCAGCAGCGTCAAGGAGCGCAGCCTTCCTGAGGGCGCCCTTGCTTTCGGTCATGACCTCAATATTGTCACACCGTGCGATTCAAGTTCCGCGAGCCGGGATGCAGGATCCGGCGCGGATTCGGGGAAGGAAACACCGGGCCGCGCACCCTCCGCGAGAACTGCGCGCAGCCCCAGCAATCCGCCCAACGCGGTCAGATGGGCCTGTCCCTGCGGATCTGAAATGACGGCCGTTCGTGTTGTCCCCGGTCCTTTCACGTCAACACGGATGTGGGCCGTGCCGCCCGCGCCGGGCGAGTACAACAGGGAGCGTCGCAGCGGCGTCCACCGTTCCCCACTCCCCCAGCGGAACAGTCCCACCGCACGTGCGGCGAGCAACGCCGTCGTGGACGTATTGGAGCTGAACCCAATCCGGGTTGCCACCGATCCGGCACCAAGGGTGAGCGGCAAAGTGAACTGTTCGGGAGTGTCGAGCCGTGCCACCTTGGTGCGGTGCCCGGCAATGTCTACCCAGCGGGTGTCGCTCAACGGACGTACGACGGCGGCCTTACCGCCTTTGCGTACTTCAAAGTCCAGTCCCAGCCGGTCCATGAAGTCCACTGAATCAACTCCAGCGCTGTCGTTGATGTCGTAACGGATGGCGACGTCAATCTGGTCACTGCCGCCCGCGTCCTGGGCCAAGGCTGCTGCCACGATGTTGATCACGCCACCCATCCAGCCCGAGCTCAGCAATACAGGAGCAGTGGGCCGCAGGAGTGTTGCCAGGGTGGCTGCCCTGGTGACGCGGCTGGTCCAGCGGGTGACGTCGACGTACGGAATGCCGGCGCTGACGGCAGCGCGGAGAACTCTGTCGTCGGGGTCGTTGACAGTGCTGATCACCGCCCTGACCTTGGCTTCGAAGGGTTCCGGGCGGCTGAGGTCCCACCTTTCGAGGGTCACATTTCCGCTTGCCAGGTGGCTGCCGCGGTCCGGATTCCTGCCTGTGAGGAGCAATGGCCATTGGGTACCGGCGAGTCGTGTGAGGGCCGTACCGACGGTGCCGTAGCCGCCGACGATCAGGACGGGACCGGTGGGGTCAGATTCAAGGAGATCATTCATGACACTCACTTTAGGTCATTTGACCTAGAAATTCACAAACGCTGGAAACCCTATAGCTGCCACGCAACGGGGAGTAGGCTGCAAGCATCTGCCCGGAGCACTACACCGCGTACGCAAAGGAGAGATCATGACCCTTCCTCCCACTCACGAGCCCGAGCCATTCCCCCCGGACCCGGGTCCGGTGCCACCGCCACCGGACCCCACCACACCGTTTCCACCCAGCCCTATTCCGGATCCAAACCCCACACCCGGGCCATCGCCGGTTCCCGACCCAGGTCCGGTACCACCGCACCCCGATCCGACGCACTAGGAAGCCGATCCGGCACACTAGGAAAGGGCATTAGTCAGTAGGCTTATGTTTGATCAGGTCGGTTGACCGATGCGAACGAACAGGAGCCCCCATGACGGCACACGAGGAAACAGCGCCCGTTTCCGTCCGCAAGCAACGCAAGCCCGACCCCTGGAAGGACTCCTTGGGCCGCGCGTCCGTCCGGGCAGCGCAGGTACTGCTCATTCTGACCCTGACGGTGGTGGCGATCTTCGGGCTGCTTCAAATCCGCCTGCTCGTCATCCCGGTGCTCATATCCCTGATCCTGGCGGCGGCCATAGGGCCATTCGTCAATATGCTTCGACGGCGCGGCTGGCGCGGCGGCCTGGCCACCGGCGTCGCTTTCCTGGGCCTCCTGATAGTGCTCGGCGGGGTCATCACGGTGATCGTCCTGTCGGTGCGCAGCCAGTGGGACGAACTGATCAGCCAGGCCGCGGCCGGACTGGATGAGTTGGAGAACTTCCTGCTGACCGGGCCGTTTCCCATCGATCGGGAGCAGTTGAACCAGGCACGTGAAGCGGCAGTGGAGTTTGCCCAGAGCAGTCAGGTACGTTCCGGGGCGGTTACCGGGTTATCGGTGGTGACGGAGTTCCTTGCCGGCGCCAGCCTGGTGGTAGTGATCCTGTTCTTCTTCCTCAAGGACGGCGCCAAGATCTGGGAGTTCTTCTTGCGACCCTTCACCGGACTGAGGGAAGCCAAGCTTCGCCGGGTTGGAAAGCGAACCATGGAGGTTCTGGGCGGCTACGTCCGGGGCACGGCGATCGTTGCGTTGGTGGACACGGTAGCGATCGGCACGGTCCTGCTCATCCTCCAAGTGCCGCTGGCCATCCCCTTGGCAATCATCGTGTTCATTGGAGCTTTCATACCCTTGGTTGGGGCGACGGTCGCCGGGATCCTGGCAGCTTTGGTCGCGCTTGTCGCCAACGGCCCCATCGTGGCGCTGATCGTCGTGATCGCAGTGATCGCCGTCAACCAACTTGAAGGTGACTTCCTTCAGCCAGTGGTCATGGGCAAGTCCCTGGAACTGCACGCACTGGTCATCCTGATGGCGCTGACGGCAGGCACCATCCTCGCCGGGATCATCGGCGCAGTGTTGTCGGTTCCCATTGCGGCGGTCGCATGGGCCATTGTGCAGGTATGGACGGCAGAAGATCCGGACCTGGAACCCATGAATCCGGATCTGCCGCCGGTCAACAGCCAACCGGCTTAGGGCCAAGGAAGAGGGCCCCGGAAGCCCGTGATTATCCGAGCGCCTTCTTGAGCAACTCCACGATCCTTGCCTCGACCCCCGGCGTGATTTCCTTGAGGGCAAACGAGGTGGGCCACATGTCGCCGTCGTCAAGCTTGGCGTTTTCTTCGAACCCGAGCGTGGCGTAACGGGCCTTGAACTTGTGGGAGCTTTGGAAGAAGAGGATGTTCTTTCCGTCCTTGGCGTAGGCCGGCATCCCGTACCAGGTCTTGGGCGTGAGCTCGGGCGCATGCTCCTTGACGATCGCGTGAAGCGCTTCGGCCATGGCTTTGTCCCCCTCGGGCATCTCAGCGATTTTGGCCAGGACGTCAGCCTCGCCGTCGGCTTTGGACGCCTTCTTGCGCGGAGCCTTCTTCAGTTCCTGCGCACGCTCCTTCATCGCCGCGCGCTCTTCCTCCGTAAATCCGTCGTAGGACTTGGTCTTGTCGGTTGTTCCGGTCTCAGCCATGGTGGATTCCTTCTTCTGTCCTGCGTAACTGTGCGGTTAACCCCCAAGTTACGGTGCCAGCGGGACGAAAACTTCTCCGAAACTGCTCAGTTGGGGTTGCGGCGGGTCGAAGGGAAGCCGTCAGCTGACAGCGGTCAGGGCGTCGTCGTAGATCGCCAACGCCTGGCGTACTTCTTCGGGAGTCACGACGGCGGGAGGCACCACGTGCACGCGGTTGTCGGCGATGAAGGGCAACAGTCCGCGGTGGAGCAGTTCGGCTTTGAGCTTGCCCATGAAAGCCGAACTGACCGGCGTCCGGGTCTGGCGGTCCTCCACGAGCTCGAGTGCCCAGAACACACCACGGCCCCGGACTTCACCGATGGCGTCGTGCTTGGCAGCCAGGGCATTCAGGCCGGGCTCGAGGTGATCTGCGCCGATCCGGGCCGCGTTCCCGACGATGTTCTCTTCCTCGAAAGCCTCGATCGAGGCAACGATGGAGGCCGCAGCCAGCGGATGACCTGAGTAGGTGAGGCCGCCAGGGAAAACCCGTTCGTCAAAGGTGGCCGAGATGTCCTCGTTGATGACGACCCCGCCTACCGGGACGTAGCCCGAGTTGACGCCCTTGGCGAAGGTGATGAGATCGGGCCTGACGTTGAAGGCATCCAGGGCGAACCAGTCCCCGGTGCGTCCGAAGCCGGCCATGACCTCATCGAGGATCAGGACGATTCCATGCTGATCACAGAGTGCACGAACGCCCTCGAGGTAGCCAGGCGGCGGGAGCAGTATGCCGGCCGTCCCGGGAACGGTCTCGAGGAGCACAGCGGCAACGGACTGCGGACCTTCCAGTTCAATGGTGCGGCGCAGGTGCTGCAGGGCGCGCTCCGCTTCCTGTTCCGGAGTCTCGGCCCAGAACTCGGAACGGTAAAGGTACGGCCCAAAGACGTGGACGTGTCCGCGGGAGTATTCGTTGGGGATGCGGCGCCAGTCTCCCGTGGCCACGATGGCCGCGCCGGTGTTGCCATGGTACGAGCGGTAACGGGAGATGACCTTGTCCCGCCCTGTGTGCAAGCGGGCCATGCGGATGGCATTCTCGTTGGCGTCCGCACCTCCGTTGGTGAAGAACACCTTGTCCATAGTTGACGGCGCGTGGGACAGGACCTTCTGGGCCGCCAGGGCGCGGGTGTGATTGGCATGCGCGGGAGCAACCGTGGTGAGCGTGTCCAGTTGCTGCTTGATGGCTTCGATGAGGCGCGGGTGCTGGTGGCCGATGTTCGTGTTGACCAGTTGGCTGGAGAAATCCAGATATGTCCTGCCGTCGTGGTCCCAGACAGTACTGCCGGAACCACCGGCTATGGCCATCGGCTTCAGCGTCTTCTGGGCTGACCAGGAGTGGAAGACATTGCCAGTGTCCAGCGCGGCAACCTCTGCGTTGGAGGTGGGAACAGCCAGGGCGGTCCGGGTGGGAGACATTGAGGGTCCTCTCGAAAGGGCGGGTGGGGCTTCCCCTTCATCTTGAACTTTTGAACAGATCACCACCTCAGGACATTTGTATAGTTGGCAGGGTGTGGAACTACTTTTTTCCAAGGAGTGCCTGAGCATGCCGCCAACCATCAACACCATCCTTCGCAACAGCTCATTGAACCTGAGGCTGGTGACCCCGAAGGCAGGTGATCCTGCGCTGGAAGCGTCCGTGTCCTGGGTCCACAGTTCCGATCTTGACGATCCCACGCCGTTCCTCGATCCCGGGCAGCTGCTGCTGACAGACGGAACGCAGTTCCCGGTGGGCGACGGTCCCGTGGCGCTCTACAACGACTACGTGTCGCGGTTGGTCAAGCATGGGATCAGCGGCCTCGGTTTCGCCACCCAAGTGATTCACGGGGTGCTGCCACCAGGCCTGGTAGAGGCGTGCCGCAACCACGCATTGCCTTTACTGGAGGTCCCCGACAGGACGCCGTTCATCGCTGTCATTCGATTCGTTGCAGATTTGCTGGCGAGGGAACAGAACGCACGGTCCGAATGGTCGCTCCAAGCACAACGGGCCATCGCGCGGGCTGCCCTGCGTCCCGACGGACTGCGCTCCATCCTGGCCGAGCTTGAGCGGCAGCTGCATGGCTGGGTGGCGATGTTCGACGCTGCGGGAAACCATATCCTGATGCCCAACAACCGTCCCGTGCCGTCGTCGATCATGCCCGGCGTGATGGATGCCGTACGGAAATCCTTGGACCAAGGCTCGCGATCGGTCTCGCAACTGACGGTCGACGGCGAGCAGATCACCTTACAGACGCTGGGCCGCCGGCATCATTTGCGCGGAGTGCTGGTCCTGGGTGCCATCGAACCCCTGGATCCGGCCCGCACCGACATCATCAACAGTGTGATCGCGCTGGCCAGCCTCGCCCTGGAGCAAACGCGCACCCTCGATACCGCACGCCGCCACCTGCGTGCAGGCGTTTTCGAGCAATTGCTGGCAGGAAGCACGGATGTTGCCGAGCGCACGGCCCGCCAGGTCTGGGGCAGGCTGCCCGCCGACCCCGTTGTGGTGACCATGGCCCAACCTCCCGGGCAAGGACAGAACCTCCTGGAGGCGCTGGAACTGTTGTCGGACGACCACCGCGGCGCCGTCTTCTACGCCCAACGGAACGAGAACATCGTGGTGCTGGCAGGTCCGGCACTCCAACAAAAGGTCACAGTCCTCCTGGAACGGTACGGCGCAACGGCGGGCACGTCGGTGGAGACGGACTTCGTTCACCTCGCCAAGGCGTTGAAGGAAGCAGAGCGATCACTGCAAAGGGCTCGGGAACTCACCCGCCCCCTTGTGGCCTTCGAGGAAATCTCCCGGGGCGGGATGCTGGGCCTGCTGCACAGCGATGAAGCCGGATCCGTTGCCCGGCGACTCATTCAGCCGTTGGCCAAGCACGACGAAACCGAACAGACCCAGCTGCTGCCAACAGTTTCGGCGTGGTTGGCGAACAACTGCGTCTGGGATCGGACGGCACGGCAGTTGGGGATCCACCGGCACACTCTCAGGAACCGGATCGATACTGCGGGCACCGTCCTGGGACTCAACCTGGACAGCCTGCGCGACAGGCTGGAACTGTTCGCCGCCGTCGAGTTCCTGGAAGAGCGTTAGCCCCCACTCCCCTCTAGTTCTGGGGGAAGCCGAGGTTGATGCCGCCGTGGCTGGGGTCGAGCCAGCGTGAGGTGATGGCCTTTTCGCGGGTGAAGAACTGGAATCCATGCAGACCGTAAGCCTTCGAACTGCCGAAGATGGAGTCCTTGAACCCGCCGAACGAGTAGTAGGCCACCGGCACGGGGATCGGCACGTTGATGCCCACCATGCCCACCTCCACCTCGGTTTGGAAGCGGCGGGCGGCGCCGCCATCGTTCGTGAAAATGGCCGTGCCGTTGCCGAAGGCGCCCGAGTTGATCAGGTGCAGGCCCTCTTCGTAGCTCTTGACGCGGACAACGGCCAGGACCGGGCCGAAGATTTCCTCCGTGTAGACGCGCGAGGTGACCGGGACGTCGTCGATCAACGTGGGGCCGAGCCAGAAGCCGTTCTGGTCGCCGTCCACCTCAATGCCGCGGCCGTCCACCACAACCTTGGCGCCGTCCTCGAGGGCCACGTCGATGTAGGAGGCCACTTTGTCGCGGTGCTGGCGGGTGACCAGTGGGCCCATGTCGCAGTTGCGGCGTCCGTCGCCGATCCGGAGCGTGGACATGCGGGCGGTGATCTTCTCGATCAAGGCATCGGCGACAGGCTCGACGGCGACCACCACGCTGATGGCCATGCACCGTTCGCCGGCGGAGCCGAAGCCGGCGTTGATGGCGGCGTCGGCAGTCAGTTCGAGGTCGGCGTCGGGCAGGACCAGCATGTGGTTCTTGGCACCGCCGAGAGCCTGGACGCGCTTGCCGTTGCGGGCCGCGGTCTCGTAGATGTACTGCGCGATCGGGGTGGATCCAACGAACGAAATCGCCTTCACATCCGGGTGCTCCAGCAGTCCATCCACGGCTTCCTTGTCTCCATGCAGGACGTTGAAGACCCCATCCGGAAGTCCCGCCTCGGTGAAGAGTGCAGCGAGCCAGTTAGCCGCCGTCGGGTCCTTTTCGCTCGGCTTCAGCACCACGGTGTTGCCGGCCGCGATGGCGATCGGCAGGAACCACAGCGGCACCATGGCGGGGAAGTTGAAGGGGCTGATGATGCCCACCACGCCCAGCGGCGACTTGGTGGAGTAAACATCGACGCCGGTGGAGACATTCTCTGAATGCTCGCCCTTGATGAGGTGCGGGAAGCCGGTGGCCAGTTCCACGACTTCCTGGCCGCGGGTGATTTCCCCGAGGGCATCGGAGATCACTTTGCCGTGCTCGGAGGTGATGATCTCCGCGAGTTCACCCTTGCGCTCGTTCAGCAGTTCCCGGAAGCGGAAGATGATCTGCTGGCGCTTGGTGATCGACATGTCGCGCCACGCCGGGAAAGCCTTGTTCGCCGAGGCGATGGCCGACTCGATGTCCTCGGCATTGCCAAGGTTGACCAGCTTGGTTTCCCGGCCAAGGGCGGGATCGAAGACGGGGGCCGTGCGGTCCCCGGCCGACGGCGCCTCAGCGCCCCCGATCCAGTGCGGGACCACCTGGAGTTCGTTGATTTCAGACACTGCGTACTCTTCTCTGCCGACGGGATCGATGTGAAGCATCTGGTTCAACCGTAGGGAAGGGTCCGGCAGTAAGGGGCACGACATTGAGCGAAGAATCGTCCACGCGGTCGACATATGTACAGGGAAGCACGAGGTGTTCAGACCCTTGGCTATACAACTTGGAGCCGCGCTTGCCGCCGGAGATCGGCTCACCCTCCGTTAAAGGTCACCAAACGGCCAACCTGTCATGACAAGTTGGCCATGGTTCCTTTGCCCGCAATTCACCGGACGAATCTACCTTCTGAGGGTCAACGCATCCCGTATGAATGAAAGGTTCCATCATGATTTCCCCCAGCCGCCGCTCTGCCATCGCAGCATCAATCGCAGGGTTGGCCACCATCGGGGCCACGGCCGCCGTCGCATCTCCCGCGCAAGCCTCCGAGAATGGACACGGCAGCAACCGCCCCTCCGGCAAGGCCACAGTCTTCACGGTCATCAGCGATATCCAGGGCGATCTGGCCGATTTTGACCTCGCGCTCAAGGACATCGAAAGTACCAATCCGAGCAAGCGAAGCGCAGGCCTGGTGGTCAACGGAGACATCACGCCGCGGGGCTACGACTTTGAGTACGATGCCGTGCGGAAAGTGCTGGATGCCAACACCCACGCTTCCAACGTCCACTGGGCCATCGGCAACCATGAGTTCTACGTCCCGAAGTACTCCAATCCCACCACGCTCGCCCAGGCCACATGGCCCAACGGAACTACTGAAGCTTCGCTCTTCGAAAGCTTCTTCACCTTCACCGGTCGGGACAAGGTCTACGCCGAAATTGACCTTGGAGGCGTGCCGGGACTGATCCTGGGTACCGAGAAGTACATGCATTACCACGATGCGAAGCTGTGGGACGAGGTCTGGCTCAGCGAGGAGCAGATCACCTGGCTCGAGCAGCGTCTGGCTTATTGGGCCCGCAAGGGAAAACCTGTCATGGTTTTCACCCACCACCCGTTCCCGGACACGGTCTCTGGGACCCGCAACAACCTGTACAAGAACGACTACCTTCAGGCGGATCGGCTACTGGGCATCCTGGGCAAATACAAGAACGTCTTCGTCTTCACGGCCCACACCCATTGGGCGCTTCAGTTGGCTGACTGGGAAGTTCGCCGCACGGTTCCAGGCACGGGCAACCTGCAGGGATTCCAAGTCATCAACACCGGCGCAGTCCAGACGCTCTGGGAGGACAATGGCGCGGGCGGTGAACGCGCCTTGGATGGCCGGGAAGCCAGCGGGTTGCAAGTTGAGGTCTACAACGACTGCGTAGTAGTCAGGGCCCGCGACTACCGCCGGGGCGAATGGATCAAGGAAGTTCAGATTCCGCTGTTCTAGCCGGACCGCCTCCCCCAATCGTTCCCGCCCGGTTAACCTTCGTGCCATCCAGCTTCCCTACTGTGATCCCGCTGGGGGGATCGGAATCGACAGAGGGAAGCGCTATGTGCACTGGAGAAGAAATGACGACCACCCACAGCCAGAGTGTGAAGCTGGCCGATGCTGAACTAAGGAGCATGGGGCTGAGCCGCCGGCGCATCCTGCAGTCGGCCGGCATCATAGCCGCAGGCACCGCTGCCACGGCTGCCACGGCCCGGCCGGCGATGGCGAACCCGGGCGGGAACGACCCCCAACTGAAGTGGCTCGTGGGTGACCACCACGTCCACACGCAGTACAGCCACGACGCGAAGTACATGATCAAGCAGCAGCTGGACACCGCGCAGGCCTACGGCGTTGACTGGCTGGCATTAACGGAACACAGCAACTTCGGCCACGCCAACAACGGCGGCGCAGTCAATGCCAACAAGGAAATCAAGGCGCAGCGTGCAGCACGTCCTGAGCTACTGATTTTCCAAGGACTCGAGTGGTACATCCCGGGTGCGGAGCACGCTTCGGTGCTGGTGGCACCGGGGCCCAACGAAGTGAACCTCCTGCGCACATTCGAACTGGTGTGGGACGGCAAGCTGAACCAGTGGGAAAAACCGACGCCGGGAACGGCTCAAGTGGAAACCTTTGAACGCAAGGCCGTGGAAGCCATCGCCTGGTTGGCCAACCAGAAGCGCTCAGGCTACATCGAGGACGTGGTGGCTTTGGCCAACCACCCCATGCGCCTGGGCATCGATTCCCCGCATGAGCTCCGCGCCTGGCGCGATGCCGCCCGCGACGTCATGATCGGCATGGAAGGTGCACCCGGGGCCCAAGGCTCGGGAGTCAGCCAGTTCTCCAGGGCCGGAGACCAGCGCGGCGAGTACACCAACAACCCCACCCAGTTCAGCTTCCCCGGGTACCCGGCAGACGCGTTCCGACCTTACGGCGGTTTCGACTGGGCCACGGCGACAGTGGGCGGCGTATGGGATTCCATGCTCGCCGAGGGCCTGCCGTTCTGGATCACGTCCAACTCGGACAACCACCTCACGGTCAAGGACACGTGGAAGACCGGACCGTACCCGGCCGAGGAGCCCTATCTCAGCCTGCCCAACGAGTTCGACCGGTGGTCCGTCACCGGCAAACGGCCGGACCCGTTCGACGCCGGCGAAAAGCAGGGCGGCAGCGACTACTGGCCCGGCCAATTCAGCCGCCTGCACACCGGTGTCACCGAGCGCTCCTACACCGGCGTATTGGAAGCCATGCGCCGTGGACGCATGTGGGTGGACCACGGACACCTGCTGCAAGGGTTGGATGTCCGCGTCCGCGAAGTCCGCGGCAATGGCGCAGGCAACAGCAACGGACGCAACGGGGTCACCCTCGGTTCCCGGCTGCAGGTTCGGCGAGGCGCCGACGTCGAAATTTCCATCACCATTACGACGACGGACTACCGCAACTTTGCGGGGATTCTTCCGAAACTCGCCCATGTGGATGTGATCGGCGGCGCTGTGACCGGTGCTGTGACGGATCGCGACACGTTGAAGGCGCCGGGAACCACTGTATGGAAGCAGCTGGACGTTTCAGGCCGCACCGGCACGTTCACCATCAGGCACGTCATCAAGGACGTCCAAAAGTCCTGCTACTTCCGTCTTCGCGGGAGTGATGGAAACCGGCACGGCGCTGGATACTACGGCGCATCCGTAGACCCCGCCGGCCCCATCCGGCACGGTGACAACCTCGGGGATGCTGATCCGTGGACGGACACCTGGTTCTACGCCAACCCGGTGTTCATCGACGTCGTGTAGTCATCACTGCGATGCCGTGCCCACTTCGCCTTCCTCAGGGTCATCGGCCGAACGGACCTCACTGCGGATAACGCCCAACTCCTCAAGCTGGGCCGACATTCCTGCGCCATCCGGAGCATAAATCCACGGCACGCCGGGTGTCGGCTGGCCGCCGGACTTTGAACGACCACCCGCAAGCACCGCTTCACCGGCAGAGAGTTGTCGGATGGCGATGGCCTTGACGTTCTCAGGATGACGCTGGGCAAACTCCGAGTAAATGGCTTCGTCATGTTGTCCGTCGTCGCCCACCAACAACCACTTGATGTGGGGGAACTCTTCCGCGAGTCGCTCAAGGGAGTTCCTCTTGTGCTCCTGGCCGCTGCGGAACCAGCGGTCAGGAGTGGGGCCCCAGTCAGTCAGCAGCTTAGGACCCGCGGGATACAAATTACGGGAGAGGAACCGCGACAGCGTCGGAGCGACGTTCCAAGCTCCGGTAGACAAATACAGCACCGGCGCAGACGGCGCCGTCCGGGCGATCCGTTCGTACAACACGGCCATTCCTGGCGTCGGGGTCCTGGCGTGCTCGTTAAGGACGAACGTATTCCAAGCGGCCAGGAAGGGACGCGGCAGGGCGGTCACCATCACTGTGTCATCAATGTCGGACACCACTCCAAAGTCGGCATCGTCCGCGACGATCTCCACGGGAGCCTCCACGATCCGCGATTCCCCGGACCGGAGGGTGATGGTGTGCCAGCCGGCGTCAAGAACGACAGGAATCCGCGCGTCCACCACACCTCCACGGTCGGCGACCACCTCGTGAACGGTCCCTGCAATCGTCACCTGCACGGCTGCGTTTGCCACGGGCGCACTCGTGAAGTTGCGCCAACCACGCATGCTTTCCTGCAGCGGTTTGGCGTGGCCTGCCGCATCCCTGGGATCACTGCGGACTACGCGCGCCAACACCCGAACCCAGGATGTGGAGCCATAGCCGGTGTACGGGATCACGGTCTCCACCCGGCCACGCCGAATGGCAAGACGTGTCTGAAAACCAAGCCACGCGTCGTCGAGCCTCAGCGCGAGGTGGCGCCGCCCGCTGCTCTGCGGTTTGCCTTGACTATCAACGGCATGGGATTGGGGTCGCGGTTTCATGGGACGGGGAGACATGCGTCCAGTCTTCCACGGCTGCCGACGAGTTTCATGCCTAGACAGCAGTGGTTGGTGCGCGGCCTTCGTCGCCATGTTGTTTGCGCGCTTCGGCAACGCGCAAACGGTCCAGTCGATTCATCAAGGGCGCAGTGGTGGCGCCGTGTACCACGATCGACAAAGCCACTACCAAACCGACCATGGCCCACAATTCGCGGGCCTCTGTCCCGAAGTTTCCGTGGCTCAGCGCGAAGGCAACGTAGAACAGGGAGCCGATCCCGCGAATTCCGAAGTAGGAAATAGCCAGGCGTTCGCGGGGACCGGTCTTTCCGCGCATGAGCCCGATCCATCCGACCACGGGGCGGACAACCAGAAGGAACGCCAGGGCGACCAACAGCTCCGCCCAGCCGATCCCCTCCAATAAGCCGCGGGCTATGGCGCCCCCAAGGAGGACCAGGATCACTACTGTCATGAGGCGTTCCAACTGCTCCACATAGCTGTGCAGCACTTGGTGGTACGCGTGGTTGCGTTCGGCGGATCGAATGGTCAAGGCGCAAATGAAAACTGCAACGAACCCATAGCCGGACACCATCTCCGTTGCACCGTAGGCCAGGAACGTCGCCGCCAGGGCCACAAATCCTTCGGAATGCTCGGACAAACGAAAACTCTTGCGTTTGGCTGCGAAAAAGACCAAGCTCAGCAACTTGCCCGTACCGTACCCAATGAGCACACCGGCAACAGTTCGCCATAGAACGTCCACAGCAACCCACTCCCCCAGCCAACCGGCCGGGGAGGCCCCCACGAGGCTGATAAGGATGGCGAGATAAACGAAGGGGAAGGCAAGCCCGTCATTCAAACCCGCCTCGGAGGTCAAGGCGAAACGAACCTCGTCTTCGTCCGGGTCCTCCTCGCTGTCCGCGGGCCTGCCAACCTGCACTTCCGACGCCAGCACAGGGTCCGTGGGTGCGATCGCGGCTGCCACGAGGATGGCTGCGGCGAGCCCCAAGCCCAGCACCCACAGCCCCAGGAGCGTCATCACAAGGATGCACAAAGGCATGACGATGCCGAGCAAGCGCCACGTGGTGGACCATCCACGCCAACGGAATGGCCGGTCCAACGCCAAACCGGCCCCCATAAGGGAGATGATGACGCAGATCTCGGTCAGGTGCGTGGTGAACTCGCCATACTGAACGGGATCCGGGTCCGGCAGCTCGGGAAGCAAGGTGAAGGCGAGGATGCCGCTGCCAAGAAAGACCATGGGCATGGACAGCGGCATGCGTCGCAACAACTTTGGCAAGACAGCAGCGGCCAACACCGCAACGCCTGCCGAAAGGAACAGGATGCTGGGGACTTCAAACACGGATGGTCTTCTTCCTGATGCGCCGTTCGGCGCATCCCAGAAGCCTAGTCCCGGCAGCGCCGTTCTGCTATCCCGCCCCTCCAGCCGGCAAGATCCGGCCAGACCTCATCCAGCCCAGGCGACACCCAAGGCCGCGTCGATGAGGACCTCAGCCGCTTGACGCGCTTGCCCGGCGGCGTCGGACGTTCCGGCGATGGCCGCTGTAGTCTGGGCGCCTTCGGCGAGGATGGCCAGTTGCGGCGCCAAGTAGCCCGGAGCACCGGCCTCCACCGCCAGGCGGGCGACGTATTCCTGGAATGATTCTTTGTGCTTCCGCGCATACTCGGCGACCTCGGGGCTCACGGCACCCAGCTCGGCGAAGCTGTTAATGAAACCGCACCCGCGGAATGAGTCCTGGCAGAACCAACCGGCAAGGTAGTCGAAGATGGCAAGGAGCCGCTCCCGCGGCGCCCCGGCTTGTTGGACTGTAGCGTCCAGCCCTTCGGTCCAGGACTGATGCCGGTACTCCAGTACGGCCATGACAATGCTGCTCTTTGACGGGAATTCCCCGTAAAGCTTCTTCAGCGAAACCCCGGCAGCGGAACGCAACTCGTCCATCCCAACAGCCTGAATTCCCTTGGCATTGTAGAGCTCGTCAGCAGTGGCAACGATGCGTTCGCGGACTTCGGAAACATTCATGCATCCATTCTACTTGCAAAGAGAACGAACGTTCTCTACGATGGTAAACACCAGAAGAGAACGATCGTTCTCTACTCGCAGAAAAGGGACAATATCATGGGTTTCATCAAGGTCGGCACCGAAAACACCACTGACATCGAGCTCTACTACGAAGACCATGGAACAGGTCAGCCCGTAGTCCTGATCCACGGCTACCCGCTGGACGGCGGCTCCTGGGAGAAGCAAACCGCAACCCTCCTCAACGCCGGCTACCGCGTCATCACCTACGACCGCCGCGGGTTCGGCAAGTCCAGCAAGCCGACCACCGGCTACGACTACGACACCTTCGCCGCCGACCTCAACACAGTCCTCGAAACCCTGGACCTGAACAACGCAGTACTGGTGGGCTTCTCGATGGGTACCGGCGAAGTAGGGCGCTACCTCGGCACCTACGGCGAAGGCCGCGTTGCGAAGGCCGCCTTCCTGGCATCCCTCGAGCCCTTCCTCCTCCAGACGGACGACAACCCCACCGGCGTCCCGTCCAGCGTGTTCGACGGCATTCGCAACGCAGCCATCGAGGACCGCTACGCCTGGTTCACCAACTTCTACAACGACTTCTTCAACACCGATAACTTCCTTGGCAACCGTCTCAGCGAGGAAGCCCTGCGGAACTCGTGGAATGTCGCCGCAGGATCGTCCTGGTACGCATCCTTCGCCGTCGTGGATTCATGGCTCACGGACTTCCGCGCCGACATCGGGAAGGTCACCGTCCCGTCTTTGATCGTTCACGGCACCGACGATCGCATCCTGCCGATCGACGCCACCGGACGGGAATTCACCAAGCGGCTCCCCTCCGCCGAATACGTCGAGATCGAGGGCGCGCCCCACGGCATGCTGTGGACACACGGCGCTGAGATCAACGAGATCCTGCTGCGCTTCCTGGCGAAGTAGCCACCTCCGACCCCTTACCACGCACAACTAAAACCGTTACGACGGCGGCAGGTCACCTTGGTTGGCGGTTTCTAGGAGTCGTTGCAACACCTGTTGGTTAGGTGGTTAGTAGTAAATCACGTAGGCGCTCGGCTGGGGTTTTCCAGCCGAGCGTTTTGCGTGGGCGGCCGTTGAGTTCCTGGGCGACGTGTTCGAGGTCTTCGGGTCCGTAGGCGGATAGGTCGGTGCCTTTGGGGAAGTATTGGCGTAGCAGGCCGTTGGTGTTTTCGTTTGAGCCGCGTTGCCAGGGGCTGGCGGGGTCGCAAAAATAGACCTGCATGTCGGTGGCGAGGGTGAAGGATTTGTGGGCTGCCATTTCGGCGCCTTGGTCCCAGGTCAGGGAGCCTCGCAGGTGTGCCGGCAATGTCGCCATTGTTTTGATGAGGCCGTCGCGGACAGTTTCGGCGGTGTGGTCGCCCGGGAGGTGGACGAGCATCACGTATCGGGTGGTGCGCTCGACTAAGGTCGCGATCGCGGACTGGTTCAGGGCCCCGGTGATGAGGTCGCCCTCCCAATGGCCGGGCACCGCGCGGTCCTCGATCTCGGGTGGTCGTTCGGAAATCATGATCATCGGGTCGACGAATCTGGGGGTGCGCTGCTCGTCCGTGCGGTGGGGTTTCCGGCGGGTCCGGCCGGTGCGTAGCGCTGCCTGGACCTCGCGTTTGAGTCCGCCCCGTGCCTGGAGGTAGAGGGCCTGATAAATGGTCTCGGTGCTCACGCGCATCTCCGGTCTGTCGGGGAATTCTTCGACCAGGGTGTGGCTGATCTGCTCTGGAGACCAGCGTAGGAGCAACTTGTCTTTCACGTAGTTGCGCAGGCCCGACTCGATGGCCAGTTTGGCGGACTTGGGCCGCCTCCGCCGGGTAGCTGCCTTGCGATGCGCTCCGTGGGGCAAGTAGCCCAGGAGGGGGTCGGTATTTCGTGCCAGCTCCCGGCTGACTGTTGAAGGCGATCTGCCGATGGTGCGGGCGATCGCCCTCACCGAGGAGCCAGCTGCCTGCAGATCCCGGATCAATTCCCGTTCCTGAACATTGAGGTATCGCGGGTCAATAGGTTTCTCTAACGCTGATACTTCCACCGGCACCACTCCTGGTGTGCCGGTGGAAGAGGTCTTAGTGGTCACACCACGTTTGTAATCGACCACCCGGCCATCCGGATAAATGCGTCGCCCACCAGACTTCCTGATCCCGCGTTCCCACTCCCGGGCGGTCTTAGGATTGACACCTACGGCGGTGATGGCTTCGCTTCGGCTCATTCCGACCTTCCGCAGCCGGAGGAATTTTTCCCGCCGGTCGGATCCTGGGGCTTTGCTGGCAATTCCCGCTTCCGAGGCCCAGCGGTGGCAGGTATTGACGTTCAAACCAAGTTCGGCAGCGGCCAGAGTCACGCTCTCCACGCGCCGGAGGACCGTGAAGAACTCTTCCTTCTGCTCTGGCGCGTACTGCGTCCTGACGACCTTCTCGTTCCGGACGCCGGCCTTCCGGCACCACTGGTAACAAGTCACCCGATTCAGTCCAAGTTCCGAAGCTGCGGCAGTGACGCTGCCAAGACGATCAAGGGCTTGAAAGAACTGAGTCCTTAGCTCAGGCGCGTACATCCGCCGGTTTACCGGTACCTTCTTTAAAGACGACACGGTCGTTGCAACTCCCAAAAATTCTGGGTGTTGCAACGACCGCTAGAACCGGCCGTTCCAATCGAACCCACCGTGGCCTGCCGTCGTCGTGCGTTGACGTAGCGCACGTCACGTCCTATGATTTATGAATCGATTCAAGATGTAACCTTCCTCACGCTGAATGACCACTTTGTTCAGTCCTGGATGGGAAGAGTTCTTGTTCCTTGCCAATGACGCCAGAGGAGTACAGCGACGTGACAGTCACGCACCGGAGGGATCCCGCCCCCTCCCCCGAGCACCCTGCCGGGCCCGAACGAACCACCGGCCAGAAGGATCCGAAGAAAGCCGCAATGAGCGGTTGGATCGGAAGCGCGCTGGAGTATTACGACTTCGCACTGTATTCGCTGGCGGCCACGCTGCTGTTTCCCACCATCTTCTTCCCCACCGAAAATCCCACGGTTGGCATCATCGCCTCGTTGGCGACCTACGCGGTGGGGTACGTTTCCCGCCCACTCGGTGCCGTGATCCTGGGAGCCTATGGTGACCGGCACGGACGCAAGAAGGTGCTCGTTTTCGCGATGCTGCTCATGGGCTTCGCTACTTTTGCCGTCGGGCTGCTGCCGACGTATGGGCAAGTTGGCCTCCTTGCGCCAGTTCTGCTGGTGATCCTCCGCCTGATCCAAGGATTCGCCGTTGCAGGTGAACTCGGCGGCGCCAGCGCGATGATCGTGGAGCACTCTCCTGATGCGAGACGCGGCTTCTTCGCGAGCTTCAGCCTGCAGGGAACGCAGGTGGGTTCAATCCTGGCTACCGCGGTACTGATTCCGCTTGCCGCCCTCCTTCCCGACGAGCAGTTCCACTCCTGGGGCTGGCGCCTGCCGTTCCTGCTCAGCGCCGTGGTGATCGTGGCCGGGTACGTTATCCGGCGCCGCGTTGAAGAGCCACCCGCCTACCTGGCCCACTCCGAAGACGCCAGCGTCAAGCGCCGCTTCCCGCTGGTGGACCTCCTGCGCACCCACCCCTGGGTCCTGGTCCGATGCATCATCATGACCTTCACCAACGTGATCGGCATGGCGACCCTCATCTTCGGTGTCTCCTTCGCTACCCAGAAGGGATACGGCATCGGCTTCTCCAGCAGCGAGTTCCTCTGGGTAACCTTGGCAGCCAACGTGGCCGCAGTGCTGACCATCCCCCTGTTCGGCGCCCTGTCCGACAGGATTGGCCGGCGGACACTGATGGTGGCGGGCGGCATTGCCGGCGGATTGCTGACCGTGGTTTACCTGTGGGCCATCGAACAGCGCAGCCTGCCCCTGGTGTTCCTCTGCGTGGTGATTGTGCAGGGCATCCTCTTCCAGATGTGGAATGCCACGTTCGCCACATTCTTCCAGGAGCAGTTCCCCATGCGGATGCGGGTCACGGGCTTCGCAGTCTCCCAGAACATCGGGCTTATGATCGCGTCCTTCTTCCCCAGCCTGTTCACGGCGATCGCTCCCCCGGGATCGGCGAATATCCCCCTGGTCATCGGCTTGACCACCCTCGGGATTTGCCTCGTCTCAGCCGTAGCCACCCTCATGTCCTCTGACACGAAGGGCAAGTCGCTGGAGGACCTCGAAACCCGCTGACAGGTTTCCGTGCACCGGGATCGCCGGAAGGGCTCCAGTTCGCTGGTCCTTTCCGGCGATTTCGCATTTCTCCGGCGACTTCGCAGTTAGTCGTTGACCAGCTCTGTGGCAGCATGACATACAGCTTGCAAAGCCCACCAGCAAGGAGAACGAGAGTATGAGCACGCCCATTAAGATCGCTGTGACTGGCGCGGCCGGCCAGATCGGCTACAGCCTCCTCTTCCGGATCGCCAGCGGTGCCCTCTTCGGTGCTGATACGCCAGTGCAACTCCGGCTCCTGGAGATCACGCCGGCGTTGAAGGCACTGGAGGGTGTGGTGATGGAGCTCGATGACTGCGCGTTTCCCGCACTCGACTCGGTCGAAATCGGCGACGACGCAGACCACATTTTCGACGGCGTCAACCTTGCCTTGCTCGTCGGCGCACGTCCTCGGACCAAAGGCATGGAACGCGGCGACCTGCTCAGTGCCAATGGTGCTATTTTCACGGCCCAAGGCAAGGCGCTGAACCGGGTCGCAGCCGACGATGTCCGCATCGGCGTGACGGGCAACCCGGCCAACACCAACGCCTTGATCGCGATGAGCAACGCCCCGGACATCCCCGCCGGGCGGTTCAGCGCCCTGACCCGCCTTGATCACAACCGCGCCCTTGGACAGCTGGCGAAAAAGACCCAAGCCAAGGTGGGGGATATCCGCAAAATGACCGTCTGGGGCAATCATTCCGCCACGCAGTATCCGGACATCTTTCATGCAGAAGTCGCCGGGCGGAACGCGGCTGAGGTGGTGAATGACCAGGACTGGATCGAGAACGAATTCATCCCCACGGTTGCCAGGCGGGGTGCAGCGATCATCGATGCCCGGGGTGCGTCCTCCGCGGCATCGGCAGCGTCGGCAACCGTCGACGCAGCCCGCGACTGGCTGCTCGGCACCCCCGAGGGCGATTGGGTTTCGATGGCCGTTGCCTCCGATGGGTCATACGGGGTGCCCGAAGGTCTCATCTATTCGTACCCGGTGACTACCTCAGGCGGGAACTGGGAAATTGTTGAAGGGCTGGAAGTGAACGATTTCAGCCGCAGGAAGATGGATGCGACAGCCGCCGAGCTTTCCGAGGAGCGGGCTGCCGTGGCGGAACTGGGATTGATCTGATCTCCATCAGCGACGTTCCGTTGGCGTGACCAGCCGTGCAAGGTCGGTGCCGGGTGCCGCCAGCCGGTCAACTGTGCTGAAGATGAACTCCTGCATAGCTGCTGCGGCTGCCGAAGGACCAATGTCGTCGCGTCGGGCCAGGTTGACGGTTCTTGTCAGTGAGGGATTGACCAGACGGGCACTGTGCAGTCCGGGCCGGCCGATGACTACCATTGCCGGCACCACTGCAACACCCAGTCCCCGTTCCACGAACCGCAGCACGGCGTCCATCTCGGCGCCTTCGACGGCGATCACCGGTTCCAAGCCGCTGGCGGAGAATGCCGCCTCGGTGGCCACCCGCAGGTCATAGCTGCGGTTAAAGGCCACCTGCGGAATGCGCGCCAACTCTTCCAGGGTGAGTTCTTCGTGCGCCGCCGATCCCGCGGCGGAGACAACTACCAGCTCCTCAGTCAGCAACGGAATCAGCTCAGTTCCCTTCACAGTGGGGTCCACGCCGCGGGTGACCACCAAAGCCAGATCCAGCGCGCTTTCATTCAGGGCATCAACAAGGAACCGCGAACCGCCTTCAGTGATGTGCAATTCAATTCCGGGGTGCGCCTTTCGGAAAGAGGCCAGCACATCGGCCACCAGTGAGACACACAGCGTAGGCGGGGCGCCCAGGCGAATGCGGCCCCGGCGCAACCCTGCGAGCTCGTTCATTTGCTCCCGCGCGGTCTGCGCGTCACCGAGCATGCGCCGGGCGATGGGCAGGAGGAGCTCCCCCGCATTCGTCAGGGTCGCCCCGGACGGTCCGCGGTGGAAGAGAGCCATTCCAAGATCGGCCTCGAGTGCGGCGATCTGCCTGCTGAGGGAAGGTTGCGCGAGATAAAGTTGCTCGGCCGCGCGTGTGAAATGGCCCACTCGGGCGATCGCCTCGAAGGTGCGTAACTGCTCCAGCTTCATGGTCATAGCCTAAACGCATGATTTTCACTCAAATAATTCATTGGAGACATGAAGCCATTCCTCCTAGCGTTGACATCATGAACCTCAACTCCAATCCAGAACGACTCCTGTCCACCTCGGTGCTGGTGATCGGCACCGGCGGCGCCGGCTTGCGCGCCTCGATTGAGCTCGCCCAGCGGGGCGTGCAGGTGCTGGCGGTGGGAAAGCGGCGCAAGCACGACGCCCACACGAGCCTTGCCGCCGGTGGCATCAACGCTGCTTTGGGCACGATGGACCCGGAGGACAGCTGGCAACAGCACGCCGCCGACACCCTGAGGGAGTCCTACTTCCTGGCCGACCCGTCCATTGTCGAAACAGTTGCCCGCAACGCTGCCCGCGGCATTGAGGACCTTGAACGGTGGGGCATGCCCTTCGCCCGCGAGGAAGATGGACGGATCTCCCAGCGCTTCTTCGGAGCGCACAAGTATCGCCGCACGGCCTACGCCGGGGACTACACCGGGTTGGAGATCCAGCGCACGCTGATGCGCCGGGCGGCAGAGTTGAACGTGCCCATCATCGACACCGTCTACATCACCCGGTTGCTCGTCGCCGACGGCACTATCTTCGGAGCCTATGGATTCGACGTCGTGGATGGGACCCCTGTGCAGATCCACGCCGATGCCGTCATCCTGGCCGCAGGCGGACATACCCGCATCTGGCGGCACACCTCTTCCCGGCGCGATGAAAACACCGGGGACTCCTTCCGGCTGGCTGCCCTGGCCGGAGCCCGGATCCGCGACGCCGAGCTGGTCCAGTTCCACCCTTCCGGTCTGTTGGAGCCCGACGACGCGGCCGGCACGTTGGTCTCCGAGGCGGCCCGTGGAGAAGGAGGCATCCTCACCAACGCCCTCGGTGAGCGCTTCATGGAACGCTACGACCCCGAGCGCATGGAACTTTCCACCCGGGACCGGGTTGCGCTGGCCGCCTTCACCGAAGTCGCCGAAGGTCGCGGGACCCGGAAGGGCGGCGTCTACCTGGACGTGTCCCACCTGCCACGGGAAACCATCATGGCAAAGCTGCCTCGGGTCTACCGCACCCTGATCGACCTTCAGATGCTGGACATCACCACCACCAAAATCGAAATTGCGCCCACAGCCCACTACTCGATGGGTGGGGTCTGGGTTGCCCCCGAGGACCACGGAACAGGAGTGAACGGCCTCTACGCAATCGGCGAGGCATCGTCCGGGCTCCACGGCGCCAACCGTCTCGGCGGCAATTCACTGATTGAGCTGCTCGTTTACGGACGTATCACCGGCGAGCATGTGGCCGACTACGTCCATTCGCGTACCCATCTGGTCCGGGATCCCGCCGCTGTAGGAACAGCCCGCGGGGAAATGCAGTCACTGCTCAGTGAACGCGGGACAGAATCCGCACGGCGGCTACAGCGTGAACTACGCAACCTCATGACCGAACACGCCGGGGTGGTCCGCACTGAACAGGGACTGGAACAAGGACTCGAGAAGCTGACGGCCTTGGAGGAGCGCGCCCAGCTGGTCACCGCCCACCCGGACATCGCCGGGTTCGATGATCTGGCCCACGCCTACGACCTTCTGGGCTCCCTGCTGGCAGCACGGGCCACCCTCGAGTGCGCCCTTGAACGCCGCGAAACCCGCGGCGCCCACAACCGTGCGGACTTCCCAACGGCAGATCCCTCACTCCAGGGGAACTTTGTCTGGTCAACGGACGAGGGCGTCAGATTCGAAAGTCTGCCTCCGGCTCCGGATTCCTTCCGAGCCCTTGCCGAGGCCTCCGCGGACGATTCCGTCTCCGGGAAGCTCGTCGAGTAAAACACCCGCCAGCTGACCGCGGCCCTTGGTACAGGACGCTTACCGGGTGACCTCTTCCAGCAACTCAAGTACATGCCGGTACTGGGATCCCGTGGCCCGTGTCATGCCGAGCTCACAGGTTCTGTTGCAGGAGGCGTGGGCAGCAGCGTTCAGGTCCGCTACGTCCGCGGCCTGACGCGCTGTTGCCGACGCCGTCAGTTCCGGATGCAACATGCCCCTGTCACCGGCAAACGCACAACAACCCCAGTTCTCGGGAATGTCCACGCGTTCCGCCACTGCACCTGCAACCACGCCCAGCGCATCATTGAGTCCCATCCGCGTTGACGAGCAGGTGGGATGCAGCACCAGTGTTTGAAGTTTCCCGTGCTCGGGCAGCAGGGGCAGTATCCGTTCTGCGGCGAAGTCCACGGCGTCAACGATGTGCAGGGGAAGCTGGCCCTCGGCGGGGACGTCGGATTCCACGGCATGGCGGAGGCCCTCCGTGCAGGAAGAGGCGTCGCAGACGATGGGCAACTCGCCGTCACGGGTGGCGTGCCGGAGCGCTGCGACTGTTTTCGCTTCCATGGTTTCCTGGCCGTCAGCCATCCCTTTGGAGGACCACGGCGTCCCGCAGCACAGGCCGTCAATACCTTGTGGAACCAGGAGCGTTAGCCCTGCCCGGGCAGACAGTTGTTCAAAGCTGTACTGCACGCCGCGTCCGCCGGCTTCAGGTGATGCCCCTGCCGGACCGAACATGGTGTTGACGCAGGCAGGGAAATAGACGGCATCAACATGCCCCGAAGGAGCAGGGCGTTTCCGCGGTGAACCTCCGCCTGGAAGCTCCGTGGAGTACAGGGGTACAGCATCTGCCCCCAGGACAGCCCGCGCCGCTGTATTGGGTGGCTTGATGACGGCCGCTGGGAGCTTGTCCACCACGGTCAGGGCAAGGGCCGCCCCGCGAGTGACACCTTCCCAGTGCTTGGCTGCGGCGTTCCACGCGCCGTTGGCGAGTTTTCCGGCGTCGTTCTTCCTCAGGCGCTTCACCAGTGATCCTGTGTTGATGTCCACCGGGCAGGCGGTTTGGCACATGCCGTCCACGGCGCAGGTGTCCACCGACTCGTACCCGTAGTCTCGCTCCAGCTCCTTCACCAACGCCAAGTCTCCGGCCAGTCGCGCGGATTCAATGGCACGCAGGGTGACGATTCTTTGGCGCGGCGTGAGGGTGATGTCCTTACTGGGACACACCGGTTCGCAATATCCGCAGGAAACGCAGCGATCCACTTCCTCCGCTACTGGCGGGGCTGTCTTGATGTGCCGGAGGGGGGCCACAGGGTCCTCATCCATCACCACACCCGGGTTCAGCATGCCTGCGGGGTCGAAGAGCCGCTTGATGGTGCGCATGACGTCGTAGAGCTCCTCGCCGTATTGCCGGCGGACGAACGGGGCCATGACACGCCCCGTGCCGTGCTCGGCCTTCAACGATCCTCCTTCGGCAAGGACAAGGTCCACCATGTCCTCGGTGAAAGCGCTGTATCGGTCCAGTTCGGACGTCGAGGCAAAGCCGTCGGTCAGCATGAAGTGGACGTTGCCGTCCTTGGCATGGCCGAAGATCACGCTGTTGCTGTACCCGTACTTGTCAAACAGCCCGATCAGGCCCCGGCAAGTGCGACCAAGCGCGGGCACCGGCACCACAATGTCTTCCAACAGAGCCGTGGTGCCTTGGGGGCGCGCGCCGGCCACGGAGGCGTACAGGCCTTTTCGCAGTTGCCACAGTTGCGCGCGCTCCCGCGGATCGGCGGTGAACTGCGCGGGGGCGGAAAGCCCAAGGCTCTGCAGGATTCCCGACCCGCCCGCCCGAAGCTCCTTCAGTTGGTCGGCACTACCTGCGGAATACTCCACCAGGAGGGCGGCATTGTCACGGACCGCAATGTCATGCACGACGGCGGGAGTCCCCTTGAGCGTCTGGCCCACCTTGAGCGACAACGCATCCATGAGTTCGATGGTGGCGGCCCCGGTGTCAACGAGAGCGGGCAGCGCAGCATTGGCTGCCTCGAGATCAGGAAAAACCAGCAGACCCGTTGCAGCATACTGGAGCCGGGGAATGGTCCGGAACACCGCCTCAGCCACGAATCCCAGAGTGCCTTCGCTGCCGATGATCAGGTGTGCCATGATCTCCACCGGGTTCTGGAAGTCGAGCAGGGAGTTCAGGCCGTAGCCCATGGTGTTCTTCATGGAAAACTGCTGCCGGATCCTCTGGGCAGAGTCGGGGTTGCTCCGGACCCGTTCAGCCAACCGCGCCAGGCCACGGTAGAGATCCGGCTCAACGGTGCGGAGCTTTTCCCCGGCGTCGGGCGCCCCGGTGTCCACGACCGTCCCGGAAGGCAACACTACGGTCAGCGACTCCAAAGTGCGGTACGTGTTGTCCACGGTGCCGCAGTTCATGCCGGAGGAATTGTTGGCTACTACCCCGCCTATGGTGCACGCCGCTTCGCTGGCCGGATCGGGCCCGAACTTCCGGCCGTAGCGAGCGAGCCTCGCATTCAGGGCCCGAACGGTAACGCCGGGCTGGACACGAACCCGGGCGCCGTCGTCGAGCACCTCAATGTCCCTGAAGTTCCGGCGAACATCCACCAGCACGCCGTCGGTGACAGCCTGTCCGCTCAAGCTGGTACCGCCGGAGCGGAAAGTCAGCGGCACGCCCTGGGCGGCGCTGGCGCGCAACAAACCTCCGACGTCGGCAGCACTTCCCGCTGTCACCACAGCCTGCGGAATCAACAGGAAATGCGAGGCGTCATGGGCATTGGCGTGACGATCGATGGCCCTGGTGCGTACTGCGGCGGGATCCTGCAGCGCAGCGCGGAAACCAGCAAGGTCAAGGGAAGCCAACTAGGGCACCATCCAATCGAGTACGGGGGTGGACTGCCGGAAGATCAACACGATACGATTGTCTAACAAGTACGCATGCCGGTCAAGAATTCTTTGCTGACTTGTCTGGCACGATAGGACGTGGAGATCCACTTCAACCCTTCAAGGAGGCCTCGTTGCAGGGCCGAGTTTCAGCAGTTTCAATCGTCGACGCCATCGCAGCGGACCTCCGCAGCCGCATCTTTGCCGGTGACCTGGGCCCGGGCGATACGCTCACGGAAACGGACGTCGCCACCTCCTACGAGGTAGCCCGGCCCACCGCCAAGGCCTCCATTGAGAAACTCGTACCCGAGGGCCTGCTGGAGCGCGGAACGCACAAGACCGCTCGCGTTGTGGATCTCGGACCAGACTCCGTGCGCGACATCTACCTCGCCCGGGCATACCTCGAAAGTGAAGTGCTGCGGCGGCTCGCCCACAGCAAGACGGTTCCGGAGGGAGCAGTGCAGGCGAACCGGGACATCGCCGCGCTCCAAAGCGGCACTCCCCTGGACGTGGTGGAACCTGACATGCGTTTCCACACCAGCCTGATTGACGCCGTGGGGAACGAGCGGCTCAGCCGGATGTACCGCTCGCTCGTGGGAGAAGTGCGGATGTGCATGGTCCGCGTCCAGTCCCTGCATCTCCTGGATACCTCGCTGATCCATGCCGAACACCGGAAAATACTTGAGCTCATCGAATCCGGCCAGGCGGACGCAGCAGCAGCCTTGCTGGACGAACACCTCGGCCGCGCGCGGGACCGCTTGGCCGAAGCCATGGGAGGGGACCCCGCTGCACGTCCGGACCCCGCACGTTTACGGCCCGGGCAGCCGAAGGGCTAGATATCGATGGGGCGCGCAAATTCGGGAGGGGTGCCGATCTCGTCGACGTGATGGCCCGTACATGGATGACGGGTGGCGGTTGCGCGCTGGATCCGGGTCAGATCAAACCAACGGATGCCGTCACGCAATCTGCACCATGCCACAAGCATCCACCGGTTACCGTTGAGAGCGAAGATCATCGGCTCCACCTCACGCCGCGTGGTGTCGCCCTTGGAATCGGTGTAGGTCAGTTTTACGGTGACTTGGTCAATAGTGGCTTGCTCAAGCACTGACATCACCCGACGGTGTGGCGCCGGGCCGACGTCGACCCAGATTCGCTGGGACAGTTCAGCGGCTCGACGGCGGGCAACTGGGTCCAGCACGTCCAGCACTTTCCGGATCGCGGCGCGGGCCGAATCGGAAAACGGTGCTTGATTGCTCGCGGACACTGCCGCGCTGAGGGCCAACGCCTGCGCGGCGGTGAGATTCACCGACGGCAGCGACGACATTTCCGTCAGCCCGTAACCGCCGCCTGGACCTGTTCGCCCCCAGACTGGCAACCCGCCGGCCTGGAGCGCGGCCAAGTCACGTTTGACGGTGCGAAGGGCCACCTCAAACTCATCGGCAAGCTGCTGCGCAGTGCGCCCACGAGTGCCTGCCCGGCGCAGTGACTCAGTAAGGGCATGAAGGCGCGCGGTTCTGTTCATTTTGCCACTATCGCAGAAATAGTGACTGAAATAGTGACATGGGGTTGTCCGGAGCGCGCGCGAGCATGGAGACATGGAAACAATCACAACCACTCAAACGTCAATCGTTCTCGTCCCTGGCCATTGGCTGGGTGGATGGGCGTGGGACGCCGTCGTGGCGGATCTGCGCAGCCGCGGACACCGCGTCACAGCAGTGACGCTGCCGGGCCTTGACCCCGAGGATCCCGAGCGGGCTTCAAGGACTCTGGCCGACCAGGCCGACGCTTTGCGCTTGGCTGTGAGGACTGCCGGCAACGACGGTTCCCCCGTGGTGCTCGTCGTTCACAGCGGCGCCGGAGTCCCCGCCTCCGTCCTCCTGGACCAGAACCCCACCGCCGTCACCAGAATCATCTACGTCGACAGTGGCCCTGCCTCGAATGGCTTTGTCGTCGATGCGTCCGGGCCACCAGATCAACAAGAAGTAATGCTGCCACCCTTTGACCAGCTGGGCGCGAGCCTCGACGGGCTCAGCAGGAGGGACCTTGAACTATTCCGTCAGCGAGCGGTGCCGATGCCCGCGAACGTCGTGCGCGCTCCACTGCATCTTCAGCACGACTCCCGACGAGACGTCCCCTCGACGATCATCGCCTGCTCCTATCCCTCCGAGGTTCTGATGCAGATGGCGCGCGAAGGCGACCCCATGATGGCAGAGGTCGCCACCCTCCGTAACCTCGAACTTGTCGACCTCCCCACTGGCCACTGGCCGATGTGGAGCCGACCCGTCGACCTCAGCATCGTTATTGACGAAGCAACTGCCAAGGACCGCCGATGAGGCGAGGCGACCCGCCGCCGTCGCCCCTTCAGTGCGCGCAGGTCGAGTGCGACTCGGCCGGGACGCCGTGCCCAACACCGGCCGCTGACGCGGGCACCGGCGGATCGTCGCTGAACTCCCGGCGGGCGTCGTGGACTACGGCGCCACCGACGATTGTCAGATCAGCCCGCTCGCCGAGCAGTTCCGAGGCCTCCAGCGTGTACAGGTTGGCAGACCAGACCACGACGTCGGCCCTGGCTCCTGCGCGGATAACGCCCAGTTCGTTCTCGGCGTGCCACGCCCACGCGCCGCCTTGTGTATACGCACGGAGGGTGGTGTCGAGGTCGAGGCATTCATCGGGGGTCCAGGCCGAGCCGCCGTCGAGACCCGCCCTGGTGAGTGCGGTGTAGAAACCCACCAGCGGGTCCATCTCTCCCACCTGCCAGTCGCTGGAAAAAGCCAACCGGGCGCCCGAGTCTGCGAGTGACTTGAACCGCCACGCACGGTCCCAGCGCCCCTCACCAACGTTGTCCATCCACGTGCCGGCCACCAAGTCCGGGGAACAGTGCCGCGGCTGCATTGCAGGAACAACTCCCAACCGGGCGAAGCGGGGCAGATCGGCGTCGTCCAAACACTCCACATGCACAATTCCGTGACGGTGGTCCGTGGTGCGGTTGCTGCGTTGGGCGCTTTCAATCGCATCCAACGCCATGCGCACTCCCCAGTCGCCGGTGGCGTGGGTGTGGGTTTGGAAGCCAAGCCTATGGAGCTCGCCCAGCATCGCCGTGAACTCGTTGGGTGGCATACTCGGGGAGCCGCGGTGCCCTGGTCGGTTGGCGTAGTCTGCAAGCATGGCGGCAGTGTGTGGTTCGATCACATCATCCGCGTAGAGCTTGACCGGACCAAGCCGAAGCATGTCGTCCACCGGCGCACTGTCCACTGCCTCGCGCAGGTCCTTGCGGAACTCTGCGTCGGAACCCACGGGGTGGAAGAGAGCGGTGATCACGCGCGAGTGCATTTTTCCCTCTGCCCGGGCACGATACATAAGATCGAGCTCCGCCAAGGGCACCTGGGGTTCCACCACTGTGGTGATGCCGCTCGCTGCAGCCATCGCCAGGCTTGAGGTGATGCGCCGGTAGCGACGGTCAGGAGAATACATGGGGATATCGCGTTGCAGTCCGCGCAGTCCTGAGGCGGTCATGGCACTCGTGTAGAAGTCGGTGACCCACCCGGTCGGGTTCCCATCGGCATCGACTTCCGGACGTCCCCACGGGATGGATGATTCATGGGTGATGCCCAGCACTCTCAGCGCGGCGTCGTTGAGCCACACCGAGTGCTGGTCGTAGGTGGTGATGAAAACCGGGCGGTCCGTCACTCCACGTAGGTCCGAAGCATTGGGCCGCCGCCCTTCCACCACCGAATACACGGCATTCTCGGCGCAGATCCAGTCCAGCTCCGGCCGCTCCACTGCGTGTTCGGCGATCCGCTTCCGGACTTCGCCCAGGGAGGAAGCACCTTCGAGGCTAACGGCATCCGGGTCGAAGCCGAGGAGCAAGTGGTTGTGGCTGTCAATGATGCCGGGAGTCAGCAGGCGTCCGTTGAGGTCGATCCGATGGCGGGCCGCCGGAGCATCATCGTCCGTTCCCACGTAGGTGATGTATCCGCCCGTAATCCCGACGGCTTGGGCCCAGCCGGCACCATCAAAAGTGCGGACAGCCCCGTTGTGAAGCAGCAGGTCAAGCATTGTGGTTCTCCTCGTCAAGAACAGCGTCAAGCAGTAGAAGGTGGGTCCCGCTCCGCGGCCGGAGGTACAGGAAGTAGTAGGCGAAACCGCCGGTCACGAAGACCAGGGAGATGCCCAGGCTGAGCCATTGTGCCGGGTCAAGAATTGCCACGATGAACACCAAGCACAGAGCCGCGATACACACAGCCGGCGGAAGGGGCCACCACGGCATCCGGTAGCCGGTCCGGCTGCCGTTGGTGCGGCGGTGGTGGATGGCTGCCAACGCAATGAAAAGGTAGCTGAACGTGAGCGTGGAACCCGTAGCCGTGAGCAGGACGTCAAGAGGAACGAAGCAGGCCAGGAAAGCAAAGACGCCCATGGCGGCGGTGGCCGCGACCGGCACTTGACCCTTGGCACTGACGCGGCGCAGGCCGCGGGACACCCCGCCGGGCAGGGCCTGATCACGGGCCCCCGCATACAGCAGGCGCCCGGCTTGGAGAGTGATGGCAATGATCGCGTTGATGATGGCAAACGCCACCGCCAGCAGAACCAGCATGGTGACTGCTTCCCCGGCACGCTCGCTCAGAAAGACTTCCACGGGGAGTTCAGAGCCGAACAGCTCCTCTTGGGAGGACGCACCAAGGAGGATCGCACCGAGCGGGACGATCTCGACGGCAATGGTGACGGCCGCGCTCCAGATCACCGCACGGGCAAGGTTGCGCTTGGGATTCTTGGTCTCCTCCGCAAAGTAGACCGCTCCCCCGTAACCGTTGAAGGAGAAGATCCCTTGCGTCACGCAGATCATGAGCCCGGATATCGCAAGCGGCGCCAATGACCCCGTGTCGGGATCCAGGGCTTGGGCCGTAAACAGTGTTTCGACAGGACGCTCAATGTGGATCAGGCCCAAAACCGCCAGGAGCACAAGGGCCGCCAGCTCTATGAACAGAAAGATACCCGTGAGCCAAGCATTGGCCCGTATATTGAAGCAGGCGGTGATGGTGGTGAGAACAACTACGGCAAGCGCCGTCTGCAATGGAGAGAGTCCCGCGATCGCTACTCCCAGATAGTCCGCTACACCCAGTGCGAAGACCGCCACGATCAGGGGCAAGGACACCAAGCTGATGAAGAAGGTGGCGACTCCGAACGCCGGACCCAAGGCCCTTGAAACGAGTGAATAATCGCCGCCTGCCACAGGATAGGCGGAAGCAAGTTCGGCATAGCAGAAGGCCACCAAAATGCTCACGACGCCCGCGATCAGGAATCCCCAGACGACACCTGTGCCGAAGGCTGTCAGCGCGGCGCCGCCAAGGATGAAGACGCTGGAAGCAGGCGAGATGGAGGAAAGAGTGATGAGGATGTTTCCGCCGAGGCCAAGGCTGCGGGACAGTGAGGCGTCATAGTTTCGGCCGGTCCCGGCGCCCGGGGGACTTGGGGGTTGCGCCGGAACGGAGGTGATGGGCTGTTCCATGGGGATCCATTCGGGTTGAATTAGTTTTTTGACGTCAGTGTCAAATAACTATTGGAGTGTGGCAGCTCACATCGGATAGTGTCAAGAGCATGGCAAGACCCAACACCCAGGAACAGCGCCGATCCGAACTCGTGGAGGCTGCCCTCAAAGAGGCCTCAACCCAAGGTCTGCGCTCACTATCCCTCACCGATGTCGCCAAGAGGGCCGGGCTGACCAGAGGGGCTTTGCTCTACTATTTCGACGATCTGGATGCCCTCCTCGTCGAGGCGCATCGTGCCGGAACTGAGCGGTTCTGCGACCACAGGGACGCAGTGGTGGCCCAACTTTCCTCGCCCGCTGAAAAGCTCCGGGCGGCCATCTCCGCGGGCCTGCCCAGCGGTCCCGACGACGCCCTCATGCGCCTGCTCTACGAATTCGACTTCATGGCCGGACAGTCAGAACTGCACGACACCTTGGTCCAGCAGATGTACCTGCGGCAGACCGCCACCTACCGGGCGATCTTCGAAGAGGGCAACGCCTCGGGCGCGTTCAGCATTTCCACCGACCTGGACCAGGCAACCATGAACATGGTGGCACTTGAAGATGCGTACAGCCTGCACATTGTTGCCGGGAACAGGCTCGTGACGGTGGACATGGCATGCGACGCGATGCTTGCCTTTGCAGAACAGATTGGTTGCCGCCCATTGCCCTGATGCGTTGAGGTCCCACCAGGCGCTCCGTAAGCGGTTTCTTAAGAGTCTGTTCAAGCTGGGTTCCCCGTTTGTACCTCATGCGGGAAAGCAAGCTGCCTACCGTCGTGAGGGTGAATACTCCAAAACGGCTTAGCTCCAGTCTCGTGGCAGCAGCACTGCTGGCCACAGCGCTTCTACCCCTCGCTCCCGCCAATGCTGCCCCGGCGTCCCCCGACCAGCAAGTCGAACCGGCGCCTGCCTACAGTCAGGACTTCTCCGGCACCGGCCTCCCCGACGGCTTCACTGCTGTCGAGGGAACCTGGAAGGTGGAGAACGGCCGCCTCTACGGAACCAGCACCTCCTCCAACCAGCTTTCGCGGATCACCTTCGGGCCGCACCTGGCCAACTACCGGCTTGAAGCAACGGTCCGCTTTGAGAATGTACTCAACGCTGCCCGCTGGTCCGCCTTGGCACTGGATATGAAGCCCGATGGCAGTGTCCCCTATTGGATTGCGACCATGCGCTCAGGGAGCACTGCCACCAACGGCTTGGAGTTTGCCGAGCGCAACGCCTCCAACGCATGGAACGTCACCAATACCGCCGCCGCTCCTTCGGACGCTGGTACGGGGAAGGACGTCCGCGTTTCCGTCGACGTTCGAGGCAAGAAGGCCGCATGGTTCTTCAACGGCCAGAAAGTGATGGAAACCAACCGCCTGATCCGCACAGACAATGGCGTTCTTGGCCTCGTCGCCAACGGTGCAACAGTTTCCTACGACGACATCAAAGTCACCGAACTGCCTGCCACCGAATCCCTGCTGATCAAGCCCGGAGAAAAGCCCGCAGTGATCGCCCACCGGGGACTGTCCTCAGTCATCCCCGAGAACACACTCCAGGCCCTCCTCTCGGGAGGCCGGGCCGGCGCCGACTGGATCGAGATGGACGTCAACACCACGCAGGACGGCGTCCCAGTGGTCATTCACGACAACACTGTGGATCGCGTGACGTCCGGGACCGGCGACGTCTCTACCCTGAGCTCCGGCTACATTGCCGGGCTGGAAGCAGGATCCTGGTTCTCCCCGGCCTATGCCGGCGCCAAGGTTCCCACCCTTGCTGAGTTCCTGGACCAGACCAATACCGAGGGCGCCGGCTTGCTGCTGGAGATCAAAGGCCCGGAAACCCGCTCAGAAGTCCAGCGTGTGGTTGACATGCTCAAGGAGCGCGGCATGCTGGAGCAGACCATCCTGCAGAGCTTCGACACCAACGTTCTGAGCTACGCGCGCGAGTACGAGCCATCCCTGAGGCTCGGCCTGCTCCGGGGTGCCTTGGACGCTGACGTTGTGGCTGCAGCCAAGCAGTTCGGAGCCGTCACGTACAACCCGAGTTGGTCAGCGCTTGCCGCCCGTCCAGATGCCATCAAGGAATTGCACCAAGCCGGCATCGCCGTGATGCCCTACACCGTGGACAGCCCGCAGCAATGGAAGGATATGACCGAGGCCGGCGTGGACGGCATCATCACCAACCGCGCCGGCGCCCTTGTGGGCTTCCAAAGCGCTACCCCCACCGCTCCCACCCCTGAGGCTCCGTCCGTCCGCTTCGCAGGAAAGCTCGAGGGCGCCACTCTGAGCCGCGGCGACACCGTCACCCCCGCTGTGGAAACCACCAACGCCGACAATGTCACCATCCAGCTCGACGGGCACACGGTCGCGGAAGGCGACGCCGTCAAGGCACTGACGCTCGCGGCCGGGCAGCACACCCTCATCGCCACAGCCAGCGGCCCGGGAGGAGAGGCGACGGCGTCCATCACCTTCACCGTCCAGGCCAGCAAGTCCGGACTTTACGTCGTCCTCATCTCAGACGGTATCGACAGCAAGGTGCGCGACAAGCTCATGAAAAACGTGGACCGCGAACGTTGGGCAGACGTCGAGGCCGATGCCAAGGCTGCTTCGGGGAACGGCATCCCCGCGGAGCTCGCCGCGATCATCGCCAGCGACGCAGCAGCGCTCTGACCTTCGACGGACGACATCACGCGTTTCCCGGGATTCCCAGCTAGTCGAAGAAGCCGACGATGTAGCCGATGAAGAACAGCAGCGTCAGCAGCACGCCGGCACCGATGGCTGCCAGCCACAGGAATTGAGTGCCCTTCCTGGGGCCTCCCTCGTCATGGCCCTGCGGTCCGGCGGTGGAGGCTTCGCCAGGAGGGGTCTCCCCCGGGGGCACTCCTCCACCTGGCTCCAAACCGGTGATCTTGTCTTCATATGGATCGGGGTTGCTTCCTGACACGTTCACTCCCTCGATAGCAGCGGCGGGTGCTGTGTTCAGGGTACTCTCATGGTCGTGTCCCGTGTCGAGGTCCGGAGCCGGTACAAGGACGTCGTGGCCGTGAGGTAGAGATCGCGCCCATCAGGCCCGCCGAAGCAGAGATTGGAGACCTTTTCCGGAACGTCGACGGCGGCCAGCAGCGCACCGCTGGGGGCGTAGACGCGTACTGACGAGCCCGCCGACGTCCACACGCGACCCTCGATGTCCACACGGAAGCCGTCCGAGGCCGCATCGTCTTCGAGCTCAACGAATGTGCTGCCCTCTCCGCAGCCGCCGCCCTCAACCGGGTAGACAGCTATCCGGAACGGCACTCCCAAGGCTGGACCCGCCGTGTCTGCTACATACAGGAGTGACTCATCCGGGGAGAACGCCAGCCCGTTGGGGTGTACCAGATCCGTGACCATGGGAGTCAGCTCTTCCGTGGCCGGGTCGAAGCGGAAGACATAGCAACCGCCGTACTCCTGCTCACCCTCGTGCCCTTCCACCGTCCCGGGAAGAATTCCATACGGAGGATCGGTAAACCAGACTGTGCCATCCCCAGCCACGACAACGTCGTTGGGCGAGTTGAGCCGATGCTCACCGAACGCCTCAACGATCGGCGTCACCACGCCGTCGTGGTCCCGCTCAATACGCCGGCAGCCGTGGCTGCACTGCACCACGCTGCCGTCACGGTCCAGCGTCCGCCCGTTGGTGTATTCGACGCCGGCGGCGTACTCGCGCGTCGCGCCGGTTGAAGGCGAGAACTCAAGGATCCTGTTGTTGGGAATGTCGCTCCAGCGCACGGTCTGCGACTGCGGAATCCAGAGAGGACCCTCCGCCCACACGGTTCCTTCAAACAACTTTTCCAAGGTGCCGGTGATCAGTTCATCCATGTCTTCGAGACTAGTCGTTCGCGTGTTCCGAGCTGGGTTTCGGGGCCGGTTCGGCGGTGTTGACTTTCCCCTCAGCAGGCATCGCCAGCACCGCCACGACGGTAAGGACTGCGCTGACAAGCACAGCCACGAATACCGCAGTGGACGCCGAAACGGTAGTTTGCGGATCGGGACCGCCGCTGGGGCCGTTGGCATAGACAGCGTTGGCGATCGCCCCGAAAACAGCCACGCCAATGGAACTGCCGATCGAACGGGCAAACAGGTTGGTACCGGTGACCACGCCGCGTTCGTTCCATTCGACGCTGGTCTGGGCGGCAATGAGGCTCGGCGTTGCCACCAGCCCGAGTCCGAGCCCAACGATGAAGCACGCCACTGCCACCAGGATGACGCTGGGCGATGAGGCCGTGAGGGCAAGGAGAGCCGTGCCGATGACTGTGATCACGATGCCGATGATGCCCGTGTTCCGAAATCCGATGCGGAGATACAACCGGCCGGCTTGCGAGGCACTGATGGGCCAGCCAATGGTTAAGGCCGCCAAGGCGAGCCCGGCCAGAAGGGGTGAGGTTTTCAGGGACCCTTCCAGGAACGTTGGGACGTAGGAAGTAAGCCCAAGCATGACGGCACCCACGCCGAAAGAGATCATCGCCGTCGTCGCCAGCAGCCTGCGGGAGACAACCCACGGTGGCAGGATCGGCTCTGCAGCCTTCCTTTCCACCAAGAGGAACGCTACGAACAACAAGGCCCCGCCGGCAAAAACAGAGATGCTGACCGCGGAGTCCCAAGGCCATGCCTGGCCGCCCTGAAGCGCCCCCAGAATGAGCAGGCTCAACGAAACCGTCAGCAGCCCCGCTCCCAAGTAGTCGATCCGGTGTTTGGTCCGCTCCACTTCCTCGTGGAAGGTCCGGAGGAGCATCCAACCAGCCAGAAGGCACAATGGAATGTTGATAAGGAAGATCCAGCGCCAGATTCCCAGGGATGCGAAAACGCCTCCCAGAGTTGGTCCCACCACGGAAGAAACCGCCCACACACTGGCCAGGTAGCCCTGCACTTTGGCCCGCTCAGCCAGCGTGTAGATATCGCCGGCAATCGTGATCGCCACAGGTTGGACTGCCCCCGCCCCGAGGCCCTGAAGCACCCGGAACGCGATGAGCGCCGGCATGCTCCAAGCCAGGCCGCAGAGAATCGAGCCGAGCAGGAACAGGCCAATCCCGCCCAGGATCATCGGCTTACGGCCCACAACGTCAGAGAGCTTGGCATAGACGGGCACCGAGACCGCCTGCGCCAACAGGTACGCAGAAAAGAGCCACGGGAACGAGGCAAAACCGCCAATGTCCTCCACGATTGACGGCACCGCCGTGGCAACAATGGTGGCATCGATCGCCACCAGGCCCGTGGCGAGCATCAGTGCAATCAGAATGGGTCCCCGCTGGGATCGGAACCCGATTCCTTCTTCGGCCGCTGTGCTCATGCGCGCTTACCCCCGCCTGATGTCCAGTTCCGTTGGTGGAGTCGCTCGAATCCGTCAAGAAGCAGGTCCAGGGCAAACTCGAACTCGAACTGGTCGTCGCAGCCATTCCCCACCACTGACTCGTCATCATGCGCTGCCGCCACAGCGATCCGGAAAAGATTGGGGTAGCTCTCCGCCATGTGCCGGGCCATCGCAGCCTGGGCTTCCGCCGTGATATGTGGCTGGTCCTTGGCGCCGTTCCCTGCCGGGTCGTCAAAGACCTCTTGAGTGAACCCCCACATCCGACTACCCAAGGCGTGCATCACGTGGTGCGTCAGGTCCTCGGATAATCCGCCCGCAAGGAACATGCCCACGAAGGAATCCATGTACCCAAGGACCGCCGGCGTAGTGTTGGTGCGGGTTTCGATGACAGGGCGGGCCCAAGGATGTCGAAGGAGCGCCCGCCTGGCCGAAAGCACCCGGAGACGGACCACGGTCTTCCATGGAGCATCGGGCACAGGTGGGTCGATCTCCCCCACGATGGAATCCACCATGCCGTCGAGGAGTTCTTCCTTATTGGCCACGTGCTTGTAGAGCGCCATCGGAACTACCCCAAGTTCCTGGGCGAGCCGACGCATACTCAGTGATTCGAGACCTGCCTCGTCAGCGAGAGTAACGGCAGCTTGCAGCACTCGGTCGCGGTTCAAGGGCACGCGCTGCGCGGCCTCCGCAAGTTGGGTCATCGGTTGATCCCTTCCCCTCAGCCAAAATCCGGGCCGGGTCTTGACAGGTATACAGCGTACACCTAGTCTTTCGATCATCAAGGTGTACGCCGTACACCTCTACACCCAAGGCGGAGTCATGAGATCGAAAACCACCACATCGTTCCGGAGCCGCCGCATGACGTGGGTCGTGCCCGCGGCGCTGATTGCCCTCAGTCTCATTCCTGTCATCGCCGGCGCGGCGCGTCTCACTCAGCTGACTGGTGGCGCAACCGTTACTCCGGAGAACGCGAGGTTCTTCGCTTCGCCACTCCCGGTGATTACGCACATCGTCACAGTGACGGTGTACAGCCTGCTGGGGGCTTTTCAGTTCGTCCCTCCTCTGCGGCGGGGCCCCGGACTTCGCAGGGGCAGGCGGTCCTGGCACGAAATATCCGGGCGCATTCTGGTTCCTGCAGGCCTGCTCGCCGGCCTGTCCGGCCTGTGGATGTCCGTCTTCTACACCCTCCCGGAAACTGACGGTGAGGCACTGCTGGTTCTTCGGCTGATCTTTGGTACCGCCATGGTCGGGGGCATCATCCTCGGAATCCTGGCGATTCGCCGACGGGACTTCGCAGCGCACGGAGCCTGGATGACGCGCGCCTACGCCATCGCACTGGGAGCTGGAACGCAAGCCCTGGTGCTGCTGCCGTGGATCCTGATGGTGGGCCCCACCGACGAAACCACGCGAGCAACCCTGATGGGCGCGTCCTGGGTCATCAACCTGATGGTGGCCGAGTACGCCATTCGACGGCGCCATGCAGCGCCCGGTCGCGGAACCCGCCCGGCGGGTCGCGGAACCCGCCCGGCGGGTCGCGTGCCCACCCCTGCGACGACGACGGCGGGCCACCGGTCGGTTCCGTGAGGAACCAAGGTGACCCGCCGTCGTCGTGACTGGGTAAAACTTAGTCGTTGATCAGGTCGTGAACAACGATCGTCTGGTCGCGGTCCGGGCCGACGCCGATGGCCGAGAAGCGCGTGCCGGAGAGCTTTTCCAAGGCCAGCACGTAGTTGCGGGCGTTCTCCGGGAGGTCTTCCAGCGTGCGGGCGCCGGTAATGTCCTCGGTCCAGCCGTCAAAGTACTCGAAGACGGGCACTGCATGATGGAACTCGGTCTGCGTCATGGGCATTTCGTCGTGGCGAACGCCGTCAACGTCATAGGCAACGCAGACGGGGATCTGCTCGATGCCCGTGAGGACGTCCAGCTTGGTGACGAAGTAGTCCGTGAAGCCGTTCACGCGTGCCGCGTGGCGGGCCAGGACGGCGTCGTACCAACCGCAACGGCGGGGACGGCCGGTGTTCACACCGAACTCGCCGCCGGTCTTCTGCAGGTAGACGCCCATCTCGTCGAACAGTTCCGTGGGGAACGGGCCGGCGCCAACACGGGTGGTGTACGCCTTAATGATGCCGATGGAGCGCGAGATGCGGGTAGGACCAATCCCGGAGCCCACCGATGCGCCGCCAGCCGTGGGGTTGGACGAGGTGACGAACGGGTAGGTGCCGTGATCAACGTCCAGGAACGTTGCCTGGCCACCTTCCATGAGTACAACCTTGCCCTCGTCCAGGGCGTTGTTGAGGACAAGTGTGCTGTCGATGACCAGCGGGCGCAGGCGCTCGGCGAAGGCGAGGAAGTAGTCCACGATCTCGTCCACCACGATGTCCCGGCGGTTGTACACCTTGACCAGGAGTTCATTCTTCTGGCGCAGCGAACCTTCCACCTTCTGCCGGAGGATGGACTCGTCGAAGACGTCCTGGACCCGGATGCCCAGGCGGGCCACCTTGTCCATGTAGGCAGGACCGATGCCACGGCCGGTAGTACCGATGGCGCGGCTGCCAAGGAAGCGCTCAGTCACCTTGTCCAGCACCTGGTGGTACGGAGCAACCAGGTGGGCGTTGGCCGAGACGCGCAGGCGGGACGTGTCCGCGCCACGGGCTTCGAGGCCGTCGATCTCCTGGAACAGGGCCTCGAGGTTCACCACGCAGCCGTTGCCAATAATAGGAATGGCGTTGGGGCTCAGGATGCCCGCGGGAAGGAGCTTCAGCTCATACTTCTCACCGCCAACAACCACGGTGTGCCCGGCGTTGTTACCGCCGTTGGGCTTGACCACGTAGTCAACGCGGCCACCGAGCAGATCGGTTGCTTTGCCTTTGCCTTCGTCGCCCCACTGGGCTCCGACGATCACGATAGCGGGCATGGGATCCTCCCCCATTCTTTCGGGCCAAGCCGCGATGGATTGGCGCCGTACATGAGAATGCCCCGACGATACCGGTGCAGCCTGCCATAAGGGCTGGCATACGCAAGAGTTCGGGGCTCTTACCAGCCAAGTTTAGCCGATGACGCCGGTTTCTCTGGTGTCAAGGTGTCTTGAAAGGCGGCCGGATGAAGTTTTCCCCAGGGAAACTTCGGCGGGCCTGCGGGCCCTACGCCGCGGGCAGATTACGGCAGTTTCCGCCGAGACCGCCCAGGAACCCGCCCAAACAGGTTCGCCTGGACCTCTGTGGTGGATCCGGAGGTAGCATTCCCCTGTGGTGTTACCGGCCAGGTTTTACCCCGTCAGGGGAGCCAAAACCCGTCCCAGTCCCCTGGTGGATGCCTGCACAAGTGCTTTTAGGTGCCCTGCGCCCCCACCACGAATTGGAGCGCAGCTTCGGCGAACGCCGGCAATTCTTCATGCGCGTCGAACGGCAGCTCCACCCAGTCCTTGTAGGGCCTGTTCATACCCGAGGGATCAAAGGGCGCGGCTCCGGGAACCGCGAGTGCGCGGGCGTACTCCGCGGTATCACGGCCTAATTTGAAGACGACCTTGTCGCCGATCAAACAGGCCAGCGCCTTCTTGTTCAGCACGAGGGAGGTGGCGCCAAACATCCGGCCAATCACCACGCCGGCCGGCGCCAGGTCCGCCCCCAGCCCCTCAAAAGCGGAAACGGCGGCAGCGGACGATTCCTGTTTCTCCATACGGCGCATCATGCAGCACGCCGCATGGTGTCGTCGAGAGTTTGCACGTGGGCCGCGGCCGTCGAGACGCTGGACACGTTTCCGGGCAACACGCCGCGTCGCATTTAAAGGGCGCGCCGAAGCGGGCCCCGTTCACCCCCATAGTCCGGTAAGGTTAGTTAGCCCCCAACAGCACCCTTTGAGGTTCGGCTGCGGCATGCCCGCGGCCCCTTGGAACGGTGCGCTGTAACACCTAGGAGACCTAACCCCTGATGCAAGAACTGGCGACTGAATCACCCGAAGAAATCCTCTGGAACCGCCGCTACGAACCGCACATCGCCGAGGTCAACGAGCTGTGCGACTCCATCAAGGTGCAGAAGCCGGGCAGCGAGGTCCTCTACATCGACCCCGCCCACAGCATGGATGACTGCCGCATCGTCAGCCTTTTCTCCAATCAGCGCACCACCACCGGCGAGGGTTTCATCAACCCGGGCGACGAAGAAGCCACCACCCGCATGCTTGGCATGCAGTGGCAGCTGGGCCTCCGTCCCGCGCTCATGATGCCGTGGAACGCCTACCCGTGGATCGAGCCCAATGAGGAACCTGGCAAGCTCACACCGGCCAACATCACCGAAGGCCTGAAACCGCTCCTGCGCCTCCTGCAGCTCCTGCCGCGCACCTCCGCCCTGGTGGCGCACGGCAATGAGGCACACCGCCTGGCCGACCAGCTCATGAAGGCCGCTCCGGCCAGCATCGCCCGCCGCGGCTTCAAGACCTTCAAGGTCCGTTCGCTGGGCGGCCGCTCCTTCGCCGGCACCCCGGCCCGCCAGCAGGAATACCTGGACGCCATCCACGGTGCTTACGCCGAGGCCATGGCACGTACGGGTATCCCCCGCAAGGCCTGATCACCAGCAGCAAACGACGGCGGCCCTCACCTTTCCGGTGAGGGCCGCCGTCGTCGTTGGGGTGCTTTTGGTGGGGCGGCGTTAGCCGACCAGCATGCTCCGGAGGTCCTTGAGGATCAGCTGCGCGCCGGTGGGGCCGAGGCCGAGGAACCAGACGTCGTCGCTGACAGCCTTGGCCTGACCGGCTTTGACTGCGCCGAGCTTGGGCCAGACAGCGCCTTCAACCACGGACGTTTCACCGGTTGCTGCGGGATCGCCGTAGCTGCTGTAGAAGATCCAGTCGGCGTCGCCTTGCTCGATGTTCTCGGCCGAGATTTCGGCAGCGAGTTCGTCGATGTTCTGGTTCTCCGGGCGGGCCAGGCCGGCGTCCTTCAGGATGACACCGATCAGCGACTTGTTGGCGTAGAGGCGGATCTTGCCAGGGAGGAAGCGCACCAGGGAGACCTTGGGATCGCCCTTCACATCCGCCTTCAGGGCGTCAGCCTCGGCCTGGTAATCGTTGAGGGCCTTGACGGCCTTGTCTTCCTCGCCCAGGGATTTGCCCACCAGGAGGAAGTTTTCCTTCCAGGGGAAGCCGGGACGGATGCTGAAGACCGTGGGGGCGATGGTGGACAGCTGCTTGTACAGCTTGTCGGCGCGGAGCTGGCTGCCCAGGATGAGGTCCGGCTTCAGCGCCGCGATTGCTTCGAGGTTGAGGTCCTGGATGGTGCCTACCGAAGCCACGTCCTTGACCTTGTCAGCCAGGTAGGTGGGGACAGGGTTGGCGCCTTCAGTAGTGGCCATGCCCACCGGCGTGATGCCGAGGGTCACGACGTCGTCCAACTCGCCGGTGTCGAGGACCACCACGCGGGTGGGCTTCTTCTCCAGGGTGGTCTCACCGTTGGCGTGCTTCAGGGTGCGCGGGAAAACGCCGGGAGCGGCGTCGGTGCCCAACTTGGCTGTTTCCTGGTCCGCAGTGGTGAACTTGGAGCCGCCGGTGGCAACATCGGCGTTGCCGGCGGCCGAACCTGAGCCACCACTGGCGCCGCAGCCCGCAAGGAGGCCTGCCACCACAGCGACTCCGGCCATCTTCATAGCCAGCCTGCGCACTGCACCTCGGCGCACGCGGGAAGCCTTGTGCGGCTGTACTTCAAAATCGTCATTTTTCACTGGGTAAGGCTAACCTAATTAAGGCACACTTTCGTGACGTTGTGATGACAGTCACGAAATGGCCGTCTTATTGTTGCCCCTCTTCGAAATGGTCCCCTGCTGTGTCCCCACTGACGGCGCTATGTCCCCGGTAGCCGCTCCCGCCCTTCCGGCTGCAAGCGCAGTTGCCAGTTCCGGCGTCGTCGTCAAGTCCCGCTGGCGGATCCTCTTTCTGGCGTTCGCTGCGGCGGTCCTTCTCGGCGCCGCGATCCTGAGCCTCGGCGTGGGAGCCAAATTCATCCCAGCGTCCACCGTCCTTGACGCCTTCACCAACCCCCAGGACTCAGCCGATCACGCGATCATCCTGCAGAACCGGCTGCCGCGAACGTTGATGGGCATCGCCGTCGGTGTTGCCCTGGGCGTGGCAGGCGCGCTCATCCAAGCGATCACGCGGAATCCTTTGGCCGATCCCGGCATCCTGGGCGTCAACGCGGGAGCGTCGTTTGCCATTGTCATTGCCATCGGCGTCTTCGGGATCGGATCCCTCAGCGGCTACATCTGGTTCGCGTTCATTGGAGCCATCCTGACAACCGCGGCCGTCTACCTGATCGGTACTTCCGGCAGGAACGTGGTGAACCCGATCCGCCTGACGTTGGCCGGCGTTGCTTTGGGCGCGGTCCTCACGGGGATCGGCTCTGGACTCACGCTCCTGAACCCCAAGGCGTTTGACCACCTGCGCTCTTGGAGCATTGGCTCACTGGACACCCGGAGCATGGAGTCGGTGATGACTGTTGCGCCGTTCATGGGTGCCGGACTGCTGATCGCACTATTTTGCGTCCGCGGCCTCAACGCCGTGGCGTTGGGCGACGACCTTGCTACCTCCCTCGGCGCCAACGTCAACCGCACCCGGATCATGGGCGTCGTGGCCATCACCCTCCTCAGCGGCGCGGCAACTGCCGGTGCCGGTGCCATCGGCTTCGTGGGCCTCATGATTCCACACGTTGCCCGTTGGATCGTCGGCCCTGACCAGCGATGGATCCTGGCAACCACAGTGCTGCTCTCCCCTATCCTGCTCTTGGTGTCAGACGTGGTGGGCCGGATCGCCGCTCCCGGGGAACTCCAGGTTGGTGTGGTGACCGCATTTATCGGGGCGCCGGTGCTGATCGCGTTGGCGCGGCGCCGGAAGGTGAGTGGGCTATGACGCGCCTGGATGTTGGCCGGCCCGTTGTCCTGCTTCGCAACCGTTCGCTGAGCCTCCGGTTCGATGTCCGCAGCATCCTTGTCTGCATCCCGTTGATCCTCGCCGCTCTGGCTGTTGCCGTGATCAGCTTGGCAACCGGCGACTACGACGTTTCAGTACAACAGGTCCTGCAAGCCTTCACCGGTGATGCCCCCGGGCTGGCCCAAACCATCGTCATGGAATGGCGGCTCCCCCGGGTACTCGCGGCGCTGGTGTTCGGTGCCGCACTTGGCATGAGCGGTGGCATCTTCCAATCCATGACCCGGAATCCCTTGGGCAGCCCGGACATCATCGGCTTCAATACGGGCGCCTACACCGGTGCGCTCATCGTCATGCTGACCCTTGGCGGGGGCTATCTTGGCATTGCCGCAGGAGCGCTCGTTGGCGGTATCCTCACCGCGTTGGCCGTCTACTTGCTGGCCTACCGGCGCGGCTCCCAAGGATTCCGGCTCATCATCGTGGGCATCGGCATCAGCGCGATGCTGGCCGCGTTCAACCACTGGCTGATCCTGCAGGCGGAACTTGAGGCCGCTTTGGCGGCAGCCGTCTGGGGAGCCGGGTCCCTCAACGGCATCACGTGGGAGCAAGCGGCGCCTGCCGCCGTCGTGGTTGTTGTGGTTGGCTTGGCTACGCTGGCGGCCGCGCGCCGGATGCAGCTTCTGGAAATGGGCGACGACGCCGCGCGCGCCTTGGGCGTCCGGGCGGAACCCACCCGTTTGCTGTTGCTGATCCTGGGTGTGGCGTTGACTGCAGCCGTCACGGCGGTTGCCGGTCCCATCGCGTTCGTCGCCTTGGCCGCACCGCAGCTCGCCCGTCGTCTTACCCGCAGCGCCGGGATCACGCTGGTGCCTTCGGCCGCGATGGGGGCCTTCCTCCTGGTGGCCAGCGATCTCGCGGCCCAGCGGTTGTTCGCCCCGATCCAGTTGCCTGTGGGCGTGGTGACGGTGTGCATCGGCGGTATCTACCTCGTCTGGCTCCTGGCCAGGGAAGCAAGGAAATCATGAGCCTCACTACGGCCGCGCCACAGCTCCATGCCGAAGCACTGACCATCGGCTACGAGCAACGCATCATCTCCGAGAACCTCAATGTCCGCATTCCCGAGGGACAGTTCACGGTGATCGTGGGGCCCAACGCCTGCGGTAAATCCACGCTGCTGCGCGCACTCGCCCGGCTCATCAAGCCCCGCAGTGGACAGGTGCTGCTGGACGGAAAGTCCGTGACGTCCCTGCCTGCGAAAGAACTGGCACGCCGCCTCGGGCTCCTGCCCCAGTCCTCCATCGCCCCCGACGGCATCACCGTGGCGGACCTTGTAGCCCGCGGCCGATACCCGCACCAGAAGCTGCTCCGCCAATGGTCAGTGACGGATGAAACGGCTGTGGTTGAAGCGATGGAGGCCACCGGCGTCGCTTCCTTGTCCGGCCGGCTGGTGGACGAACTGTCCGGTGGCCAGCGGCAGCGCGTGTGGGTAGCCATGGTCCTCGCCCAGCAGACACCGCTGATGCTCCTGGACGAGCCCACCACGTTCCTCGATATCGCGCACCAGATCGAGCTGTTGGAGCTGTTCCGCGAGCTCAACCTGGACAAGGGCCACACGCTGGTTGCCGTGCTGCACGACCTCAACCATGCCAGCCGCTACGCGGACCACATCATCGCCATGAAGGACGGCGTGGTGGTGGCCGAGGGCGCACCCGCTGCAGTAATCACCGAGTCCTTGGTGGAGGAAGTGTTCGGCATGGCGTGCCGGATCATCGATGACCCCGTGACACACACGCCGCTGGTGGTCCCGCTTGGACGGCCACGCCACTCTGCGGTCACGGACTGACGCTGTTCGACCAACGCTGTTAACGACGACGGCGACCCTCGCCTTTGGTGAGGGTCGCCGTCGTTGTTTGCTTGGGTCCTAACGGGCTTCGAGCGCAGCCTTGGCTTTCGGGTCCGAGTCGTTCAGGAACTTCTCGATCCGCTCCGGCTCTTCAGCCTCGCCGATCGCCGACGCCGCACGGCCCAGTGCGTAGAGAGCACGCAGGAAGCCCTGGTTGGGCTCGTGCTCCCACGGGATGGGTCCGACGCCGCGCCAACCGTTTCGGCGCAGCGAATCCAGGCCGCGGTGGTAGCCAACACGGGCGTAGGCGTAAGACTCGATGGTCCGGCCTTCAGCCCAGGCTTCCTCCGCGAGGATGGCCCACAGGAGGGACGACGTGGGGTTCTGCGCTACGAGGTCCAGTGCTTCCTTCCCGAGAGCAAGGTGCTGGTAGATCTCGTTTTCGGCGGGCAGGAGCGTAGGCTCCGGCCCCATCAGGTTCTTCCGGAATTCGTCGGACATTAGAAGGTCTTGCCCACCGATCCGAGCTGCTGCGCAGCTTCGACGATGCGCGCGGCCATGCCGGCTTCTGCCGAAGCGCCCCAGACACGGGGGTCGTAGGTCTTCTTGTTGCCCATTTCGCCGTCGACCTTCAGGACGCCGTCGTAGTTGGAGAACATGTGGCCGGCCACCGGGCGGGTGAACGCGTACTGGGTGTCGGTGTCGATGTTCATCTTGATCACACCGTAGGAAACGGCGTCAGCGATTTCCTGTTCCGTGGAGCCCGAACCGCCGTGGAAGACGAGGTCGAACGGGTTTTCCTTGCCGATCTTCGCGCCGACCTCGGCCTGGATCTGCTTGAGCAGTTCAGGGCGGAGCTTGACGTTGCCCGGCTTGTAGACGCCGTGCACGTTGCCGAAAGTCAGGGCGGTGAGGTAGCGGCCGTTTTCGCCGGCACCGAGGGCCTCGATGGTTGCGAGGGCGTCTTCGGTGGTGGTGTAGAGCTTCTCGTTGATTTCGTTCTCAACGCCGTCTTCTTCGCCACCAACCGTGCCGATTTCAACCTCGAGGATGATCTTCGCAGCAGCAGCGCGTTCCAGCAGTTCACGGCCGATGCGCAGGTTCTCGTCGAGGGCTTCGTGCGAGCCATCCCACATGTGCGAGTTGAAGATCGGGTCCTTGCCGGCCTTGACGGCTTCCTCGGAAGCAGCCAGCAACGGCAGGACGAAGTCCGCCAGCTTGTCCTGCGGGCAGTGGTCCGTATGCAGGGCGATGTTGACGTTGTAGTTCTTGGCAACTTCGCGGGCGAACGCTGCGAAGCCGAGGGAACCGGCAACCATGTCCTTGACCGAAGCACCGGACCAGTAGGCTGCGCCACCGGTGGAAACCTGGATGATGCCGTCGGACTCGGCCTCGGCGAAACCGCGGATCGCAGCGTTCAGAGTCTGCGACGACGTCACGTTGACCGCGGGGAAAGCGAATCCGCCTGCCTTTGCGCGGTCGATCATCTCGGAGTAAATCTCTGGGGTTGCAATGGGCATGGTGACTCCTATGCTGATTCGTCTGTGGGTTGGTAACCCTGGAGTAGACCGCTTACGGCTAGCACCCATCCTAGCGATATCCGCCGTGCCGCCGTGTTTCGGGTCACTGGAGCTCTTAACACTTCCGCCGGGTTGAGACTCCCCCTGCCACCCCCGATTCATCTAAACGGTGGATATACTGCGGGAATGGAGATCCCCCCGAGTGCAAACAACCAGCCCCACTTGACGCCATACCTGCAGCAGCAGGGCGGTACTTTTCCCGAAGGGCAACCCAGACGGAACCGGAAGCTGATTATTGCCATCGCAGCGGGCGCAGCGGTAGTCCTCACCGCTGCCACCGCTGGTGTGATTCTCCTGGTTTCATCGTTGTCACCGGCGCAGGACGTCAGCGCAACAGCTGAAACATACTTCCAGGCCCTGATCGACGGGGACGGCGAGAAGGCCCTGAGCGTATCCGACCCTGGCGTCCCCGAAAATGAAAAGGCTCTCCTCCAGAGCAACGTGTACAAAAATGCAGGGCAGCACATTGACGGTTACCGGATCATGGACGCAAGGTCGGATTTTGTCACTGCCGAAGTCACCCAGAACGGCCGCAAGCAGGAAATCATTCTGAGGATGACCAAGTCACCTGAAGGCGAGTGGAAGGTTGGGGCTAAAAACTTCCAAAAGATCCGGCTCAGTTCCAGCCGACCCGTGGAGTCGTTCACCGTGAACGGCGTTGACGTTGCCGCTCCTGGCGCCGGAACCGGGGCGAGGGATTCCCTGCTGATGCCGGCCTTCCCCGGCGAGTACACCCTGGGCATTTCCGGAGACAAGTACGCAACGGCCGAAGAGCAGAAGGCCTTGGTCAGCATTGACCGGGCGATTTCCAAGACCACCGAACGTTTGACGGTGATACCCAGCCAACTGCTTCTGGATGAGACCCGGACGCTTCTCGAGAACAAACGAAGTGAATGTACTGCCACCACTCCGGTCAATGCATCCGAAGCGTCCCGTCGTGGTTGTTCCGGGTTCGCGCTCTACGAATACCGCCCTACCCGCAATCTGAAATGGACCATAGAGAAGGAGCCCACCTTCACTCTCCTTCGCAGCGAGGACGGTTGGATCATCCAGTCGGAGGAAGCGGGCAAGGCTTCCGTGAGCTACGAGGTCAACAGCGGCCGTGACGACGCCCCGCAATGGGAACCAAAGGTTGAGCTTGTAACACCCAGGGCCTCTGGTGAGATCCAGATCGTGGACGGAAAAGCCACCCTGAAAGATCGGTAGACGGGCATCGGCGGGGGCTGATACTTGAGGCTTGCCTAGCTGACAGGTTGCTGGAACACGTGTCGGCGGACCCACGCGTGCATGGCGATGGCCGCGGCTGAGGCCGCGTTCATGGACCGGGTGGAGCCGAACTGCTCAATGGACAGCGTGGCGACGGCGGAATCGTGCACCTCGGGCGACAGGCCGGGACCTTCCTGCCCGAACACCAATACACAGTTTTTCGGGAGGTCGTACGTCTCCAGGGGCACGGAATCCGGGAAGATATCGATGCCGATCACCGCAAGCCCCTCCCCCTCCGCCCACTGGACAAATTCCTCAACGGTGGGGTGGTGGCGCACGTGCTGGTAGCGGTCGGTAACCATGGCCCCGCGACGGTTCCACCGCCGTCGTCCTATGATGTGGACCTCTTTGGCGAGGAACGCGTTGGCGGTCCGCACCACGGTTCCGATGTTGAGGTCGTGCTGCCAATTCTCGATGGCGATGTGGAAGTCGTGACGCTTGGAATCGAGATCCGCCACGATTGCCTCGTGCTTCCAGTACCTGTACTGGTCCACCACGTTGCGGCGGTCACCATCCCTCAACAGGTCCGGATCCCAATGGTCACCCGCCGGCAGCTCGCCTTCCCAAGGCCCGACGCCGACCTCGGGTTTCGCTTCTGCCTCGCCCTCCGGTGTGGTTTCGGCAGGGGTGGGCAGGGCTGTGTTGGGGGAAAGGTCAGTCACCCCTCAACTTTAGCCCTGCCCCGTCGACCGTCTGGGCGGGCTGGGTCGAGCGGCTCTTAGCCCATCTTCCACTTGTTGATGCGGTAGGAGTTGGCCAACTGCTCAAAGAGTCCCGGATGCGCATCCCAGTACGTCTTGTGACCACTGACGCCGAGCATCTGCGGCGTGCCCCAGGGGGTCACGGAGAACAAGTTCACGGCCTGGATGGCTTCGCCACGGGCATTGGTGCACGTAAAGCCGATGACTACTGCGGCACCACGGCGGAACTCACGGATTTCCGGCATGGACGTCTTGAAGTCGGAGGTGCACTTGTGGCCCACCAGGTTCTGGGGCAGTTCCGTGGCGGTCATGCCCTTGTATCGGGCTTCGATGTCCTGGATGGCCTTCTTGACCTCTTCCGGATCCTTGCCGAACTTGCCTTCCCCGGACTCTGCAAAGAACGCGTAGGCCAGCGCAATGCCGTCACCGTCGGCTTCTACCGTGCCTTGGGCCTTCTTTTGGATCTCTTCGCCAGTGGTGGGGTCCTTGGTGATGCCGAACGACTCGTCGTGGGTCCACTCGGCCAAGTACTGGAAGGAGGACTCGCCTGTCACCCACTTGCTGAACAGCGGATCGCCGTCCGCCGGAACGTTGCTGGGTCCGGCAAGCTCTTCCCACACGGCCGGCAGCGGGATGGCGCCGGCAGGGATATCACTCGACGCCGATGCGTCGCCCGAGGGTTCAGCAGAAGGCTCGGACGCTGCCTCCGAAGCTTCGTCCGAGGATGTTACCGACGGCGTCGGGGTCTCCACTGCTGTGGGCTTGGTCATCGACGGGATCAGCCAGGTGAACGCCACCACCAGCGCAATGATCACGACGACGGCGACACCACCGAGGATGAGGAACAGCGACTTCTTGTTGTGGTCGCCCGGGTTCTGGCCGGGCCCTCCGGGTCCTACGGGTCCGTCCGGGTAGCCAGGCTGGCCCGGGTATGCGGCACCCGGCGGCGGGAAGCCTGGCTGGCCCTGCTGGGCGTCCTGACGCTGTGCCTCCGGCTGGTACATGGGCTGGGTCTGCCCCGATTGGTACTGCCCGTACTGCCCCTGCCCGGTGTCATAGCGCGGCTGCGGCACGCCGTCGGGGTTGTAGGGAGGCTGAGGGGCTCCATTGTTGTTGCTCATGGCAGGACCTTTCGAAGGCAGTGAGTCACCGGGATGCTGCTGGGGACAACCCGATGGATAAACCGGAAGAGGGGACCTGCTGAAGCGTGGGCGACGCATAAAAACCACCATGTCGATCCCCCGACCCAGGGTGGTGGCACGCCTGCGCCGCCCCCAGCGTAGTCGAGTCCGAGGCGTCCACCGCAAGTCACAGCGGATATCCACATGGGCAGAACTACCCACATAAGCGGGATCACAGGATGTTAGGGCCGCAGATTGATGAAAGACTGGTGGCAGTGCATGAACAATCCCAGCCGGAGGCAAATATGGCAGAAGAAACCACGTCCACATCGGTTTATCGAAACGGCCACGAAATTGAATGCTGGCTTACGGACATGGACGGAGTCCTGGTCCATGAAAACCAGGCGATCCCCGGCGCAGCTGAACTCATCCAGCGCTGGGTAGATACCTCCAAGCGCTTCCTGGTCCTGACCAACAACTCCATTTTCACCCCCCGCGACCTCGCAGCCCGCCTACGCGCGTCCGGCCTGGAGGTTCCGGAGGAGAACATCTGGACGTCTGCCCTGGCCACCGCCCAGTTCCTCAAGGATCAGGTCCAGTCCTCGGATTCGGGCAACCGCGCCTACACCATCGGCGAAGCCGGGCTGACAACGGCCTTGCACGAGGCCGGGTTCATCCTCACCGATACCGATCCCGACTTTGTGGTCCTTGGCGAAACCCGCACTTACTCCTTTGAAGCGATCACCATGGCCGTCCGCCACATCCTGGCCGGCGCCCGCTTCATCGCCACCAACCCGGATGCCACTGGTCCTTCCAAGGACGGGCCCATGCCGGCAACCGGTGCTATCGCGGCCATGATCACCAAGGCCACCGGTCGCGAGCCCTACATTGTGGGCAAGCCGAACCCCATGATGTTCCGTTCAGCCATGAACCAGATCGACGCCCACTCCGAGACCACGGCCATGATCGGTGACCGCATGGACACGGACATCGTGGCGGGCATGGAAGCCGGCCTGCACACAGTCCTGGTGCTCAGCGGCATCACGCAGCGCGAGGAGATCGTTTCCTTCCCGTTCCGTCCCAACCAGATCCTGAACTCCGTGGCCGACCTCAAGAGCCAGATCTAAAAAGGACAAAAAGGACCGAACCATGGCTGTGCTCAATCTGCGTCCTCTGGCCGGTGGCCGGATTCTCAGGGGGAGCCAGCCATTCGGTTTGGATGCCGCTGCGACGTCGGGGTTCCTGGCGGAGCACGGCATCCAGGCGATCGTGGACCTGCGCAGTGAGCTTGAGCGTTCCCTGGTTCCGTGGCTGATCCCTGGCCACGAAGCCGTTCAAAACGACAAAGTTCACGACGACGGTACCCGGCCTGCCGCCGTCGCCCCGCCCGTCGTCGAACTCGTGAACAACCCGCTGGACCCGAACGCAATCGCCGGCTCGCTCCATGCGGTGGAGACAGCGGAGGATCTGGGCGAGCTGTACCTCGGCTGGATCAAGATGCGTCCGGAGTGGGTCGCTGATGCGCTGCGGCCCGTTGCGCGCGGAAAGCGCACGCTGGTCCATTGCTCGCTGGGCAAGGACCGCACGGGGGTGGTGTCGGCGATCGCACTCCTGGCCGGTGGCGGATCAGAGGATGCCGTGGTGGAGGATTACACCACCACCACCCTCAGCCTTCCCACCATGCTGGAAGTCATGGCTGAAACGTGGCGACTGCATGTCCCCTCCACTCCTGCGGCCTATTTCAGCCCGGAGCTGATGGTCCTGCAGAGCCCTGAAGCAGCGATGCGGCATTTCCTCGCTGCCTTCGCGGAGGAGTTCGGCGATGCGCGGAGCTTCCTGCGCGAGGCAGGCCTTACCGCCGTCGAGGTTGACGCGCTGCGTTAATCGTGGGGCCTATGCTAGCCCGGTCAGCACCTAGGCCGGGCGGATGACCCTGCCATTCGGTTCCTGGTACGACGGCTCCTCAGGCTGGGGCGGGAGCGGCTGGAGTTCGTCCTGGACCCGTTCCAGCAGCGGGCGGTAGATGTTCCCGTTCCATTGCGGGCTGGCGTGGGCGGGCCGTGCGCCTTCCGTGCTGAGCGTGGGCAACGCCATATTGTTGCCGAAGACCTTGCTCCACCCCGCACGCGCCGACTCGTAATCCACGGTGCCGTCCTTGGCGTTGCCCAAAAAGGCCATCTTGGCGCCACCGATCTTTCCGGCCAGGCGGAGTCCGTCAAAGTGGTAAATGTACGCCGACTCCGTCTGGATGAGCACGCTGGAAGGAGCGATTGGCGAGAGCTGTTCGAGGCTTTGGTCGAGGATTTGCCGCCACGTGCGCTCGTCCTTGTGCGCCACGCGCTCCCCCAGCTCATAGCCGCCTCGGAGGACCGACGGAATGCGGAAGCCATTCTCGTACAGGAACACAACGCCGTCGAACCAACTCTGGTCCAGGACGTCGGCGCGGCTGAACGGGCTCGAATCCAGGACAATCAGCTGCGTTTCCACGCCGTGCAGTTCCAAGAGGCGGGCGGCCACCTGGGTGGCGAGCATCCCGCCGAAACTGTGGCCGTAGAAGTAGAGCTTCTCCAGTTCCAGTTCGCGGACGTGCAGGATGATTTCCCGGACGATCTCGTCCACGTCCAGTCCCAGGTTGGAATATCCGACGGCGGCAAGGCGGCCGCGCTGGTGCAGGGCAGGACGCAGTGAGTTGAGGATCCACTGGGCTTCTTCCCAGCTGGTTTTGTACCCGGGGAACAGGATCCAGCTGGCTTTGGGGAAGTACAAGTCCGAGTACGGATCAGGAACCCGGAGGATCTTGGTAGCCCGCCGTTCAGCCTGGACACGGCGGGTGAAAAGCATGTCCCCGGCCAGCGCCGCGGAGGCTCCGGCGGTGATGAGGAAGTTCCGACGGGACGTCTTCTTGAGGCGGGCAGCGTAAGGCAGGATCCGGGCCCATGCGCCCGGATCCTCTGCCTTCTCCGGTTCAGGAGAAGCCGGCACGGCGGGGTCTTGGTCCACCTCCGCCGGCGCCGGGAGCTTCCCTACTTGAACGTCCACGCAGCAAGCATAGGCTTCGGAAGGTGGTACCTCACAGCCCCATGGTTTGTGTGCAGCTGATGCCCTTAAGATGCGCCTTTACGGTCAACGGCTGTACAAAACTCCTTAGCTGAGGCCCAGCTCGTCCTTGCCGAAAGCGAAGAGGTACGGCACGCCGGTTTCGGCTTCGATCTTCTCTTTCGCGCCGGTGTCGCGGTCGACGATCACGGCGACAGCCACCACATTGCCGCCCGCTTTACGGACGCCTTCGACGGCGGTCAGCGCGGACCCGCCGGTGGTGGACGTATCCTCGAGGACCACCACGTTGCGGCCCTCAACGGAGGGACCTTCCACCTGGCGGCCCATGCCGTAGGACTTCTGGGCCTTGCGGACCACGAAGGCGTCCACGGCACGGCCGGCGTCGGCAGCGGCGTGCATCACAGCGGTTCCGACGGGGTCGGCACCCATGGTGAGTCCGCCCGCGCACTCAACTGAAACGCCGGCGTCGTCGATCATAGCCAACATGACCTGACCCACCAGCTTGGAGGCCTCGTGGTGCAGGGTGATGCGGCGGAGGTCGATGTAGTAGTCCGCTTCCTTGCCGCTGGAGAGGATCACCTTGCCGCGGACCACCGCCAGTTCCTTGATGAGTTCAAGAAGGCGGGCGCGGGCAGCAGCAGTATCAAGCGTGGAGGTCATGGCTCCTAGTTTAGTAGGAGTGACGTTCAGCGAGGCGCAGGGGCGGCCGTGGTGGAGCGGATCACCAAGCGGGGCTTGACCATTTGTTCACCGCTTGCCTGCTCTCCATCCAACTGTTGAAGCACGGCCTCCATGCAGCGGCGGCCGAGTTCCTCGAAGTCCTGCTTGATGGAGGTCAGGGGAGGCATGAAGAATTCAGCTTCCGGTTGATCGTCATAGCCCACCACGCTGATGTCGCCGGGCACATGGCGTCCCGCTTCCTGGACGGCGCGGAGGACGCCCACGGCCATCTGGTCGTTGGCGACGAAGACAGCGGTGATGCTGCTGTGCTGCAGGAGATCGAGGCCGGCACGGTAACCCGAGGCGGCATCCCACGCACCTTCAAGGAGGACCTCAGCTCCCAGCCCTGCAGAACCGAGCGCTTCCTGCCAGCCTTTGATGCGCTCCGCAGCGTCGATCCAGTGCGGGGGGCCGGAGATGTGGGCAATACTGCGATGCCCCAGGTCGATCAGGTGGTCGACGGCAAGGCGGGCTCCCAGCCGTTGGTCGAGGGAGGCGCCCGTCAGTTGGTTACCGGCTCCAGCGCCTACGGCAACGATCGGCACGGGTACTGAAACGTCGCGCAGGACGGCCAGGACATCGGGGTGCGGAACCAGGATGACAATGCCGTCCACGGACTGGTTGCGGAAATGCGCGATGGCATCGTTGATGCTTTCGCCGGTGACTTCGCGAAGATTCGCAATGCTGACGAAGTACCCGGCTTCCCTGCCCGCCTGCTCCACCCCGAGGAGCGTGTTCGCCGGACCGAACTGGCCCGTTTCGCACGCAAGTACCCCGATGGTCCGGGACCTCCGGGTCACCAGGCTGCGGGCTGCTGTGTTCCGCCTGTACCCAAGGTGCGCGATGGCCGATTCCACGCGTTCCCTGGTTTTTCCGCTGACGTTGGGATGGTTGTTCAGGACACGGGAAACGGTTTGGTGCGAGACCCCGGCCATCTTCGCGACGTCGCCCATGACGGGAGGCCGGGCCGGCAGCGCGGGCGGGTCCAGCGGGGCGGGCGGGCCCGGCGGGGCCCCGGGCTGCGCCCGGGACCCCGCCGCAGGCGGATGTTCGCCGCGTGACATGGTTCCTACTTAGCGTCGACGCCTACGGGCTGCGCTTTGGCGGCAGGGGCCGCCTCGGTTGCCGGAGGCGTGGTCTTCCACTTGAAGCGACGGCCCATTGAGGACCCTCCACCGGCACCTGTCCGGTTCTTGTTGAAGATGTCGAAGCCAACGGCGAGCAGGAGCACCAAGCCCTTGATGAGCTGCTGGTAATCGGTACCCAGGCCAAGGATGGACATGCCGTTGTTCAGGACGCCCATGATCAGGCCACCGATCATGGCACCGGCTACCGTGCCGATGCCGCCCTGGACCGCTGCGCCACCAATAAAGGCGGCAGCAATGGAGTCGAGTTCGAAGCCGGTACCACCGGCAGGCTGTGCCGAGTTCAGGCGGGCCGTGAACACCAGCCCTGCCAACGCGGCCAGGACACCCATATTGACGAACAGGCGGAAGGTGACTTTCTTGGTCTTGATGCCCGAAAGCTCGGCCGCGTGGAGGTTGCCACCGATCGCGTACGTGTGGCGGCCGAAAATGCTGTTGTTCATCAGTGCCGAGTAGACGATCACGAGGACAGCCAGGACGATCAGGACAATCGGGGTTCCGCGGTAGCTGGCCAGCAGGAACGTGATGATGAGCATCAGCACTGCGATGAAGCCGTTCTTGACGGCGAACCAGGCCATCGGCTCATTCTCCAGGTTGAACTTGCGGCGTACCCGGCGTTCCTTCAGTGCCTGGAAGAGGATGGCTGCCGTGCCGCCGACGCCAAGGATGACCGTCAACCATTCCAGGACGGAGGTACCCCCCGAGATGTCCGGCAGGAAGCCGCCACCCAGTGCGCGGAGCTCGCTCGGGAAGGGGGTGATCTGCTGGTTCTTGAGGGTGATGAGGGTCAGTCCACGGAAGATGAGCATGCCGGCCAGGGTGACGATGAAGGCTGGAATGCCCACATAGGCAATCCAGTAGCCTTGCCACGCTCCCACCAACGCGCCAACCAGGAGGCAGGCCGGGATGGCGAGCCACCACGCCCAGCCCCAGTGCACGATCATCACGCCGGCCACGGCGCCGATGAAGCCTGCGATGGACCCGACGGAAAGGTCAATGTGTCCGGCAATAATGACCATCACCATGCCGATGGCCAGGATCAGGATGTAGCTGTTCTGGACCACCAGGTTGGTGACGTTCTGCGGCTGCAGGAGGATCCCGTCGGTCAGGACCTGGAAAAGGATGACGATCAGGATCAGGGCGACGAAGATGCCAACCTGGCGGAGGCGGCTTGTGAGGAAGCCAAGGGATTCTCGTAGGGCGGACATGTTCGCTATTCCTTCTCTTGGGTCATGTAGTGCATGAGGGTTTCCTGGGTGGCTTCGGCGATGGGGACTTCGCCGGTGATGTGGCCTGCGGACAGGGTATAGATCCTGTCGCAGATGCCCAGGAGCTCCGGAAGCTCAGAGGAGATCACAATGACTGCTTTCCCCGCGGCTGCCAGCTCGGCAATGATGGTGTAGATCTCAAACTTGGCGCCGACGTCGATTCCACGGGTTGGTTCGTCCAGGATCAGGACGTCCGGGTCTGAGAACATCCATTTGCTCAGCACTACCTTTTGCTGGTTTCCACCCGAGAGCTTGCCCGTGATGGCAGCAACGGAGGGAGCTTTGATGTTCATGCTCTGGCGGTAGTGGTTGGCTACGGTGGTCTCTTTGTTGCCGTCCACCCAGCCGCGCTTGGCCAGCTTGTTCAGTGCGGCCATGGAGATGTTGCGCTTGATGTCCTCGATCAGGTTCAGGCCGTAGTGCTTCCGGTCCTCGGTTGCGTAGGCGATCCCGTGTTCGATGGCATCGGAAACGGTGGAAGTGTTGATTTCTTCCCCGTACTTGTAAACCTTGCCCGATACTGCCCGCCCGTACGTCCGGCCAAAGACGCTCATGGCCAGCTCGGTCCGGCCGGCACCCATGAGGCCTGCCAGCCCTACAACTTCACCCTTGCGTACGTTCAGGCTGGCATTGTTCACCACCATGCGGGAATGGTCCTGGGGATGCTGGACAGTCCAATCCTCGATGCGGAGGACTTCCTCGCCGATATTGGGAGTCCGGTCCGGATAGAGGCTTTCAAGGTCGCGGCCCACCATTCCACGGATGATGCGTTCCTGCGTGATCTGGCCCTGATCCAGCCGCAGGGTCTCGATGGACTTGCCATCGCGGATGATGGTGACGGCGTCTGCCACTTTGCGGATCTCGTTGAGTTTGTGGCTGATGATGATGCTGGTGACGCCCTGGCCCTTGAGGTGAAGGATGAGGTCCAGCAAGTGGTCTGAGTCTTCATCGTTCAGCGCCGCGGTCGGCTCGTCCAGAATGAGGAGTTTGACCTCTTTGGACAGTGCCTTGGCGATCTCCACCAGTTGCTGCTTGCCAACACTGATGTGCTGGATGGGGGTCACCGGATTTTCACTGAGGCCCACCCGGGCCAGCAGCTTGGCGGCTTCCAGATTGGTCTTCCGCCAGTCCACCCAGCCGTTCCTGGCCAGCTCGTTGCCGAGGTAGATGTTCTCGGCGATGGACAGGTACGGGCTCAGGGCCAGTTCCTGGTGGATGATCACGATGCCGCGCTTTTCGCTGTCCGTGATGCTTGAAAATTCGCAGGGTTCGTTCTCGAAAAGGATGTCGCCGTCGAAAGTGTTGTGGGCGTAAACGCCGGAGAGCACTTTCATGAGGGTGGACTTCCCGGCGCCGTTCTCACCACAGATGGCATGAACCTCACCTCGGTTGACGTCCAGGGTGACGTCCTGCAGGGCTTTTACCCCGGGGAAGGTCTTGGTGATTCCTCGCATTTGAAGAATGGGTACGTTCATCGTCAATTCCCGCTGACTGGTTGGAACTTGGCCGGGCCGAGGACTCGACAGGCTCTGAGGGAGGCTGCGGTCCCGCCGCACTGCGCGCTGCAGCACAGGGCGGCGGGACCACAGACCGGGAACTACTTACTTGACGTCGGATTCCTTGTAGTAGCCCGAGTCGATGAGTTCCTTCTGGAAGTTGTCCTTCGTGATGATGACGGACTTCAGCAGGAAGGCCGGAACAACCTTGACCTTGTTGTTGTAGGTCTTGGTGTCATTGGTTTCCGGCTCGGTGCCCTTGAGGACAGCGTCCACCATCTTCACGGCCTGAGCGCCGAGCTGGCGGGTGTCCTTGAAGATCGTGGAGTACTGCTCGCCTGCGACGATGGACTTAACGGAGCCCTTTTCTGCATCCTGTCCGGTGACCACGGGAAGGCTTCCGGTGGAGTAGCCGCCGGTGCTGGTCAGGGCGGAAATGATACCGATGGAAAGGCCGTCGTACGGGGACAGAACGCCGTCCAGCTTGGTGCCGGAGCTGTAGGCCGAGGTAAGGATGTCTTCCATGCGCTTCTGGGCTACTGGTGCCTGCCAGCGCAGGATGGCTGCCTGCTCAAACTTGGTCTGGCCGCTGGGGACCTTCAACGTACCGGCATCCAGGTACGGCTTGAGGGTGTCCATGGCGCCGGTCCAGAAGAAGTTGGCGTTGTTGTCGTCCGGGCTTCCCGCGAACAGCTCTACGTTGAACGGGCCCTTGCCCTCTACCTTCTTGCCGCTGGGGTCAACCAGGCCAAGCCCGGTCAGCAGCGAGGTAGCCTGTTGGACGCCCACGGTGTAGTTGTCGAAGGTGGTGTAGTAGTCCACGTTCGGTGTTCCGTTGATGAGCCGGTCATAGGCGATGACCTTGACGTTCTGCTCCTTGGCTTTGGCCAGGACGTCGGTCAGGGTGGTGCCATCGATGGCCGCGATGATCAAGGCCTTCGCGCCCTTGGTCAGCATGTTCTCAATCTGGGAAACCTGCGTAGGAATGTCGTCGTTGGCGAACTGAAGGTCCGTCTTGTAGCCGAGGTCCTTCAGGGACTTCTCCACGTTGGCGCCATCCGCGATCCAGCGTTCGGAGGTCTGGGTAGGCATCGAAATGCCCACCAGGGAATCGCTGGGGTTCGCGCTGCTGGTGGACTCCGCAGTGCCTCCACGGCTTCCGCAGCCCGTGGCTCCCACGGTCAAGGTCAGGACAACCGCTACGGCGCCCAGGAGTTTTTTCAATCTCACGATGCTCTCCTTCCGCGGCAGCATTGCCGCGAACTCTGATGCAGCCGGAGCATCTGCGCGTCCGGCACGGTAAAGCTGGGTGGCCTGTGTGCTGGGGGCGGCACATGCCGGTGAAAAGTGATGCGACTGCCATTGTGAACGCTAACAATACCGTCGGTCAAGTGCCGTGGATCACGAATTGATTGCAGACCCGGACCATCCCCGGAACTCTTGACTTGAAACGTTGTTAGCGTTCACAATTGGCCACTTCGCCCGCCTGCAACGTTCCGGACGGCAGGACCAAGCCCCCCGGGGGCAGGAAAAAGCCCGGCACCGCTTTGTGGGCGGTACCGGGCTGGGATCGCTCCTGGCGTGATGGCCGCAAGGAGCTCTTCCCTGCTGGGAACAGGGAAATCAGAGGCGGGTGTCGAACGAATCGCAGAAGACGTTCTGGTTGAACGTCCCCTGGAACCCGGACTTGCCCTGGATCTTTTGAATGGTCGCCCGGATGGCCTCGCGCGTTGCCGCGTGTGCGTGGATGGCGGTCTTGACCATGGGCACGTCAATCAAGTGGTTCGGCTGGTTCAAGGAGACAAACACCGTGGGAACCTCCGTGGCGTACCAAGGAATTTCGGCGGCCATGGGCGAGGACCACTTGATCCGAATGGAAGCCTCCTGTGCGAAACCCTTCACATTGGCGAAGACGAAAGCGGCGTCATACCGCTCCGCATAGTCGCCCGTGGCTTCCTCGGACAGGACCCGCATGAAGTTCATGCCGGCCTCCCCCGCAGCCTCGCGCTGTTCAGCGGTCCTGAAGACGCTGACCTCAAATCCTGCGGCTTCCAGCTCTTCCCGGACGGTGTCCAGGTAGGCCAGGGGATCGGCGCGGGTGAAGTCGGCGCCACCGGAGATGCCGTAGAGGCGGATCCGCGGATGCGTCCGAGGGGTGATGGGCAGGTTGCGGGCGGTGTCCTTCACCAGCGTGACGGTCTTGTCAGCAACGTCCGCAGCAATGGCACGGTGGGCCTCACTGCCGATGGCGGCCAAGGCTTCGGCCGACGGAACCAAGGATTCCCGCGACGCGAGGTGCAAGCCGAGGCTCGCCTTCAGGCCCAGGATCCGCCGCAGGGCATCCTGCAAACGCCCCTCGCTGATGACCCCGGACTTGTAGCCATCCAGCATGTACCCAAAGTCCTCCTCCGGGTTCCGGAAGAACAGGAACATGTCGCAGCCGGCCGCGATGGTCGCAGGTACAAGGTCGCGCCGCTTCATGGCCTGTGTCAGCCCCACCATGAGGGACGCATCCGTGAGGACCAGCCCATTGAAGCCCAGTTCGCCACGAAGCAGGTCCTGCAACAACTCAGGCGCCAGCGTGGCCGGGAGAATTTCAGCGTCCGACAAGCCTGGCCGGAAATGCCGGGACAGCTCGGGAGCGCCGATGTGGCCCACCATGATGGACTGCACACCGTGCCCGATCATTTCGCGGTACACGTGACCGTAGCTGGCGTTCCAGTCGTCATAGCCAAGGGTGTTGTAGGACGTGACTACGTGTTGATCACGTTCGTCAATGCCGTCCCCCGGGAAGTGCTTCATGGCGCAGACGGTGGGTGATTCGCTGATGCCGTCGAAGTATTCCTTGGCCCGCTCCACCACAATCTCCGGGGTGTTGCCGAAAGCCCGCGTGGAAATGACCGTGTTGCGCCAGTTGTAGTGAATGTCCACGATCGGCGCGAAGGCCCAGTTGCAGCCCAGCGCGGCAGTCTCGACGCCGGCCACCTGGCCCATCTGCCGCGCAATGGCCTTGTCCGGATGCGAGCCCGCCTGCAAGTGCGTGGAAACGAACGTGCCGTCGTCGCAACTGCCGGCGCCGCCCATCTCCGGATTGGACGCGATCAACAGCGGAATCCGGGTTTTGGACTGGGCGTAACGGATGTGTTCCTGCACGGCGGACGAGGGCCCTGGCCGGTACCGCATACCGCCCACGTGGAAGTTCTCCAGCACGCCGTCAAGATATGCCGGGGAGTAATCGTTGTTGTGATTGATGAACAGCTGGCCGATCTTCTCTTCCAGCGTCATGGAGCCAATGGTGTTCTCCACCCACTCCACCGCGGCGTCACCCAGGTTGTAGGGAGCCGCCGCCAAATCCACCAAGTGCGGCCCGGCGTACGCTGCGGACCGGCCTGTCAGCGCGGCATGTACGTCATTCACGATGTCCTCCACGGGCGATGCGATGTCCACGACGATCCCGGCCTCGTCGTCGTCGAGCGCTTCCAACGCAGCCAGTTGCGAGTCCAGGAGCGAGGCCGGCATGAAGTGCCCGGGACGGGCAGTCATACGGGCATTCAGCAACTCACGGGTGCCGTGCAGGTGCACGAACACCACGGATGGATCGGCACTGCGGATGATGTTCCGGTAGGAGCGCTTGAGCGCGCTGCACGCGATGACAAGAGCAGAGTTCGACGCCGGAAACCGCCTGCCGATCTCGGCCAGCCATGGTGCGCGGTCGTCGTCGTTCAGCGGAGTACCCGAGGCCATCTTGTCGATGTTCGCCTGAGGGTGCAGCGAATCGCCGTCGAGGAATTCAGCGCCAATACGGTCCGCGAGCGCGGCGCCCACGGTGCTCTTGCCGCAGCCGGCCACGCCCATCACTACGATGTGGTGGCGGTGCCCATCTTCAGAGCCGGCAGGTTTACCAGTCATGAACAGTGCCGTCCACGAGGCGGTTGTACGGCAGGTAGGCCTGCTGGTACGGGAACGCAGCGGCTGCTTCTTCATTGAATTCGACGCCGATACCGGGGTTGTCGCCCGGGTGCAGGTAGCCGTCCTTGAAGGTCATGGACTGCTGGAAGACCTCGTTGGTCTTGTCAGAGTGCTGCATGTATTCCTGGATGCCGTAGTTGTGGATGGCCAGGCCTACGTGCAGCTGGGCGGCGAAGCCCACCGGGGAGATGTCCGTGGGGCCGTGGAAGCCGGACTTGATCTGGTACTGCGCGGCGAAGTCCATGACCTTCTTCAGCGGTGAGATGCCGCCGAAGTGGGTGGAGGCTGCGCGGACATAGTCGATCAGCTGTTCCTTGATGAGGGTCTGGAAGTCATACACGGTGTTGAAAATTTCGCCGATGGCCAGCGGGGTGGTGGTGTGCTGGCGGACCAGGCGCAGCCCTTCCTGGTTCTCGGCGGGGGTGCAGTCCTCCAACCAAAAGAGGTCGTACGGTTCCAGGGCCTTGCCGAGCTTGGCGGCCTGGATGGGCGTCATGCGGTGGTGGCCATCATGCAGCAGCGGGATTTCCGGGCCGAACTCGTTGCGCACCGCCTCGAAAACGGTGGGCAAGTGGCGCAGGTAGGCGCGGGTGTCCCAGTCTTCTTCCAACGGGAAGTTGCCGCGGCCGGCGGGCTCGTAGTCGTAGCGTTCGCCCGAGGCCTGGGCCTGGGCGGCAACACCATAGACGGCCTTGATGCCGGGAACGGCAGTCTGGATGCGGATGGACTTGTAGCCCAGCTCCAAGTGTTCGCGAACGGAGTCGAACAGCGACGGAATGTCAGCCCCGGATGCGTGGCCGTAAGCGCGCAGACCGTTGCGGGAAGCCCCTCCCAGCAGCTGGTACACCGGCAGGCCGGCAACCTTGCCTTTGATGTCCCACAGTGCCATGTCGACGGCGGCGATGGCCGCCATGGTGACGGGCCCGCGGCGCCAGTAGGAGCTGCGGTACAGGAACTGCCACGTGTCCTCGATCCGGTGCGGATCCTTCCCGATCAGCAACTGCGCAACATGCTCCTTGAGGTACGCGGCCACGGCGAGTTCACGGCCGTTGAGGGTCGCGTCACCGATGCCCGTCACACCGTCCTCCGTGGTGATGCGCAAGGTGACGAAGTTCCGGGACGGGCTGGTCACAAAGACTTCAGCGGCAATGATTTTCACAGCTTTTCCTTTCGGGATGTGGCTGGGTTGAAGGGTTAGGTTGGATTACCACTGATGGCAACCGGTTTCGCCTGTGTTGCGAATGCTTGGCCAAGCCGATGGACCAGTTCCACGACGGCGGGCTCCCCTGCAAGCCCGGCATCCAGTAACGACACCAGCGCAGCAATGCGGTCAAGGCCGGAAAGCTGGTTGGCATGCTCCACCTCCGACGCACGGGGATCCTGCAGGCCGGCGTTCGTTTCCACGTACGCGGCCCACACTGCGATCATCCGGGCCGCAGCTTCACCGGTTCGCCCTGCTGCGCGTTCGGCGCGGAGTACAGGGACGGCCCGCATGCGCAGTTTGGTGCTGGCATCCACAGCGATCTGGGCCAAGTGGTGTGCAATCCGGGAGTTGCCAAAGCGCTGCAGAAGCGCCTCCCTGTACTCGGGAATGCCCAGGTCGTCATTGGCAAGGTGCCTGGACGCTTCGTCCCAGAAATCTTCGACAGCCCGCAGGCATACGGGATCGGCAAGTGCTTCGGCCACCGTCGAGTGCCCACGCAGTTGCCCGGCGTAGGCCAGGATGGAGTGCGCACCATTGAGAAGCCAGAGCTTGCGGTTTTCATAGGGCTCGATGTCATCCACAAAGACAGCCCCGGCGTCCTCCCACCGCGGACGGCCTGCAGGGAAGTCTCCGCTCAGTACCCAGTTGCGGAAAGGTTCAGTGACCACCGGAGCGTCGTCCCGGTAGCCGCACTTTTCACTCACCAGGGCAACGTCATCCGCAGTTGTTCGGGGTGTAATCCGGTCAACTGACGTGCTCACGAAGCTCACGTTCGCCTCGATCCAGACGGCCAGGCCGCCGTCGAATTCTCCGGCGATACCCAGCACGCCATCCCGGGTGACGTTTCCGTTGTCCGAAAGGTTGTCGCACGAAACGACGGCCAGGGGGCCGGCATCGGCATCCTTACGCGCGGCGAGGCCCAGGACCAAGCGGCCCAACGGCGTCGCGGGCTCTTGGCCGGAAAGCAGCAGCGGGGCGTCGCCGGCACCGAGGCCGTACGCTGCCTCCGTGATGGTCAGGGTGACCACGGCGGTCTGCGGCGCGGCGACCAGTTCAACCAGCCGGCCAACGTTGGCGCCATCCACGGCTTCGACGATGCTGCCCACTACCTCAAAGGAGTCACCGGCGTCGGATCGCTCCACCACGGTAAACAAACCGTCCTGTCCGGCGAGGACATCAGCGGCGTCCGGTCGGCGGCCGGTGAAGGAGGCGATTCCCCACTCCCCCGCGTCAGCGGCGTGCTGCGTGTACCAGGCCTGGTGCGAACGGTGGAAGGCACCGAGGCCCAGGTGGACAATCCGGACCGGCGCCTTGCCGGCGGGGCGGGTCTCGCGGTTGAGACGCGGAAGCGCGGCGTTCACAGCTTGAACACCCTGCGCGGGGAGGAATCGACGACGTCGAGAATCAGCTCGTGCGCGCGGTCTTCAGTGACGCGGTGCTCGGCCACGAGGCGCGCGAGGAAGGCGGCTTCGATCCTGCGGGAGGCGTCGTGCCGTGCCGGGATGGAGCAGAAGGCCCGGGTGTCATCGATGAAGCCGGAGGACCGCGAGAAGCCAGCCGTTTCGGTGACGGCGGAGCGGAAGCGCAGCATGGCGTCCGGCGCATCGAGGAACCACCACGGGGCACCGATGTACACGGACGGATAGAAACCTGCCAGCGGTGCCAGTTCGCGGGAAAAGACGGTTTCGTCGAGCGTGAAGAGCACCACGTGGAAGTCCTTGGCCGTACCAAAATCCTGCAGCAACGGACGGATGGCCTCGGTGTAGTTCACGGCGAACGGAATGTCGTGACCGGTATCGGCACCAAAGGACTCGAACGTAGGGCCGTGGTGGTTCCGGTACGAACCCGGGTGGATGGTCATGACCAGGCCGTCCTCCACGGACATCCGGGCCATTTGGTACATCATGTGGGCCTCGAAGGCGTCGCGGTCTTCCGCAGTTGCGCTCCCGGCACGGGCACGTTCAAAGAGCGTTTCTGCTTCCGCGGCATCAAGCTTGAGGGTGGCCGGGGTGCGGACGCCATGGTCCGCCGATACCGCGCCATGCTCTACGAAATAACGACGCCGGTTTTCCAGGGCGGCGATGTAGCCGGCGTAGCCGGTGGCGCCATCAGCCGCGGTCTCGATGAGGCGATCGACGTTGGCACTCCAGCTGTGGTGGGCCACATTCAGGTAGGCGTCCGGGCGGAACGTGGGCACGACGCGGCCATTGAAGCTCGGATCTTCGGTGAGTGCCTTGTGGCTGGCCAAACTGTCCAGCGGATCATCCGTGGTGGCGAGGACCTCGATATTGAAGTCCTTGAAGAGCTGCCGCGGGCGGAAGTCGGGTTCCACCAACTTGGCAGCAATAGCGTCGTAACTTGCATCTGCGGACAGCTCACTGAGGTCCGCACCGAGTTTGAACACATCGTTGAACTGGGTGCGCAGCCAATATCCGGAGGCAGTGCCTTCGAAGAGCGGCCAGGCCTGGACAAAGGTCCGCCAGATCTCCCTGGACTCCGGGGCGGACGCGGTGCCTGCCAGCAGCTGGTCCATCGGAACTCCGTTGGCGTGGATCAGGCGGGTGACGTAGTGATCCGGGCTGACCAGGAGCGCAGCAGGATCGGGGAACGGCGTGTTCTGCTCGATGACTGCGGCGTCAACGTGGCCGTGCGGGGAAATGATGGGCAGGTCCTGGACGCGCTCCAGCAAGGACCGCGCGATGCTGCGCGTCCCGGGATCTGCGGGCAGGAGCCTGTCAGGGTGTGCTGCGATGGACTGTGACATAGGTCAATCTTGGCGGTCCGGTCCAACCTTTGTCAACCGGTTGCCAAAAATTGCCAACTAGTTGCTGGGCGGCCGCCCAGCACGGCCATTGGCGTTCCTCAGGTGGGCTGGACCAACAGCCGTCCACTGGAGCCGCGCACCACGAGCTCCGTTTCCACCCGGACAGCTTCGCCCGGGGCGTCCTGGCCTTGGAGCATGTCCAGCAGGATGGTCACGGCGCGGGTACCGCACTCTCCCAACGGCGAGCGGACCGTGGTCAGGGCGGGAGTAGTGAAATCGGCGCCAAAAATGTCGTCAAAGCCAACAATGCTGATCTGGTCCGGAACGCGCATGCCCCCGGCCTGCAATTCCTGCATCAAGCCAATGGCCAGGAGGTCGTTGTAGGTGATGACCGCCGTGGCACCGCTCTCCAGGACGTCGCGCGCAACCTGCCGGCCGCCGTCGACCGTTGGTTTTGACGACTCGAGGCGCACCGCGCTCAGCTTGGACCATTCGGCGGCGGCTTTGACGCCTTCCCAACGGCGGGCCGTCATCCAGGACTGCTTGGGGCCGGCGACGTACGCCAGCTTTTCGTGGCCATTGGCGGCCAAACTGCGCACGGCTTCGCTGATGCCCTTGTTGACGTCGGGAACAACGCAGGGCACACCTTGGATCTCGCGGTTGATGACGGCCACGGGTTTGTCCGCGGCCAAGGCGCGGATGTGGTCGTCATCCATGCGCGGGCTGGCCAAAATAAGGCCGTCCACCGTGCTGAGGAGGCGCCGGGCGGCGGTTACCTCAGTCTCCGGCGACTCGGCAGACTCAGCCAGAACCAACGTGTAATCGCGGGCTGAGCCGGTGGTTTCAGCGCCGCGGATGATGTCGAAGAACGTGGGGTTGGTGATGTCCGCGACGATCAAGCCGATGGTCTGGGTGCGGCCGGTGGGCAAGGCCCGCGCGAAGGGGTTGACCTGATAATTCAGCTCCGCTGCCGCATCCTCAATAATCTTCTGCGTCTTGGCGCTAACGCGGCCAGGCTTACTCAGGGCGCGGGACACAGTGGAGGGATTCACGCCCGCCAGCTTCGCGATGTCGTAGATCGTGGCAGAGGACTTCTCCCCCCGGCCTCGTTTGGTGGGCGTGGTTGCTGTTCCAATGCTCGTCACGTCAGTCACCGCTCCATCGTAGACCGCTTGGCAACAAAAAAGGCCGGTTGCCAAATAAATCAGCAACCGGCCCGTTTCGCGTTTGTTAGGAACGCTCGGGGAACTTGCCCTCTTCCGCGATGCGCTTATTGAGCTCATGCAGGAACTCGTCCTCATCAAAGTCCAGTGATACTTCCTTGCCGGTCCAGGCCGAGAGGTGGATGGCGTTGGCCAGGCGGACACCGTTGATGCCATCGGACCCCGGAGCCAGCAGCGGCGTTCCGTCCAGGATGTTGGCAGCGAAGTTCTCCAGGACACCTGCGTGCTGGCCGCCCCACACTGACTCGAACTCAATGACCTCGCTGGTGTACAACTCGTCGCGGTTCAGCTGGCCCATGAAGAGCTTACGGACGTCGTCCATGCCCATCGCATCGCTGATTTCCCGTTCCGGCTTGACCAAGCGGGTCACGGTGGCAACCTTGCTGCCCTCCACCACGATCTTGCCTTTGTCGCCCAGGATTTCGAACCGGTCCGTTCCCACAATGTCATGGGTGGCCGTGACGAAAACGCCAGTGGCGCCGTTGCCATAATCCACTACCGCGGTGACCTCGTCCTCGACGGCGATATCGCGGCGGAAGCCGAACGCCACTTTCGAGTACACGGACTTGGGGACGCCGCAGATCCACTGCCAGAGGTCCAGCTGGTGCGGCGCCTGGTTGACCAGGACGCCGCCGCCTTCGCCGCCCCAGGTGGCGCGCCATTCGCTGGAGTTGTAGTAGCCCTGGGGACGCCACCAGTTGGTGATGATCCAGTTGGTGCGCCGGATGCTGCCAATCTCGCCGTTATCGACGATTTCCTTGAGCTTCTTGTACAGCGGGTTGTTGCGCTGGTTGAACATGATGCCGAAGGAGAGCTCCGGTTTGGAGGCCGCGAACTCGTTGAGCTCCTTGACCTGCTTGGTGTAAACGCCGGCGGGCTTCTCCACGAGCGCGTGGATATTGCGCTTGAGTGTCTCGATGCCCATCTCCGGGTGCAGGAAATGCGGCACGCAGGTGACGATCGCGTCCACGGAACCGCTCTCCAGCATCGTGATGTAGTCGTCGAAGAACGGGACATCCGGGTACTGGGTAGCGGCCAGCTCCTTCTTGGCGGGATCGATGTCGCAGATGGCGGCGATCTCCATGTTCGACACGAGGCCGTCGGCGATGAACTTGGCGTAAGCGCCGCCCTGTTGGCCCAAGCCGATGATGCCGAGGCGTACTTTCTTGCTCATGACTGCAATCTCCCGTGTCTAAGAACTGAAACTTGTTGAATTCTGGAAAAGGTCGGCGTGGCCCATGGCCACCAGGTTGTCGTATGAGGTCTGGAGCGCATCCCACACGGTCCGCCCATAGAGCTCGTCCTGCTCCACCAGGAGGTACCTGGCCCCCGCGGCCACGGCGGCGGGAACGATGGACGGGAAGTCCAGGTTGCCCTCTCCCACTTCGGCGAACTGCACCACGTTGCGGAACTCGGCCATGAAGCCGGGGAAATCGCCCTTCTCCAGGAGCCCGAAGGACGATTCCGGCAGTTGACCAATCCTGTAGTCCTTGAGGTGAACCATGGCAGTCTTGCCCGCGTATTTTTCGAGGGTGCGTACTGGGTCCAAGCCACCGCGCTGGACCCAGTGGACGTCAATTTCCATGCCCATGGCCGGGGAGTTCTCGGCGATGATGTCCAGCATGTACTTGCCGTCAAACTTCGCGAACTCAATGTGATGGTTGTGGTAATAGAGGCTGATGCCGTGCTCCTGGAGGCGTTCAGCGTAGCCGTTGGCTTGCTTGGCGAATTCAACCACCGAGTCCAAGGACCTCATGGCCCCGAACGGAAGCATGCCGATGCGCAGCAAGGACGAGTCCAGGCGCTTGGCGTCGTCCACGATCTTGTCGAAGTTGTCCGCCAGTGATTCCACGGGCATGCCCTTGCGGCCTTCGATATTGACCGAGAGCGCTGCGATGTCCATGCCCAGCTCCGTACGGGAGCGGTCCAGTTCACCCACGTTCTCCGGAGTCATGGGGATTTGGGAAATCTCGACGGCGTTATAGCCGATCGCGCTGACCTTGCGGATCGTTTCGAACGCTCCGACGTCTGCAAAACTGTCCTTCAGCATCATGGCTTGGACGCCTATTGTGGCCACTTTTTCCTCCGGGGTTTCCGGGCCCTTCCGGACCCTGGGATGTTTGATGGGTGCAGGGCCGTTCAGGCCACGGCACCTTGCTGTTCTGTTTGGCTGTGTTGGTTCGCGAGCAAGCGGTGCCGGTCTGCGCGGCGTTGTTCCTGGCGGTCCGGATCGGGCACTGGCGAGGCGAGCAAAAGCCGTTGCGTGTAGGGATGTTCGGGATCGCGGGTGACCACCTCGGCGGGGCCTTGCTCCACGATTTCACCGTGGTACATGACTGCGACGCGGTGGCTGATGTGCCGGACCACGTCGAGGTCGTGGGACACGAACAGGTACGAAACGCCGGTGTCCTGCTGGATCTGCAGGAAGAGATCCAGCACGCGGGCCTGGGTGGACAGGTCCAATGCACTGACGGGTTCGTCGCAAACGATGAGTTTGGGTGAGAGCGCCAAAGCCCGGGCAATCGCAACGCGCTGGCGCTGGCCACCGCTGAACTCGCGGGGAAGGCGGTGAATGGCGTCAGTTGGCAGCCCCACCTGGTCCAGCAATTCCTTGACGCGCTTCTTGGCCGCTGCGGGCTCCATGCCTTGCACGCCCAGTGGTTCGGCCAGGATGTCGCCGATTTCCAGCGCCGGGTTCAGTGAAGTGTAAGGGTCCTGGAACACCACTTGGAGGTCGCGGCTCAGCGTACGGCGTTCCTTGCGGGACGCGTTGCTGATGTCGTTGCCTTCGAAGATCACTTTTCCGGAGGTGACCGGCGCGAGGCCCAGGACGGCGCGGCCAAGGGTGGTCTTGCCTGAGCCGGACTCCCCCACCAAGCCCAGGGTCTCCCCCTGGCCGATGGTGATGTTGATGTCCGTCAGGGCCCGGAAAGGCTTGGCCCGGAACCGCTTGCTGGGGTATTCCACCACCAGGTTTTCCACGCTCAATAGCGGGGACTTATCCGATGAGTCCGGCTGCTGGCTTAGGGAAGTGCTCATGCCACCGGCTCCTTCTGTGCTGATCCGGACTGTGCTGCTGATCCAGGCTTCGATACAAGCATGGTCATGGGGGTCTTTCCTTCGAGCATGGACCCCAGCAGGGTCTGTGTGTACGGCTCTTTCGGGTTTCGGAGGATCTCCCGGACGGTGCCTTCTTCCACCAGCCGCCCGTTCTGCATCACGGCCACGCGGTCGCACAGATCGGCAACCACTCCGAAGTTGTGGGTCACCAGGATCACGCCGATGTTCAGGCGCTGCTGCAGTTCGCGGAGCAGGTCCAGCACATCCGCCTGGACCGTGACATCCAGCGCCGTGGTGGGTTCGTCAGCGATCACCAGGTCCGGTTCACAGCTGATGGCCCCGGCAATGAGTACACGCTGTGCCATGCCACCGGAAACCTCGTGCGGGTAAGCGCTGAAGGTTCGCTCCGGGTTGGCAATGCCGACGTCGGCGAGCAGCTTGAGTGCACGCTGGCGGGCTTCTGCCTTGGAGATTCCGAGGACCCTGACCATGGGTGTCACCAACTGGTAGCCGATGGTGAAGGCCGGGTCCAGGTTGCTCATGGGTTCCTGCGGAATGTAGGAGATCCGCTTGCCGCGCAGCTTGGACAGCCGTTCCTGGTTGACGCGGTCATCGCCGGGAGCCACTGTGTAGTTGCCGTCGAACTGGATGGAACCACCCACAATGCGGGCGTTGTCCGGCAGCAAGCCCAGGATGGAGAACGCGGTCTGGGACTTGCCCGAACCCGACTCGCCAACTATGCCCAGGATCTCTCCACGGTCCACGTGGAACGAGACGTCGTCCACTACCTTTTTGACCGAGCCATCAGCCTGCGGATAGCCGACGCCGAGATTGGTCACCTTGACCAGGTGGTGTTCGGTTCCGACGTCGACGGCGGCCACGGACTTCCGTGACTGCCGCGCCTTGGCGGGGTCCGTCGTCGTGCTTTCTGCTGTTGCAACCGCACGCTTCTTACGGTGCTTGATCTTTTCGCCGTCTTCCAGGGCGTCACGGATGGCGTTGCCCAGCAGGACCAGTCCGCCGATGGTGAGTGCCATGGCCAGTGCCGGCCAGAGCAGCAGGGTGGGCGTGAGGTAGACGTTCTTGAAGCCTTCGGAGAGCATGACGCCCCACGTTGCCTTGGTGGGATCGCCCAGGCCCAGGAATTCGAGTCCGGACTGGATGGCGATGGCAACACCGGCGATGGCCGCGGTCTGGATGATGATCGGTGCGCGGACTACGGAGAAGATGTGGCGGGCGATGATGCTCAGGTCAGACAAGCCGGAGACCCGGGCGGCGTCCACGTAGAGCTCGTTCCGGACCGACTGCACGGCGGTGCGGGTAAGCCGGAAGTAGGCCGGGCTGATCAGGACACCGAAGGCGATCATGGAGATCCATACCGACGGGCCGAACGCTGCGCGGATGGTGAGGAGGACGATCAGGCCGGGCAGGCTCATGAGGATGCTGACCACCCAGTTGGAGACGGCCTCGAATTTGCCCGCGTAGTAGCCGGCGATCAGGCCCGCCGGGAGTCCGATGGCAATGGCCACGCCGGCACACAGCAACGCGGACAACAAGGTCAGCTGGGCGCCGAAGAGCAGCCGGCTCCACGTATCGCGTCCTGCACTGTCAGTGCCCAGGATGTTGACTGAGTCCGGGGCTGCCAAGGTCTTGGAGATGTTGGCGAAGTTCTCTTCGAAAGGCGCTATCACCGGGGCGAGGATGGCCAGCGCAGCGATGGTCAGCAGGATCACCAGCGAGGCGATGCCCATGGGGTTTTTCAGGAGGCGGCGCAGGACGGTGGAACGGACCACCGTGCCGCTCTGGCCTGCCTTGGCCGCGACGCCCATGGAGTCTGCGGATACTGCTGCTGAATCTACGGAGTCGCTCATGAGACACGTACTTTCGGGTTGAGCCAACCATTGAGGATGTCCACCAGGAGGTTCACGACGATGACCACTACCACGGTGTACATCACCACTCCCATGACGACGGGAAGATCGGTTTGGGTTGTGGCGGCGACGGCCAGCGGACCCATGCCCGGAAGGGCGAAGATCTGCTCGATGATCACCACACCACCCAGCATGCCGATCAATTGCAGGCTCAAGACGGTGAGGCCTGCCGGTGCGGCACTGCGTAGCACATGCTTGAAGAGGATTTCACGCTCTCCGATGCCGCGGCTGCGCAGCGTCCTGACATAATCGCGCTCGAGCTGCTTGATCACGGCGGACCGGATCTGCTGCGCGCCGCCGGTCACGCCGTTGATCAACAGGGCAATGACCGGGAGGGTCATGGAGTAGACCCAGGCCTCCGGTCCCACCTCCGGGGAGATGGTGCTGGTGGCGGGGAACAAGCCGAGCTGGATGGCCAGGATGGTTACCAGGAACACGCCGATCACGTAGCCGGGGATGGAGTCCCCCACGATCGCGCCAATCTGGACCACCCTGTCCACCCAGCCGCGCTTGACGGCTGCGGCAACACCGATCAGTGCTGCGCAGATGGCGATCAGGATCATTGCGGTGAAGACCATGGTCATGGTCACCGGGATGCGGGTGGCAAGCGAGTTGGCCACCGGCTCCGACGTGAACCAAGAGGCTCCAAGGTTGCCGGTCAGGGCATCTCCCAACCAGGCGAAGTAACGGACAAAGAGAGGCTGGTCGAGCCCCAGTTCCTGTTCCTTCAGGGCCACCTGTTCAGGTGTTGCCTGATCCCCCAGGATGTTCTGGGCAATACTTCCGCTGGAGGTGTACAGCAGGGTGAAGGTGAGGACCGAGACGACGAACAACACCACCAGACCGCTGCCCAGTCTTTTCGCAATGAACTTGATCATGGGGTCCTACTTGGCGGGCGAGTAGTTGTAGATGGAAGGAACGGCCTGCTGGACCTGCGGCGTGACGTTCACTTTGTCGTTGTGGTAGTACATCTGGTTCACGCGGAACAGCGGGGCGAACCAAGCCTGTTCCACCACGTACTTGTTGACGTCCTGGGCCAGCTTGCCGGCATCCGTACCACCGGTGCGCACGGCCGCGATCTTGGCCTCAAGCTCAGGGGTGGTGGTCTTGAACGGGTTGTACAGGGCTTTGGTGGAGACGATCTGGTCGATTGCCACCGTCGGCTGCCCCTGGAAGAGGTTGAAGAAGAGAGCCGGGTACTTCTGGGCGGCAACATCCGAGGTGAAGGTGTTGGTGATGGCTGCGCCGGGGTTCAGCGTGATTCCCACATCTGCGAGCTGCTGCTTGAGGACGGAGATCAAGGTTTCCGCGCCGGGAAGGGTGGGAACTTCAAAGCTGACCTTGCCCTCGAAGCCGGACTCCTTCAGGAGCTGCTTGGCTTTCTCGGGATCGTAGCTGTAGTAATTCTCCAGCTCCTCAGACCAGGCACCGCTGTCCTTGCCGAATGGCTGCGTGGTGGGAGTGCCCTGGCCCAGCATGACCTGGTCCAGGATGGTCTTCCGGTCAAAGGCGTGGTTGATGGCCTGGCGGACCTTGAGGTTGGCCAGGGCCGGGTTCTTGGTGCCGTCACGGTCCAGCAGGAGCAGGCCTGACCAGTCAACCTGGTTGGTTTCGAGCTTCATCTTGGCACCCTCGGCCTGCTTGCCGTTCTTGGGGTCCAGCAGCGTGGCGTCAATCTGGCCGGACACCAGAGCGTTGGTGCGGGCGGTGGGGTCCAGGAGGATCTTCAGCGTCAGCTTCTTGAACTTCTGGAGATCCTTGTTCCAATACCCTTCGCGGGCGGTGAACACGGACTGGGAGTCCTTCACGGAAGCGGCCTTGTCCATCACGTACGGGCCGGACCCTACCGGAACGGTCTTGATGGCATCGGTTCCCAGCGCGGCGGGGCTTCCCATCAGGCCGGCTGCCTGGCTGAGGAAGTACTCAAGGGCCGGTTCCGGTGAGCTGAGGTTGATGTCAATGGTGTCAGCATCCACCACGGCAACATCGGACACCGAGGCAAGCTGACCCATCTGCGGGCCGTTGGCCTTCTTGAAGTGGTCCATATTGGCTTTGGCTGCCGTGGCGTCGAATTTGGCACCGTCACTGAAGGTGACGTCCGTGCGGAGGTCGACGGTGAGCTTGGTGTTGGTGTCGTTGTACTTCCAGGCGGTTGCCAGCATGGGGCTCAGCTTGCCGTCCGGTTCGCGGAGGATCAGTGAATCGTAGGCTGCCTGGTAGGGCTGGAGCGCGTGGCCAACGTGGGCCTGTGCCGGATCCCAGGAGGTGAGGTCCCTCAGGGTGCCCAACGTCAGGGCCGTGACGGTCTTGCTGCCGGCAGTCGAACCACTTCCAGCGCCGGCACCCCCGCCGCCACATGCGGTAAGCGCAAGGGAGGCGCTGAGGACGATGGCGGCTGCTGCCGCCTTGGGACCTAACTTCATTGTCGGCTCCTACTGAGTCTTTGCCTGATGCGAGTCAGAGCTTGGGGCGTGTGGCCTGCGCCACACTTTTCTGGTTGTGAGATTTACAGTACGGACTTTGTTTGATTTTGGCAACCGATTGTCAAAAGTTTCTTAAATTGTTGCCAAGCGTCGGGGCAAGACGCCTGGAGAGACTGAACGTCACGCGAAAACAGCCGGAATCCCTGGGGTTTCCGGCCCTTCGCCCAACGGTTGCGCGGATGGTTCAGCGCACCCGCTCGAGCATGTCCGGGTAGCTTTGCGCGTAAATGTCCTTGATGATCCCCAGGGACTTGCCCGCCTCGGCAGGGTTGATCCAGAAAGGTCCGGGGTGGGCCAACGTGGAGTAGAAGTCCGCGATCAACAACTGATGGGAAACACCCCAGTAGGACCTTCCCCCGGTTTCCGCCACCCGCTCCTGGACGACGTCGACGGTCCCATCGACATAAGTCACCGTAAGATCGCCCCGCAGGTTCAGAGTTGCCTCCTCGGTGACAATGTCCAGCGTCACCGGGGCATTGACGGCATTGGCCAGGGTTGCGTAGAAAACGCTGCGGGCGCCGTTGACATGCTCGGCAACAAACTCCGCAGTGTCTTCCACCTCGATCACGCCGCCCAACGAACGGGTGGACGCGTGGCCCTCCACTTTGGCAACATCACCCACCAGCCACTGCAGCAGGTCCACCGTGTGGATGGCCTGGTTCATCATCAGGCCACCTCCACCCTCCGCCCAGGTTCCACGCCATGGACGGCTTTCGTAATAGCTGCCGTCCCGGTGCCACATGACGGTTGCCGAGGCGCCGATCACCTGACCCAAGGTGCCGCCGTCGAGCAGTTCACGCATGGCTTGCGAGGTCGCGTTGTACCGGTTCTGGAAGCAGACGCCGATCTTCGCCGCGCTCCGCTCCGCCACCTCAATCAGGCGCTGCCCCTCTTCCAACGTGTGGGCCAGGGGCTTCTCGACGATCACATGGACGCCGCGTTCAAGGCAGTCGGCGGCCACGGAGGCATGAAGGTGGTGTGGCGTACAAACATGCACGACGTCGGGACGCACCTTCTGGAGCATGTCCAGGTAGTCCGCATAGCCGGGGACGCCGTGGGCGGCTGCCGCCGCCTCCAACCTTTCCGGATTGGTATCGCAAACTGCCACCAACTCCGCGCCCCCCACCGCAGATAGTGCCTCAAAATGAACGGTTGAAATGTCGCCGCAACCGATGACTGCCGCTGTTGGCATGTCCTGCTCCTTCGAAGGATGATGCTGCCGGATGGTGATGCTGATGCGTTGAGTGCTGGTGGAGCTGGATGCTGGTGGAGCTGAGTGCTGATCCTGCTTGCCGGTCTCAGGCGAGGGTGACGTTGTTCTTGGCGGCCAGGCCGGCGAACGCCCTGGCTGCGACGCCGAAAGCCACAGGGCCGGAGTAGCCGCCCAGTTCGTGGGCGCTGGCAAGGTGCGGCTCCAGCGACGCGAAGCCTTTGTACCCGTCGGCGGCCAATGCAGCGATGGTGGCATCCAGCTCGCCGTCGCCTTCGCCGGAAGGAACAACCTCGCCAGTAGTGGCGATCGCATCCTTCACCTGCAAGTACTCCAGGTATGGGCGCAGCAAGGCGTAGCCCTCGGTGTACGGCTTGACGCCCACCTGGACGAAGTTGGCGTTGTCCCATGCGACGCGCAGGGCCGGGGAGTTCACCGTTTCCATGATGTCCAGGACACGCTCAGGGGTGTCGCCGTAGATACCTTTTTCGTTTTCGTGAAGCAGAACCACATCATGGGCGGCTGCCTCGGAAGCCAAGGCCTTCATGCGCTCCATCACGGCATCCCGAATCTCCTCCTGGCCCTGGGCCTCGCCCCGGTAGAAGGAGAAGATGCGCACGTACTTGGTGTCCAGGGCTTTCGCGACCGAGATGATCCGGCGGAGGCGTCCAAGCTCATGCTCCACCGGCAGGCTGACATCCACCTTGCCGATGGGGCTGGCTACAGCCGAGACCTTGAGGCCCTTGTCGTCGAGGATCGCCTTCAGTCGCTGGACAGCTTCCGGCTCCAGTTCGGACACGTTGACGCCCCAGGCACTGCGGACTTCAAGGTGGCTCGCGCCGAGGGCCAGCAGCACGGCTGCTTGGATAGCGGGATCTGGATCTACTTCGTCGCCGAAACCGGACAGGCTCCACACGGCTTGGGGGTGGGTCACGAATTCTCCTAGGTAGCCCTGCGACGCCACCGGCCGGAGCACGGTGACGCAGTTCACAGGAGTGTCTTGTCATCACGAGTTTAGCCACCCTGGCACACTTTTGACAACCGATTGCCATGCGCTGCCATCATGTGGCATATTTGACTCACGGTGTGGCAGTGGTCACAGCCGGATGATCTTGTCGTTCAGAGAGGAACACCCGTGGCGACGCAACCCATGGCAACAGGCCGGCCTGCCACCATCCACGACATCGCTGCGCTGTGCGGCGTCGCGGCATCCACTGTTTCGAGGGCCCTTGCCAACCCGGAGCGCGTCAATATCCGCACCCGCGAGCGGATCCAAGCTGCCGCCGTCGAGCTTAATTACACGCCAAACTCGCAGGCGAAAGCCCTGAGTTCAGGGAAGACCGGAGCTGTTGGAGTCCTGGTTCCGGACATCACCAACCCGTTCTACTTCGACCTCATCCGAGGAACCCAGTTGCAGCTCAAGGCCGCCGGCTACACGCAGTTGCTCGTGGATACCGAAGAATCGGACGAGGTGGAGGCCAGCACGCTGGAGCAGCTGCGCAAAAGCGCCGACGGCGTGATTGTGGCAGCGTCCCGCCTCAACGATGAAGCACTGGCCGCTGCCGCAGCCCTGATGCCCATGGTCACTGTAAACCGCGACGTCGATGGCGTCCCCGCAGTCATCATCGACACCCCCTCAGCCATGCCGCAGGCCCTGGACCACCTGATTTCATGGGGCCACACGTCCGTTGCCTACGTTTCCGGTCCCGCCGTTTCGCAGTCCAGTGCCCGGCGCTGGGCCGCACTGTCAGCAGCCGCGGAGGAACGCGGAGTTGAGGTCCGCCGCCTTGGCCCCTTCGCACCCAAAACCCAATCCGGCGCTGCTGCTGCGGATGCTGCCGTCCACAGCGGAGTCACGGCGTGCATCGTCTTCAATGACCTCATCGCCATCGGGATGCTGCAACGACTCCGCGAACGCGGCCTCCGGGTGCCTGAAGATATGAGCATCGTGGGTTGCGACGATATCTTTGGCGCGGATTTCTGCAACCCTCCCCTGACCACCATGAGCTCGCCGATCGAGCAGGCCGGCCGGGTGGCCGTGTCCATGCTGCTGGCCCAGTTGAACCCGCTCGCCGGTGGCGGGAACCGGAATCGCTCGGTCATGCCCACCCATCTCACAGTCCGCGGCTCAACGGGTCCGGTTCCTTCCGATTAGCCCGAATCGCGGCGCAACATGGTTGAGCCTGGGTGACCGGGCTGACTAGTGTTGGACCATGCGCGAACTCCAGGAAAAGATCATTGAAGAAATGGGCGTCCAGCCCCGGATCAACCCTGCAGAGGAGGTCCGCAAGCGCGTTGATTTCCTGAAGGATTACCTGAAGGCGACACACACCAAGGGATTCGTTCTTGGCATCTCCGGCGGCATAGATTCCTCGCTTGCCGGCCGCTTGGCGCAATTGGCCGTCGAGGAGCTCGAAGCCGAAGGCGTTGAAGCGAACTTCGTGGCCGTCCGACTCCCCTACGGCATCCAGCATGACGAAGACGACGCGCAGGCGGCCCTCGATTTCATCAAGGCCAAGACCGAGTGGACCTACAACATTTCCCAGGCCGTGGACGGTTTCGAGGACGAATTCGAAAAGACCACGGGGGCACCGATCTCCGATTTCCATAAGGGCAATACGAAAGCCCGCGCGCGCATGATCGCCCAATATGCACTGGCCGGCGAACACAACTACCTGGTGATCGGCACTGACCATGGCGCAGAGTCAGTGACGGGCTTCTTCACGAAGTTCGGCGACGGCGGCGCGGACATCCTGCCGCTGTTCGGCCTGAACAAGCGCCAGAACCGCACCCTCCTGGCCGAACTTGGCGCACCTTCTAGGGTCTGGGAAAAGGTTCCCACCGCCGATCTCCTGGATAACAAGCCAGGCCGCACCGACGAAGACGAGCTCGGCATCACCTACGACCAGATCGACGACTACCTCGAAGGCCGCGACATCCCCCAGGACGCCGCGGAACTGATCGAACAGAAGTATCTCCGCACGCGCCACAAGAGAACAGTTCCGGTCACGATCTTTGATACGTGGTGGAAATAACCTGACCTAGCGGCCAACGGCGTAAGGCTCGGCCGCGAGCACCGTAGGTTTGCCGTCGATCAGGTCCGCCAGCATCTCTGCGGACCCGCAGGCCATGGTCCACCCGAGGTGCCCGTGACCGGTGTTGATGTAGAGGTTGCTTTCGCCTGCCCGGCCAATGATGGGCGGTCCGTCCGGAGTCATGGGCCTTAGCCCCACTTTGTAGGTAGCCCTGCTGAGGTCCAGCACCCCGGGGAAGAGTTCCTTCCCTGCTTTGAGGATGTTTGCAAAGTCCTTCCGGGCGTACTGCTGCGAGTAACCGGCGAACTCTGCCGTAGCGGACATCCTCAAATGATCCCCAAACCTTGACCATGCCACCAAGGACCTCTCGTCAATGCCGCCCAAGCCGGGGGCGGGGGCTCCTTCATTGATGGGAGCGGTGAGGCTGTAGCCCTTCGCCGGATAAACGGGGAGGCGGACACCGGCAGTTCTGGCCAGGCGCGCGCTCTCCGGGCCACCTGCAAGGATGAACCGGTCAGCGACAAGCTCACCTTGGCTGCTCCTGAGCGCTGCCACCCGGGGAACACCGGCCGGTGAACTGTCTGATCGGATCCCCACTATGGCTGTGTCGAACGTGAAGCGCACTCCCAACTCCTCACACAACTTTCGGACCTCCGCGGCAAATATGGCGGGATTTCCCGTTGCATCAGTTTCATCATGGACAGCTCCGATGAACCTGACGTGGCTGTTGGCCAGGGCTGGCTCGAGCTGGAGCAGCTCCTCCCGGGACACGATCCGCTGTGCCTGGCCGTTCTCCCGCATGATGCTGCCATGCGCCATCGCCCGTTCCAAGGCATCCGCGTCGCGATAGAGATAGAGGACGCCGCCAGTTGAAGGCCGGAAGTCCATGCCCTTTCCTGCGATCATCGCGTTGAAGAGCTGTTGGCTCCGCTGGGCGAGGCGCAGCTTTGCCAGAGTGTTTCGATGTGCCCGTGGGCCGGTGCATTCACGCAGGAACTTCAGCCCCCACGACACAAGCTCAGCGTCGAGGCGCGGCTTTACCCGGATGGAGGTATCTGCGCTGAAGATTGATTTCAGCAATTCCTTGGGTGCGGACGGCGAGGCCCAGGCGAAGGAGTGCCCCGGCGCGATCAGGCCCGCCGTCGCGTCGCTGGTGGCGAGTGTTTCAGCGGCCTCCCTGTCCACTACTTCAACGTCGTGTCCGCGCCGAGCCAACTCGTAGGCCGTTGTGACACCAATGATGCCAGCGCCGACCACCAGGAGTTTCATTTCCATGCCTCCGCCCGGTCAGGTCCGCCCTGCGGCAAACAGGCTGTTGCCTGCACTTCCACAAGGAGCCGCGGGTCCAGCAACTCGGCAACAACCGTGGCCCTGGACGGTCGATGTCCGGCGAAGACAGAGACCCAGGTCCTGTTGAATGCCTCGGCGAGCGCGGCGTCCCGGAGATAGACCGTGCAGGAAACCACGTCGCCAAGGCTGGCGCCGTAGGTGGACAGGACCTTGCCAAGCCTCTCCAGGGAACACCGGGTCTGAGCCTCGATGTCGCCTTCACCTACGACGGATCCGCCGTCGCCAAACGAAACCTGACCCGATACGTAGACGGTATCCCCTGCCCGTGTGGCCGATGGATAGGGCGAATCCGGGGTTGTGATGCCGTCGACGTCAACCGTCCGGCCGGGGCTATGAAGTGAAGTCATGGTTCTCTTTCAAGGAAATTGGGCGCGTAGGAGCGTGAAGCGGCAAGGCGTATCAGGCCAAATGGACGCCGCCGGTGCGGGAGTGGAACTTAGCTGTCCGAGTTGTAGGAGCGGAGGAATGCCTTGGTGCGTTCTTCGCGCGGATTATCGATGACCTCGGACGGAGGACCTTGTTCGATGATGTGGCCGCCATCTATGAAGACGATTTGGTCGGAGATCTCCCTGGCAAAGGGCACCTCGTGCGTGACGATGACCATGGTCATACCGGACTGGGCCAAGCGGCGCATGACGGCCAGCACGTCCCGGGTGGATTCGGGGTCGAGCGCGGATGTCGGCTCGTCAAACAGGAGGAGGCTGGGACCCAGGGCCAATGCCCGGGCAATCGCAACCCTCTGCTGTTCGCCTCCGGACATCTGTTCCGGAAATGCCAGGGCCCGGTGCGACAGGCCCACTTCGGCGAGCAACTCCAGGGCAGTGTGGAGGGCTTTCTTCTCAGGGATCTTCAGCCCCTTCATTTGGGCCAACATGACATTCTCCACGGCTGTCAGGTGGGGAAAAAGGTAGAAGCGTTGGAAGACCATCCCAACCCGCTGCCTCAGCTTGGCCAGATCCTTGCAGACCGTCTTCCTCCCTGCGAACACCGGCTCACCCTGCAACGTTATGGTGCCTGAATCGGGTTGCTCAAGGAGGTTGATGCATCGCATCAAGGTGGTCTTGCCACCGCCGCTTCGGCCGATGATGCTGACAATGTTGCCTGGCTCGACCGTAAAGTCCACGTTGTCCAGCACGACGCGGCCCGAGAACGACTTCACCAGGGATTTGATCTCGACCACCGGACGGGCGTTGTTCACCGTTTGACCTTTGGTTTCAATTCTTCCGATCGTCATGGCTTTACCTCCGAGTATGACGTGGTTTCCGCTGCTGCCAAGAGGGCGCGTGCCTGAGCCAATCTGCGGTACCGGCGGAGGGACAAGGGGGCGCCTGCTTGCACGCGGCGTTCGAGCCTGAGGACCAATTGCGAGAGCGGGTAGCAGACCACAAAGTAGATCGCGGAAATGACGATGTAGACCTCAAGGGCGCGGAACGTTTCGCTGGCGATCAGCTGCGCCTGGGACATGAGCTCCGCTGCCGAAATCACCACCAGCAGGGAGGTGGACTTCAAAAGGTCCACCAGCATGGTGCCGGTTCCGGGCAATGCGAGCCGGAGTGCCTGCGGGAAGATGATGCCAGTGAAGGTCACCGTGGGCCCAAGGCCCAGGGCTTGGCCTGCTTCCCGCTGTCCGGGGTGGACTCCGAGGAGGGCAGCCCGAAAAATCTCCGAAAGGTATGCTCCGTAGAAGATCACCAGGCTAAGAGTGCCCGCTTGGAAGGCATCCAGACGGATACCGATGGAAGCCAAGCCGAAGTAGGTAATGAAAATGATGGCCAGCAGAGGGATGTTCTTGAACAGTTCCGTGTAGACGGCAGCCGGAATCCGGAGCAGCCGACGGGAACTGATGCGCAGGAGTGCGACGCCGAGTCCAATCACCACTGCGCCGGCGAAGCCGGCTGCGGTGTAGCCAAGGGACCTCAGCAGACCATCGGCAAGTGCTGGCACGTATTCCTGCCATGGCACCTGAAACAGGCCGGGTGCGGGGTTCATGATTGTTCCTGTCCTTTGGAATGGGTACCGGGCGGTTCAGTTCGAAGGAGCCGTCCAGTCGGCCGGGCGGTCCTCGGCCCGCCGATCCGCTGTCATGGACGGCGACGGCTTCAGGTACTGGTCCGGGTCGCCACCGTATTTGGTGATCAGGCTCGCAAGCTCCCCGTTGGCGTACATTTCGCGAATCACTCCGGAGACGGCCTTCTCCAGCTTCGGTGCCTCCCTTGGCACGTAGAAGCTGGTCATGTACGGCTGGAAATAGGCCAGGTCCGGAGATTTTTGCACTTCTTCGTCCGTGGGCGGCGTCAGGTACTTGGTCTGCATGCCCAGATCAGGGCGCTGCGCCTGGGTATAGGAAATGAGCAAGGGGTCCACGAAACCTACGTCAACCCGTCCGGAGCCGACGTCGGCGAACAGCCCATTGGCGTCAGGGTAGGCATTGAGCTTGGCCTCTGGAACCGCCTTGATTGACTTCACCCAAACGTAGCCCGTAACGGTGCCCAGGTTCTTGCCGCGGAGGTCTGCAAGGGTTTTGACGTCCTTGTCGCCCTGGACGGCCATCGCCGGCGGGGAGTAGTAGGGAGGATCGGTGAACAGGCCGGCCTTCGCACGTTCTTTGGTCCAGGCAATTCCCCCGATGGAGATGTCAACGCGGCGGCTTTGTACACCTCCAAGCATGCCGTTGAAATCGGTGACCTGGGGTTCGATAGTGAGGTTCAGCTTCTTCGCTGCAGCCTGCAGGATCTCGGCGTCAAGGCCAACCAGCTGGCCGTCCTTCATTGCCGTGTATGGCATATAGGGCTGAATGGCCACTTTCAGCTTGCCCGGTTCGATGGTGTCCAGGGCGTCTGAATTACTGGCGACGCCGTTGCCGCCACAGGCTGTCAGCGCCAACGTCACGGCGCCAAGGACTGCGACGACGGATGTACGAAGGGGTTTGGGGATGCGACGTAACATGGTGGTCGCCTTTCGATGGGTTTAATGCTGATGCAGAACGCCGTCTGCTGTTTCGGCTTTGCGCCGCTTAGTAACAACCGTAGGCTTGGGTGTGATGAAAGTCATTGGACTATTCATCCATGTTCTCTGCGATTCCAGACCGATTTGTTGTACGAATAAACCGAAGGCGATCCCGACATGGCAGCGACCACCATCCGTACCGGCTCCGGACCCCTGACCCCGGCGCTTGCCCAGCAAATCGCTGGTGACACCAGCCATATCGTGGGCTTCAACATCCTCATCACCGACGCCCACGGCACTGTTATCGGCAGTGGCGATACGAGCCGTGTTGGCAGCTTCCATGAAGCGTCCCTGGAGGTGATCCGAACACGGCTGTCGGCCACCCACTCGGCTGCCCAAGCCCGGGCGCTGGAGGGCGTCAAACCCGGCGTCACCCTACCCATCCTGCTCAATGGCCAGGCCGTGGGCACTGTGGGTATCACCGGTTCCCCGGCCCAGGTCACCCGCTTTGGGTTGATGGTGGAACGCCAGACGGAAATCCTGCTCCATCAAGCTTCCCTGCTGCGCTCCACCCTTCAACGCGAGCGTGAGCTGGAAGACCTGGTGCGCAGCATTCTTGCGTTCGATCCCTTGGTGACGGGGCATTCAACCCTGCTGGACCAAGCGAACGACCAAGGCGTAGACCTTACCGCCAGCCGGGTCGCCGTCGTCGTCCACACACCCGGCCGCACCCCTGTTCCTTCCACTACTTCGGAGTGGCTTCCACGGGCACTGGTACTGCTCCGTGAGAGCTTTCAGCATCGCCAGACAATCGCCGTCTCCATCAGCGCCAATCGCTACGTCGTCTTCGCACACCCCACGCCGGATGGAATGGACGGAATCCTGTCCCAAGCCCGTCATTGCGTCGAGCAGTTCCGCACGCACTTAGGCTCCGACGTCGAAATCGGCATCGGAACCGAAGGGGCCGGACCCACCCAAATGCGCACCGCCTACGAAGACGCAGCCGATGCCCTTCATCTGGGTCGCCGGATCACCCGCCGCAGCGTCACCACCATCGATGAAGTACGCATGGAACAGTTGCTGTCAGGCATCGGCCTGCGTGCCAGGCAGCGCTACACAGCGGCCGTGGCCGAGCCACTTATGGCCGCGGGCGATTGGAACACCGTTCGCAGCACCGTGATTGCCTGGTGCGAAAGCGGCTTTTCCTTGGTGGGTGCTGCGCGCCGCCTTCATATCCATCGGAACACGCTTATTCATCGGCTGGAGAGGATCGAGCATCTCCAAGGCTGGACCACACGAACAGCCGTGGCCTACCTGGCGTTGTATCTGGCGTGCAAGACCAACGAGTTCGACGCCGGCGAGCCATCCGACTCCTGACGGCTGCGGGTGCGAAGGAACTCAGGCCAGGAAGCCGCGCAGGAGCGAAGCGGTTCCTTCAAGGTGCTCCACGGCAGCCCGCTCGGCAGCAGGAGCATCACCACGCAGAATGGCATCCGCAATCTCGACATGCTGCTCGTTGGCATGGTCCAGGTTGGTAGCAAGCAGTGGAATGCGGTCCAGGAGATCATTGAGTCGCGCACGGGTTTCAGCCACTGCACTGACCAAGCTTGCGGATCCGGACAATTCTGCGATCGCGATATGGAACCGCGCATCCCGTGGACGGTAGCCCTCAGCAGGGGACGCGCTGACTTCGGAAAGGCACACCTGGAGGTGCTGCCGTGCTGCCGCCGATAGATCCGCTTTCGCTGCCAGGACGGCCGCAGCGGGTTCAATGATGGACCGGAAGAGCAGGACGTCTTCAACTTCGGCCGGGTCCAGTGGGCTGTTATCAGGCGTCCGTTGCACTGTGGCGGTGGAGACGTATGTTCCCCCGTACCGCCCCCGCTGCACCTCAAGGTAACCAGCGCTCTGCAGTTCCCCTAAGGCGTCCCGGAGTGTTGCACGGGAGACCCCCAGCTGTTCGGCCAGTTCACGTTCCGGGGGCAACTTTTCAGAGGGAGCGAAAATACCCAGCTTGATGGTCTGCAGTATGTGCTCGATGGTTTCCTCGAACGCATTGCCGCCCCTCACCGGACGCAGCATCGAGAAGGACGGGCCAAAGGGCGAGTCGGGCACTGCATCTCCTTCCGCGCGGACCGCGGCACCCAGGGTGCCTGCTGCTTTCATAGTAGCCGTGTGGATCATCAATGGTCATCAAAGACACCATTGGGCCGGTACCTATACGAGCAAAAGTGAGTGGTTTTTTCGAAAACACTTGACGAGGCGCAGATCACACTTCAGACTTTGAAGCACACTTTGGACTGAAAACAGTCCTTTAGGATCTCCCCTTGATCCTCACGTTGAACTCTCCCACAAGCATTCCTCAGACGTTAGGAACACGCATGGAAACAGCGCACCAGCCACCCGGTGGCGAGGAAGAGTATTTGAAGCACCGCCGCCTCAAAAGAGGTGCCGCCGGCTGGATCCTCCTGGCCGGTTTGGGGGTTGCGTATGTCATCTCCGGAGACTTCGCGGGCTGGAACCTGGGCCTCGCCCAGGGAGGCTGGGGCGGCCTGCTCATTGCCTTCGTGCTGATGGCCGTGATGTATACCTGCATGGTCTTCGGCCTCGCCGAACTTTCATCAACGCTCCCGACGGCGGGCGCCGGCTATGCGTTCGCACGCAGGGCTTTAGGTCCACTCGGCGGATACGCCACGGGTATGGCAGTCCTGATTGAGTACGCGGTAGCGCCGGCTGCCATTGCTACGTTCATCGGCGGCTATGTGGAAGCGCTGGGGCTCTTCGGGCTCACCAACTCCTGGCCGGTCTACCTCGTCACCTACGTGATCTTCATTGGGATCCACCTCCGTGGCGTAGGTGAGGCGCTGAAGATCATGTTCGGCATCACGGCAGTAGCCACAGTTGCGTTGATCGCCGCGGTGATAGGCCTCCTTCCCAAATTCGACCCTGCCAGGCTCTTCGACATCGTCCCGGACGGCTCCGCAGGCTCAAGCGCCTTCCTACCCATGGGTGTCAGCGGCATCCTCGCAGCACTCGTCTACGGCATCTGGTTCTTCCTGGCCGTGGAGGGCGTTCCACTGGCGGCCGAAGAAACGTCCAACCCGAAGCGGGACATGCCACGAGGCATCATCGTGGCCGTCATCATCCTGGTGGTCTTCGGAGCGTTGATGCTGGTCCTCGTACCCGGAGCCGCCGGCTCCCAAGCCATGAGCGGATCCGACAACCCGCTCCCCGAAGCATTGCGGATCGCCTACGGCGGCAACACGTTCCTGGCCGACTTCGTCAACTACGCCGGCCTGGCAGGGTTGGTTGCCAGTTTCTTCTCCATCATCTACGCCTACTCCCGGCAGCTCTTCGCACTCTCGAGGGCAGGTTACCTCCCCCGCTGGCTCTCCCTCACCGGGGCGCGTCGCACCCCCTACTGGGCCCTCATCATTCCCGGCACCATAGGCTTCCTGCTCGCAGCAGTGACGCAGGACGGCGCCTTGTTGATCAACATAGCCGTCTTTGGAGCCACGGTCTCCTACGTCCTGCTCAACCTCTCCCACATCGTTTTGCGCAAAAAGGAACCCCATTTGGAGCGCGGCTACAGGACTCCCGGCGGGATCGTCACAACCTCGGTTGCCCTGGTCCTTTCCGCCGTGGCAGTCGTGGCGACGTTCGTCGTCGACGTCTTTGCAGCTTCCATCACGGCGGCAATCTTTGCCGCCGCCCTTCTCTACTACTGGCTCTACAGCCGGCACCGGATCGTGGCGGGCGCGCCCGAAGAAGAGTTCGCCCAACTGGCCATGGCGGAAGCCGAACTGAAGTAACAACAAATGTCCACACACAAGAACCCCGGAGACACCATGAATGAGCAAAACAAAGCGTCAGCCCGGAACCAACAACTGACCCTCGACGAACTGCGGGGGCTGATAGACAGCGGCGACATCGATACAGTCATTGTCGCCATCACAGATGCGCTGGGACGCCTGCAGGGCAAGCGCTGTGGAGCACGGTCCTTCATGGAGGACGTCCTGGACCACGGAGCCGAAGGCTGCAACTACCTTCTCGCCGTCGATGTCGAGATGAAGACGGTGGACGGTTACGCCATGTCCTCGTGGGAGACAGGCTATGGGGACATGGTGATGATGCCTGATATCTCAACCCTGCGGCGGGTTCCGTGGCTGGAAGGCACCGCGATAGTGCAGTGCGACGTGCTCTGGACCGATCACACCCCTGTTGCTGCCTCCCCCCGCCAGATCCTGAAGGCCCAGATCGAACGCCTCGAAAAGCTTGGCTACCGTGCCTACGCCGGCACCGAGCTGGAGTTCATCATGTTCGACGACTCCTACAGCCAGGCCTGGGAGAAGAACTACACCAGCCTCACGCCCGCAACGCAGTACAACGTGGACTATTCGCTGCTGGCTACCGCGCGCCTGGAACCGGTGATCCGCTCCATCCGCACCAACATGGAGGCCGCCGGATTGGTTGTGGAATCGTCCAAGGGCGAATGCAACCTGGGGCAGCAGGAAATCACGTTCCGCTTCGACGAGGCCCTGGCGGCCTGTGACAAGCACTCGTTCTACAAGAACGGTGCCAAGGAGATCGCGGACCGGCACGGCAAGAGCATCACGTTCATGTCCAAGTTCAACGAGCGCGAAGGCAACTCCTGCCACATCCACTTCAGCCTCACCGACCTTGAGGGCAACCCCGTCTTGGCGGGCGACGGCGACCACGGCTTCAGTCCCGTGATGGAACGTTTCGTGGCGGGACAGTTGGCAGCACTGCGCGAACTCACCTACTTCCTGGCCCCGAACATCAACTCCTATAAGCGGTTCGTGGAGGGCAGCTTTGCGCCGACGGCTATCGCCTGGGGCCTTGATAACCGCAGCTGTGCGCTGCGCGTCGTGGGACACGGCCGGGGCCTCCGCACCGAAAACCGTGTGGGCGGCGGCGACGTCAACCCGTACCTCGCCGTCGCAGCCATGATCGCGGCGGTGATTCACGGGATCGAGAATGACCTCCCGTTGCAGGCCATCACCAAGGGCAACGCGTACGAATCCGATGCGGACCGTCTGCCCACCACCCTGCGGGACGCCCGCGATCTGCTCGCCGAAAGCAGCATCGCCCGCAAGGCATTCGGCGACGACGTGGTGGACCACTACGTCCACGCCGCCACGGTGGAACTCACCGCGTACGACAGCGCCATCACAGACTGGGAGCGGACCCGTGGCTTCGAGCGACTCTGAAAAGTACAGGCCCCGGATCGCACTCACGAGCTACCTGCAGGAGGCCTCCTGGGGAGTGTGGAATACGACGGCGGCCATCCTCCCCGCCACGTACGTCGAGGCTGTGGTGGCGGCCGGCGCCACTCCAATACTGCTGCCACCCAGCGGTACCGACCCTACGGTCCTGGACCTGGTGGACGGGCTGATCGTGGTGGGAGGGCCCGACGTCGATCCTTCACTTTACGGGCAGGCTCCCCATCCCAGGACGCAGCCGCAGCCCTTGCGGGACAGCCACGATTCCGTCCTTCTCCGCGCTGCGCTGGAACGTGGGCTGCCGCTTTTCGCCATCTGCCGTGGCGCGCAACTCCTGAACGTCGTGTTGGGCGGGACCCTGATCCAGCACATCCCGGATGTCAACCCGGATGCCAGGTGCCAACCAGCGCCCGGTGTATACGGCGAGGCGGCCTTCAGCACCACGCCGGGCAGCCTGATCAACGATCTCCTCGGCGACACCGCTGTGTCGCCCTGCTACCACCACCAGGCCATGGACTCTGTGCCCCGGGCCCTGCGCGTGACAGCCCGCTCCGCAGACGGCATGGTCCAAGCCCTGGAAACCAGGGAGGGCGGCTGGGTGTTGGGAGTCCAATTCCACCCGGAGCAGAACCCGCACGATCTCCGGCTCTTCCGCGGCTTCGTGGAAGCAGCCGCGAACTACCGTACCGACCACACCGCAACCATGAAAGCGATGTCCCCCGCATGACTGCAACAGTCTTTGATGTCATCAATCCGGCCACCGAGGAGTTCATCCAGACGGTCCCACTCGCAGGCCTGGCAGAGACGGACGCTGCGATCGCAAGGGCCGCTGCCGCATACGAATCGTGGAGGTCAGTGGCGCCCGCGGACCGTGCGCTGCTGCTCCGGCGGTTCGCCGCCGCCGTCGACCATGACCTGGAGAACCTCGCCCAACTGGAGGTACGCAACGCAGGGCACACCATCGGAAATGCCCGGTGGGAAGCCGGCAATGTCCGTGATGTGCTGAACTATTATGCCGCAGCTCCGGAACGGCATTTCGGCCGCCAGATTCCCGTGGCCGGCGGGGTCAACATGACGTTCCATGAGCCGCTGGGCGTGGTGGGTGTGATCGTCCCGTGGAACTTTCCCATGCCGATTGCCGGCTGGGGATTCGCACCTGCACTGGCGGCAGGGAACACCGTGGTGCTCAAGCCCGCAGAGGTGACGCCGCTGACGGCGATCCGGCTGGGTGAGCTTGCCCTTGAAGCAGGCATTCCCGAAGGCGTCTTCCAGGTGATTCCCGGGAAGGGCTCCGTGGTGGGGCAGCGATTCGTCACCCACCCTGCCGTGCGCAAGGTGGTTTTCACCGGCTCCACCGGAGTCGGGAAGCAGATCATGGCCGGCTGTGCAGACCAAGTGAAGCGGGTGACGCTGGAACTTGGCGGTAAGAGCGCCAACATCGTTTTCGACGACGCCGATCTTGAGCTTGCGGCGGCTGCGGCGCCGGCTGGCGCTTTCGACAACGCGGGCCAGGATTGCTGCGCACGCTCCCGGATCCTGGTTCAACGAAATGTCTACGACCGCTTCCTCGAACTGCTGGAACCCGAGGTTATGGGAATGCGCGTCGGCGATCCCGCCGACGCAGCCACAACGATGGGTCCACTGATCTCCGCACAGCAGCTCAGTACAGTTTCAGGATTCGTGCCCGACGGCGCCCCGGTCGCCTTCCAGGGCAAGGCGCCGGAGGGTCCGGGTTTCTGGTTCCCGCCCACCGTTCTGACTCCGGACGTGGACGCGCCGTCATTCACCGATGAGATCTTCGGTCCGGTAGTCGCCGTCGTCCCTTTCGAGGACGAAGCCGACGCCATCCGGATCGCCAACAACACCGAGTATGGCCTGTCCGGTTCCATCTGGACGTCCAAGGTAGACCGGGCCCTTCGCGTGGCGCGCGGCGTCGAGTCCGGCAACTTGTCCGTCAATTCACACTCGTCCGTCCGTTACTCCACACCTTTTGGCGGCTTCAAACAATCAGGTCTGGGGCGCGAGCTCGGCCCGGATGCCTTGGACGCCTTCACCGACGTCAAGAACGTTTTCATCTCAACCCAATCCGCCTAGTCTTTTCCACCACTTCCCTAAGGAGCACCCCATGCAAGCAGTAGTTTCCAACCGCCTCGCAGGCCGCAGTGCAGTCATTACGGGCGGCGCCAGCGGCATCGGCCTGGCCACAGCACGCCGGATGGCCTCAGAGGGCGCCAACGTCGTGATCGCGGACATCGAGCCGACCTCCGGCATTGCCGCGGCCAGCGAAGTTGGCGGCCTGTTCGTGAAGGTGGACGTGACCAGCGAGGAAGAAGTCCGCAACCTTTATGCCCAGACCAAAGAGACATATGGCAGCGTTGACATTGCCTTCAACAATGCCGGCATCTCCCCCGCGGACGATGCCTCGATCCTGGACACGGGCATCGATGCCTGGCGGAGGGTCCAGGAAGTGAACCTGACCTCGGTCTACTACTGCTGCAAATACGCCATTCCCTACATGCAGGAGCAGGGCAAGGGCTCCATCATCAACACGGCGTCCTTCGTTGCCGTCATGGGTGCCGCTACTTCCCAGATTTCCTACAGCGCCTCCAAAGGTGGCGTGCTCTCCATGAGCCGGGAACTCGGCGTCGAATTCGCGCGCCAGGGCATCCGCATCAACGCACTCTGCCCGGGGCCGGTGAACACGCCGCTGTTGAAGGAACTCTTCGCCAAGGATCCGGAGAAGGCAGCACGCCGCCTGGTCCATGTGCCGCTGGGTCGCTTCGCGGAACCGGAAGAGCTGGCGGCTGCCGTCGCCTTCTTGGCCAGTGACGACGCATCCTTCATTACGGCGTCGACATTCCTGGTGGATGGCGGTATTTCGGGAGCTTACGTCACCCCGCTGTCATAGCCGCCCTTCGCCCCACATTGCTGCCCCTGCCCTCTGGGCGGGGGCAGTTTTGGTTTTTATCGACTCTTGACGTCGCGATATTCACCGATATATCGTTAACTATCGCCGATTATCCTTCGGCGTAAGAACAACCGAAAGGACGATGCTGTTATGAAAGGCATCAACGAACACGGCAACCCATTCCCCGAGCACGACCACGGACACCCCGAACCCGGACACGGCCGAGGCCGCTTTAACCGGGGCAAGGGCCGACGAGGACCGGGCGGACACGGAGGCGGCGGGTTTGGCCCGGGCTTCGGACCGGGCGGTTTTGGCCCCGGCTTTGGACCCGGATTCGGCCCACGGGGCTTCGGTCCTGGCGGCTCCCGCCGAGCCAACCGCGGCGACGTCCGGGCGGCGATTCTCTCGCTCTTGGCGGAGGCTCCTTCCAACGGCTATGGCCTCATCAAGACCATCGCGGAGAAAACATCCGGCGCATGGCGTCCCAGCCCCGGATCCGTCTACCCCACCCTGCAGCAACTGGTGGATGAAGAACTGATCGTCGCCGTCGGCGAAGGCCGACGTACCGAGTTCACGCTCACGGACGATGGCAAGGCCTATGTTGCCGAGCACGAGGAAGAACTGGCCAACGCCTGGAATACGGAAGCCGACGGAACCGCCGCCGCCTTCCACCAGAGCGTCGGCAAGCTCATGGGCGTCGTCCACCAGTTCCGCTCAGCCGCCACCGATGAACAGCGCCAGGCAGCCATTGAAAAGCTGGACGAAACCCGCCGCGCCCTCTACCTGATCCTGGCCGACTAAGTGCTGGCAGCCATCCCCTTGACCTTGACGTAACGTCAACCCCTACTGTCAAAGAACAGGCACAGGACGGAGGACGTATGGACTGGTCAATTCAGGAAATCGCCAAAATCGCAGGAACCACCAGCCGCACGCTGCGTCACTACGACGACATCGGGCTGCTGAAACCAAGCCGGACCGGCCATAACGGCTATCGCTACTATGACGGTCCGGCCCTGGTCCAACTCCAGCGCATCCTCCTGCTCAGGGAACTGGGGCTTGGCCTCCCGGCCATCGCCGAAGTTCTCGATCGAGAGACGGACACCGTCAAAGCTTTACGCAGCCATCTGGAATGGCTCGCGCAGGAGCAGGACAGGCTGACCCGGCAGATCGCGTCCGTCCGGCAGACCATCGACACAATGAAAGGGGATGGAAAGTACATGGCACAGAACATGTTTGATGGCTTCGACCACACTCAGTACAAGGACGAGGTGGAGGAGCGCTGGGGCAAGGATGCTTACGCCGCCAGCGATGCGTGGTGGCGCGGAATGAGCGCCGACGAGAAGCAGCAGTGGAAAGACCGCTCACAAAAGCTGGGCACGGACTGGATAACCGCCGCCGAATCAGGCGTAGCACCGGACAGCGCTGAAGCGCAGGATCTTGCACGGCGCCACGTCGAATGGCTTCGCGGAATTCCGGGAACCCCGACGACGGCACCCGGCGGAGACGTCAAGGGTTACGTCACGGGACTCGGCGAGATGTACGTCGCTGATCCGAGGTTTGCCGCCAATTATGGCGGTGAAACAGGGGCGGCCTTCGTCCGGGATGCGCTGCGGGTTTACGCGGAAAGGAACCTCTGAATGGTCAGGATGCGCTGATCTGGCTTAGGCAATAGTCTGGCCGGATGGGTACAAGCACCGTCAAGTCCGGCGAACAGGTTGACAGACAGAAGCGCATTCTTGAAGCGGCACTGGAACTACTGTCCCGCCACGGCATTTCGGGCATCAATATGCGTGCCGTGGCACGGGAAGCCGGCGTCGCCTTGGGGCTGGTGAATTACTACTACGAAGACAAATCGAGTTTGATCCGCGCGGTGCTCCACCAGATTGAAGAGCACGACCTCCTCTTGGTGGAGCCTTCGCCCACTTCCACCCCGGACGAACAACTCCGCGAGTCTCTCCGTAGGGTTGCGGACCCAGGGCTCCTGACCACGCCGTATCTGTCCCTCCGCCTTCATCTGTGGGCCCTGGCCCAGGCACATGAGGACTTTGCACAGATCAATGCCGCAGCTTTTGACCGGTATCTCCAAGGGCTTGCGGCATTGATCGGGAATGCCATTTCCGGCTTGTCTCCCGAAGAATGCAGGGAGCGGGCGGCCGACATCGTTGTTGTGCAAAACGGCATGTGGCTCACCACGCTTCTGGGCATCGACAAGGCGGCCATTGAGCGAGGCATTGCCCGCACCGAGGAGATCGCTTTCGCGCCGTCGCAGCGCTAAGCACCCCCTGCTACAAGGACATCTTGTCGATGGAGTACCCTTTGCTCGCGTAGATCCCGCCCTGAGGCAGGTTTGGATCATAATCCTCCGCCGCTCCCCATCGGGCTGCGTCATCCTCAGGAATGAACCCGACGGCGTCTCCCGCCTTTAGGTCCCACCACCGGCCGGTGTTCGCGGAGACGCCGTAAAAGACGGCGACGTGTTCTGCGGTGGTCATCGTGGCGAGGAAAGCCCGAACCGCATCTGACGGGCTAAGCCAGGTCCGCTGCTCGCGGGCGGAACCCGGTCGATGTTCGTAGCTGCCGATACGTACGGCGATGGTACTGATGCCAAATTTGTCCGCGTAGAGCCGGCACAGGGCTTCTCCCTCGACTTTCGAAACTCCGTAGAAGCCATCGGGACGGGGTGGCATGTCCGATGAGACCGGATCGCCGGCTGAGTACATACCCGTCAAACGGTTGCTGCTGGCGTAGACCACTCGAGGCACTCCGGCACGTCGGGCAGCCTCGAGAACGTGATACGTGCCGACGATATTCACCTCCGCCAAGTCATGGAAATCCGCCTCATCAGGAATTCCCCCGAGGTGGATCACGCCATCCGCGTTTTCGAACAGCTCCACCAATGAGTTCAGGTCACTGAGATCCGCGGTGGCAACCACCTGCAGACATCTCGAACGACCGTTGACTTGTCCGGTGGACTTATCGTAGCTTTCAACGCACTGACAACGTTGTCTATGTGGGGATGGGCACGCGCGATGAAGGGCGACTTGGAAGAACAATGACTAAATTCACGATCAGTAGGATGCGGGCAGCGACGTCTGCATTGACGCTGGCGGGCCTGACGCTTTCGGGCATCATGGCCGGCGTGGCACCAGCCTCTGCGGCACCGGGGGTGGGAAGTGAGGACTTTCGACCTGCTTACCACTACACGCCAGCGAAAAATTGGATGAACGATCCCAATGGAATGGTTTTCCACAAGGGGGTTTATCACCTGTTCTACCAACACAATCCCTCCGGCAACACCTGGGGGAACATGTCGTGGGGTCACGCGACGTCGAAGGACCTGGTTCACTGGCAAGAGCAGCCCCTGGCACTGTCCACCGACGCGCAGGAGGATGTATTCTCCGGCAGCATTGTGGTGGATAAGGACAACACAACAGGCTTCGGGACCAAAGAAAACCCCGCATTGGTGGCCATCTACACCAGCGCCTACAAGGAAGCTTCCCCGCATCGGGGCTTGCAAGCCCAGTCCCTGGCCTACAGCTTGGATGATGGCCAGACCTGGACCAAATACTCAGGAAACCCGGTGCTGAACCGCAATTCTGCCAACTTCCGGGACCCCAAGGTCTTCTGGTACGACAACCCGTCCGGCGGTGGCTACTGGGTCATGACCGTCGTCGAATCGCAGGATCACAAGGTGCTCCTCTACAAGTCCGGCAACCTCAAGGACTGGACTGCCCTGAGCGAATTCGGGCCGGCCAACGCTACCGGCGGCCAGTGGGAATGCCCTGACTTGTTCCCGCTGGCGGTGGATGGGGATAAGAACAACATCAAGTGGGTCATGGTGGTCAACATCAACCCCGGCGGTGTTGCGGGAGGATCGGCCGGTCAATACTTCGTGGGCAACTTTGACGGCACCACGTTCACCTCCGAAACCACCGAACCAGTGGCCGAGGTACCCGCCGGCACGGTCATGGCAGGCTTCAACGACGGCACCTACAACGGATGGACCATAAACAACGAACCAGGCAACTGGAAGAACGGTCCTTTCGGTGACGCTCCCGCGCCCGGATCCCTGCCCAGCCAGAGCCCGGTAACCGGATTCGGCGGAACAGGACTGATCAACTCATTCAACGACGGCGACTGGCCCCTGGGTTCCATGCAGTCACCAACTTTCACCGTGACCGACGACTACCTTAACTTCCTCATCGGCGGCGGTAAGCACCCCCGCGTCTCCGACAAGTTGGACAACACCCCGCCCTCGGGAGAGCTGAAGTTTGACGGCTTCGAGGTTCCCAATGGCACAACGCTGGCCGATGCAGGCTGGACGGGGACAGGCGACCTGACCCCCAATTACCAGCCGGCCACCAGCGGCGGGGACTTCTACATCGGCGCCAAGCGAATCAACACCTTCGAAACAGGCGCCGTACCCGGTGATGACCGCCAAGGCACCCTGACCTCCCCCGAGTTCCCCATCACCAAGGACTTCATGTCCATGCTGGTGGGAGGCGGCAACCGAACAGCGGACTCAGGCCAGACCCTGGCCGTCCAGTTGCTGGTCAACGGCAATGTAGTCCGCTCCCTGGCCGGTGATAACGCGGGATTGCTGAACTGGAAAGGCTGGGATGTCTCGGAGTTCGCCGGCGAGAAGGCACAGCTGCGAGTCGTTGACGAAGCTACCGGCGGGTGGGGCCACATGACTCTTGATCACGTCATGCTCACTGACACAGCCGCCGTCGCCAGGTCCGATGAAGAAACGGTGAACTTGGTTGTCAACGGACAAGTGGTCCGTACCGCTACCGGCAACGACAGCGAAAGCTTGGATTGGGCCTCGTGGGATACCAGGGAATTCGTTGGCCAGCAGGCACACATCAAGGTTGTCGACAACAACAGATTCGGATGGGGGCACATCCTCGCGGATGAGTTCACAGCCAGCTCCACAGCAGCGAAGTCCAAGCTGGAGTCTTATGACTGGCTGGACTACGGACGCGACTACTACGCGGCCGTTTCGTTCTCGAACATGCCCGACAACAAGCGGGTCATGCTGGGCTGGATGAACAACTGGGATTACGCCAACACCATCCCCACCACCCCCTGGCGCAGTGCCATGTCGTTGCCCCGGGAGGTGCAGCTGACGCAGACACCTGATGGACCACGCCTTGCCCAAAGCGTGGTCAAGCAGGTGGACAAGCTCGCGACAAAGCCCAGCTACACGGACAAGAAGGGCGGTGCCATCAAGGCCGGAACAACCCCGCTGCCCTCTGCCACTTCAGGTCAGGTCCAGCGCGTGGACATCACGTTCGCACCCGGCACGGCGAAAAAGTCAGGCATCACCGTACTGGGCGACGCCAACTCCTCCACCGCCATCGGCTATGACTCCATCACCGGTAAGGTCTTCGTTGACCGCACGACATCGGGAAACACCGCTTTCCACCCGACCTTCGCTTCAGTTGAGGACGCCCCTGTCGCACTGGACCAAAAGGGCAATGTCACCCTGCGGGTGTATGTAGACCGCTCATCCGTGGAAGTGTTCTCCGGCGACGGTCTCCGGACCATCACCGATCAAGTATTTCCGAACGCCGGCGCTGACCGGATGACCCTCTTTGCAGAGGGTGGAACAGCGCAACTGAAGTCCCTCACGGTGACCCCCATGGAAGGAGCAATGTTCCTTCCCGGAAAGAAGTAACGCACTACCCGTAGCGGGGGACGGCGGCCGGCTTTCGTCTGGCCGCCGCCCCTGCTTCTACGGTTGGATCAGTGGGTTCAGCCAGGTCAGGGCGGAACCGTCGCCCTCTATGTGATCGGCAAGTTCGGCGTTGAACTCCCGGCCGTAATCGGCCCCGATGTGCTCTTGGAAGGCCTGCTCGTCCCGGTACACCTCGAAGACGAAGTACTCCCGCGGGTTGGTTTCCCGCGTGTACGGCAGGAACATCACATTTCCCGGTTCGTTCCGGACGTGTTCCGTCAGCGTTGCCATCATTTCCGCGACCCGGGTTTCACTGCCTTCTTTGACGGTGAACTCTGCGTACAGTGTCTTGGTCATGGCCAGTCCTTTGCTCGGTTGGTTTCGGATTGCTCAGCTATTTGCCTGCGTCAGCTTGGGGCCGAATTTCGCCGGAACCCCGCTCTATCAGTTCGGTTGGGATGACATACGTTTGGGCAGGGCTCTGGTCGCCATCGATCCTTGCAAGGATCCGCTCAGCCGCAAGCTTGCCGATGCGTTCGGGATGCTGGGCGATCACTGTGATCCCGGGGTCCATCATGTCGGCCAGGGTGAAATCATCAAATCCAATGAGGGCAACCTTGTGATGCAGTCCAAGGGCTTTCAGAGCCCGCATGGCCCCGAACGTCACCAAGTTCTGACTGGAAAATATCGCCGTCGGCGGGTTCTCTGAGGTAAGCAGCTCGTGAGCGGCCCGGCATGCGGTTTCCTCGTCATGCAGGTTTTCACGAATGGCGATCCCGGACGTGGAAACGCCTGCTTGTCCCACGCCATCCAGGAACCCTGTCCGGCGCCTCCCGGCAGTCTGAATATCAGTCCGGTCGCCAAGGTAAGCCAGCCGGGTATGCCCATGCTTGATGAGATGGGCCGCCGCCTTTGCCGCACCAATTTCGTTATCAGTCACTACCGCGTCGGCCTCAATGCCCGCGGGCTCACGGTCAACGAATACCAGTGGCAGATCGCGGGAGTGCTCCGGAATCATGTACGCCTGGCTCTTGGCGATGGTAGTCAGCACAAGCCCATCGACCCGGCGGCCCAGGAAAGCCGAAATGAGTTTCCTCTCCCGGTCGGGATCGTCATCCAGGCTTGCAGCGAAGACGGCAATGCCGCGCACAGCCAAGGCGTCTTCCATGGCCCTGTGGATCTCCCCACTGAATGGGTTGGAAACGCTCGGAAGCAGCAAGCCGATGGACTGGGTCTTGCGTCCGGAACGCTTCAGGCTGCCCGCCGTGATGTCCAGTTGGTACTGCAGCTGTTCCGTCGCCCGTATGACCCGCTGGCGGGTCGCCTCGGAGACGCCCGGCTCATCGTTCACGACGCGGGAAACTGTCTTAATCCCAACGCCCGCGAGATCGGCAACATTCTTCATGGTGGGGCGCTTGCGTCCGGAGTCGGACTGGTAACGATTAGACATCGTTGTCAACTTGCTGCTCCTCAACTCGATTTAATACTTGACTCTATCGTGTGAGCTTGCTTACATGTTCCATGACAACGTTGTCAGCCGCAGAAATGCGCCGCCAACAGCCACAAAACCAGGAGTTTCAATGTTGAGTTCCAGAGTCACGCGGTCCACCCGGAACCGTCTTCTTGCCGTCGGCGCAGTCCTGACCCTCGGCACACTTAGCCTGACAGCCTGCGGAGGCAGCTCCTCCCCTTCATCCAGCGGAGGCTCCGACGAGAAGATCGGTGTTTCGCTGATCGTCAAGACCACCTCCAACCCGTTCTTCGTTTCCATGCAGGACGGCGCGAAGAAGGCCGCCGAGGCGGACGGCGTCGACCTTAAGCTTGCGGCCGGCAAGGCCGACGGCGACGAGGACACCCAGATCCAGGCCATTGAGAATGCGATCTCCAAGGGTGACAAGGGCATTCTGATTACCCCCAACGGCCCCTCGGTAGTGGATGCCCTGAAGAAGGCCAAGGACGCGGGCTTGTTCGTCATTGCGCTGGACACCCCGCCGGACCCGGCCGACGCCGCTGACATCACGTTTGCCACGGACAACTTCAACGCCGGAGAGCTCATCGGCAAGTGGACCGCCCAGCAACTGGCGGGCAAGAAAGCTGTCATCGCCCTCATCGATCTCTTTGACGACAAGGTGGTCTCGGTGGACTACAACCGCGACCAGGGCTTCCTGACCGGCCTCGGCATCGACACCGCGGATAAGAAGAAGAACGGCGACGAAGCCAAGACGGGAACGTATACCGGCGGCAAGGGCGGCGACTACGAAATCGTCGGCAGCCAGGCTTCCCAAGGAGCCGAAGACGGTGGACGTACCGCGATGGAGACCCTGCTGGCCAAGAACCCCAATGTCAACGTTGTCTACACGATCAACGAGCCCGCTGCCGCAGGTGCTTTCGAGGCCCTGAAGTCCGCGGGCAAGGAAAAGGACGTCCTGATCGTCTCCGTTGACGGCGGCTGCTCAGGTGTAAACAACGTCAAGTCCGGTGTGATCGGCGCAACGGCTCAGCAGTACCCGGTCAAAATGGCCGAGCTGGGCGTAAAAGCCATCGTAGATCTGGCAAAGACCGGCAAAAAGCCCGCCAACTCAGAGGGTCTTGACTTCTTCAACACCGGCGTCGAGCTCGTCACTGACAAGCCCGCAGACGGCGTGAAGAGCATCACCACCACCGAAGCATCCCAGATCTGCTGGGGCAAGTAACCCGTTCCTAGGCGGGGAGACGCTCCAACCAGCGTCTCCCCGCATGCCCAGCAGTTACAGAACATGGAAGTTCAGGAGCAACCCTAGTGACCCAGCAACAGACCGCCGGCCCCCCGAGCGCGGGGCATGCTGACCTGGCCGAGGAATTCCTCGACCGCCAGACGCCCCTCAGCAGAATCCGCAACCTCCTCCACCGATACCCAGCACTCAGCCCGGCTATTGTGCTGCTGATCGCCGTGGTGGTCTTCGGGCTCCTCAATGATCGCTTCCTGCGCGTTGAGAACCTGTCCCTGATTACTCAACAGGTTGCCGTGGTGGGCACCTTAGCGATCGCCCAGACGCTGATCATCCTGACAGCAGGCATTGACCTCTCCGTAGGCGCGGTCATGATCCTGTCCTCAATGGTGATCGCACAACTTGCGGTCAGCAACGGCATTCCAGGGCCTGTTGCGCTGCTGGCAGGCCTGGTCGTCGGCCTTGGTTCAGGAGCATTAAACGGCTTCCTGGTCACAAGATTCCGGCTGCCACCGTTCATCGTGACGCTGGGAACATTGAACATCTTCATCGCTCTGACGCTGCTCTACTCTGGCGGAAGCACCGTGCGCGGCTCCGCGATGCCAGGAATGCTCACCTGGCTGGGAAGCACCTTCCCGATCGGCCCCGTCCGGATCTCCACTGGTGTGGTCATGATGCTCCTCCTCTACGTGGCCGTAGCGTTCATTTTGGGCAAGACCGCCTGGGGACGGCACGTCTACGCCGTGGGCGATGACAAGGAAGCAGCCCGGCTGGCCGGCATTCCCGTCAACCGCGTCCTGATGAGCGTGTACCTTGCTGCCGGTGCAGTCCTTGCCGTCGGCGCCTGGATCCAGATCGGCCGTACCAATGCCGCCAGCCCTAACGCCGGCGTCGACCTGAACCTGGACTCCATCACCGCCGTCGTGATTGGCGGCACCAGCCTCTTCGGCGGCCGTGGCTCCATCTGGGGCTCGCTTCTCGGAGCCCTGATCGTTGGCGTCTTCCGCAATGGCCTCTCCCTCGCTGGCCTGGACGTGCTCTACCAGACCCTCGCCGTAGGCATCTTGATCATCATTGCCGTGTCCGTCGATCAATGGATCCGAAAGGTCAAGTCATGACCACCACAGATTTTGAAGCCCCCCGCACCGAAACCCGCGAGCCCATCCTCAAGGCCAGGAACCTCGTCAAGACCTTCGGCCGCGTCGTCGGTCTCGACGGTGTCAGCTTGGACCTCTACCCCGGCGAGGTTCTGGCCATCATCGGCGACAACGGCGCCGGTAAGTCCACACTCATCAAATGCCTCACCGGCGCCGAAGTTCCCGACACCGGTGAACTCTTCGTCTCCGGACAGCAGGTTCACTTCAAACGGCCGCAGGACGCCCGCGTCCACGGCATCGAAACTGTTTACCAGAACCTGGCTGTTTCGCCGGCCCTCGATGTTGCCTCGAACCTGTTTCTCGGCCGGGAAGAGCGGCTCCCCGGACCGTTGGGAAGCCTGTTCCGAATCCTCGATACCAAGGGCATGCGCAGGAAAGCCAAGGAAGAGCTGAGCCGGCTTGGCATCTCCACTCTCCAGGACGTCACCGTGCCGGTCGAGAATCTCTCCGGTGGCCAGCGCCAAGCCGTCGCCGTGGCCCGTGCAGCGGCCTTCGGATCCAAGGTGGTGGTTCTCGACGAACCGACGGCTGCCTTGGGAGTCCGCGAATCCAACCAAGTGCTCCAGCTGGTCCGGGACCTCCGCGACCGAGGGCTGCCGGTCATCCTGATCAGCCACAACATGCCTCATGTGTTCGACGTTGCAGACCGCATCCACATCCAGCGCCTCGGCAAATGCGCGGCAACCATCACCCCGCAATCACACACAATGACCGACGCCGTCGCCATCATGACCGGCGCGGCCAAAGCCTAAGCGCCACACCGGGCCTTCCGTCCGGGCCTTCCGACCGGGCCTTCCGACCCAACGGAAACCCTATTCTCCGTCCGCAGACCTGCCAACAGGTCTGCGGACGGACCCATGCCTCCCCCGTCCCACCAGCAACCCGACGAAAGAACCGAGATGCACAACCTTCACCCAGGCGACTTTGCCCATAACCAACCGGACGTCCTCGTCATCGGCGAAGCCCTGGTCGATATTGTGAACACCCGGGAAGGAACCATCAGCTACCCTGGCGGTTCCCCCGCCAATGTCGCCTACGGCCTGGGCCGCCTCGGGGTACCGACCGGGCTCCTCACAGCGATCGGCGAGGACGAACACGGCACCGCCATCACCACTCACCTCCACAGCGCAGGTGTCCGGCTGCTTCCCGGATCAACATCCCTGGAGCGCACCGCCACGGCCACCGCAACGCTGGCAACGGACGGCTCGGCCAGCTACGAGTTCGACATCCGCTGGGAACTTGCACCCGTAGCACCGGCCACGATCCCGAAAGTCCTCCATACCGGATCCATCGCCACGTTCCTGGCCCCGGGAGCCGCCACTGTGCGTACCCTCCTGGAACAAAGCCACGACTCCTGCCTGGTCACCTACGACCCCAACATCCGCCCGGCCCTCCTTGGCAGCCATGCCGAAGCCAAGCAGATTTTCGAGGACCTGCTCCCCCTCACCGACGTCATCAAACTCAGTGACGAAGATGCGCACTGGTTGTACCCCGCATCCTCCCTGGACGACGTCGCCTCCCGACTCCTGAATCACGGGGCCCGGCTGGCCGTCATCACCCGAGGCGCTGAAGGTGCGCTCCTGGCCACACCCGGAGCACGCCTCAACGTCCCATCAGCGAAGACCCACGTTGCAGACACCATCGGCGCCGGCGACTCCTACATGGCCGCCCTCATCTTTGAACTGTTGGCCAGAGGCGAAAAGGCGTTTGCTTCACCAGCCCTCGAAAGCATCGGACAGACCGCAGCCTTGGCCGCAGCGATCACCGTCAGCCGGGCCGGCGCCAACCCCCCGACCTCCGACGAACTTCAAGCGCGTCTGGAAGGACTCGAACAGCAGCCGCTCGCCGCCGTATAGAACTCCCCATGGCACTGCTGCGGGACGACGCCTACGATGGCAGAGGACCGCTCGGTCCCTTCAGTCACTTTTTTGGGGAAAAGGACCTTACCCATGCCGTTGCCGCGACCTGCCGCCGACCATCCGTTCCACAGAACACGGCAGGGGGTGTGGGCCATCCTGGCGGCTGTCGCTTTGGTGGCCGCGGGTCTCTTCGCCGGGATCGCGCCCGCCTCGGCCGCGACCTACACCTTCAAGGGCGTGGTCAAGGGAAAACTGACAGCCACCGCAACGGCCACTGCGCTGGGCGACGTTTGGGTGGGTGCGTACACCAATGACGACCGGGCCGACTTCGTTGCCGGTGCGTGGTCTGCTCCCGATGGCTCCTACAGTTTCACGGTGCCGGCTTCCGGCAGCTACAAAATATGGACCACCTGCAGCAGCGGGCCCTGCTCCGCCACGTACGCCTCAGAGTGGAACTCGAACCAATCAAGCTCCTACGGTTCCACACCGGTTGCCGTTACCGATGCTGCCCCCACCACCACGTACAACCCGCAATTGGAAGCCTTCGGCAGCATGACTGGCCGGGTCACCAACAAGGCCGGCCAGCCGCTGACTGCGGTGTCCGTCTCAGCATCACCCAACAACGGCGGACAAGTGAGCAGCACCAAGCCGGACGCCAACGGCTACTTCACCCTCACCAAGATCCCGCCCAACCAGGCCTACATCAGCGTTCGGGACGAGTCGGGCCAGCGCCTCTACCTGGAGCAGTACTGGACCGGCACCGGCACCGTGGACACTTACACGGTTGCTACCGTCCCCGCCGGAGTCGCATGGACCAATGTGAACTTCGTCCTCAAGGATGAAACCCTCATGGAGGCCACTGTCGTCGACCCGGCGGGTGCGCCGATTGCCGACGTCGGGTATATCCCGTGGGTCTACAACGACGCAACGGCAGCCTGGGAAGGGCCCCAGATGGGCCCGCTGACCTCAAATGCGCAGGGCAAGATCTACTGGCGCATGACAGTAGGCAAGAAGTACAAGCTCTGCGTCTCGGACACGGTCTACGAGGGCGCGCCCCGCGATAAGCGGTACAAAGCCGAGTGCTACGACAACACGCCCACCAAGGACACGGCAACCGTTCTGACAGCGACTTCTGCCGGCCAGCGGGTAAAGCTCACCATGCAGCTGGACGTAGCAGGGCTGTCGCTGACACCCGATAGGCCCTACGTTTACGGTTCAGCCCAGGCGGGACAGAAACTGACGGTCGATCCCGGCGTTTGGGGACCGGCTCCGGTGACCCTCGCCTACCAGTGGCAGCGCTCCAAGGATAATTCCGAACTACAGGACATCGCCGGCGCCACCACCACTGTCTACACCCCCACCGCGGCTGATGCCGGGTACGACATCTGGGCAAAAGTCACCGGAACCAAGACCGGATACGCCCCGCACACCACCTCGGTCCACGGCGGCAAATCCGGAGCCGAGGCTGTCACATCTTCCAAGCCCTTTACCCTCCTGGGCACGCCCAGCGCGGGGAACACCCTGACCGTTGACCACGGCACCTTGAACCCCGCCCCTGATTTTGGCCCGTATTACGACTGGTTCGTCAACGGTGTGCAGGACTACCGGACAAACGGGCCCACGTTCCTTCTGCAAACCTCCGACGCCGGCAAAAAAGTCACCGTACGACTCAGCGTCCACGACTGGCCGCTCCAGCCCTATTACGGCCAGGCCTCTGTCACTGTTGCGGCGGGCACGTTGACCGCTCCGGTTCCCACGGTGTCCGGAACGGCGAAGGTCGGTTCTGTCCTGACAGCTGTTCCCGGGACGTGGGGTCCTGCCCCTGTGACGTTGGCTTATCAGTGGTTCCGGAGCGGCGTCGCGATCGCCGGGGCTACGTCAGCTACGTACTCTCTGGCTGCCGCGGATTTGGGTAAGACCATGACCGTTCGGGTCACGGGCACCAAGGCCGGGTTTACGACGGCGGCGAAGACTTCCGCTGCGACTGCAGCCGTCGCGGCGGGCACGTTGACGGCACCGGTGCCGACGGTGTCCGGGACAGCGAAGGTTGGCTCTGTGCTCACGGCGGTTCCCGGGACGTGGGGACCTGCCCCCGTGACGCTCACCTACCAGTGGTTCCGGAGCGGCGTCGCGATCACCGGGGCCACGTCAGCTACGTACTCATTGGCTGCCGCGGATTTGGGTAAGACCATGACCGTCCAGGTTACGGGCGGCAAGGCCGGGTTTACGACGGCGGCGAAGACTTCCGCTGCAACTGCGGCCGTAGCGGTGGGAACGTTGACCGCGCCGGTGCCGACGGTGACCGGGACAGCGAAAGTTGGTTCGGTGTTGACGGCTGTTCCCGGAGCGTGGGGTCCTGCCCCTGTGACGCTGGCGTACCAGTGGTTCCGGAGTGGCGTCGCGATCACCGGGGCCACCTCAGCCACCTACACGTTGGCAGCCGCCGATCTGGGTAAAACCATGACCGTTCAGGTCACAGGCACGAAGGCCGGATTTACGACGGCGGCGAAAACCTCCGCAGCCACTGCCGCCGTCTCGGTGGGAACGTTAACCGCGCCTGTGCCGACGGTGTCCGGGACGGCGAAAGTTGGTTCGGTCCTCACGGCTGTGCCAGGCGCGTGGGGTCCTGCCCCTGTGACGCTGGCGTACCAGTGGTACCGGAGCGGCGTCGCGATTACGGGCGCCACCTCAGCTACGTACTCATTGGCTGCCGCTGACCTGGGCAAGACCATGACCGTCCGGGTCACGGGCTCAAAGACCGGATTCACGACGGCGGCCAAGACTTCCGTAGCGACTGCTGCCGTGGCGGCGGGCACACTGACCGGGCCCACTCCCACCGTCGCAGGCACAGCAACCGTGGGCAGCACGCTCACCGCGACACCCGGCGCCTGGGGTCCTGCCCCGGTGACGTTGACCTACCAGTGGTTCCGCGGAAGTACTGCCATTTCGGGCGCCACCGCCCAGACGTACAAACTGGTCGCCGCGGACAAGGGAAGTGCCATTAAAGTACGCGTGACAGGCACCAAGACTGCGTACACCGCACTGGCCCGCTACTCAGTTGCCACGGCCCTGATCGGCTGAGCATCAGCGTACCTAACTGACGTTAGTGACGGGATCCAAGAGACGACGACGGCGGCAGCACCGCCGTCGTCGTCTTCCTGTCGGGACTCGATCAAGGGCCGCAAACCGTTTCAGGAGGCAGAGATGAACATGCCCGATGCTTCACGGCTCGCGCAGCTTGGAGACACACTCGCTCGATGGCAGGTGGATGGAGGCCCCGTCCACCTCCATCCTGGTGACCTCGGCTGGTATTCGCGGCTCGGTCCCGACGAGACGGCATCAGCGATACGGATCTGGGCGGACGGTGCGACACCGGCCGCCATCGGTCTTCTCGATGGCCCGCAGCTCCTTCGTCTGGCGATCGACCCGACGCGACGCGACGACGCCGGCCTTGCACGGCGGATCGCAGACTCGATCGAAGACCCTGAAGTCGGCGTATTCGCCTCCGGACAGGCGACGGTGGAGGCACGAGGCGCCAGCGCTCTGACGCGAATCCTGGGACAACGAGGCTGGCAAGAGGACGAACCGTGGATTCCATTGCGCTTGGATCTCTCCGCACCTGTCCAGCCGACCTGCACCCTGATCGAGACCATCGACGAGGACCGGGCCGGAGAATGGGTAGGAGTGCACTGGTCCGCGTTCCGGGGCACTCCACTCGATGATGCCGTGAGGCAGACGCTCGTCAACCGCTGGCTGGCGATGACCGCCGGGCCCTTCGCAGGGACATCGCGCAACCTCGTCGCCTTCGACGCGCAAGGCAGGGCGGTCGCGGTGACAACAGTATGGTCTGCCGGACCGGGGCGTCCCGGCCTTATCGAACCTATGGGCGTGCACCGGGACCATCGTGGGCGCGGTTACGGGGTGGAGATCACCCGTGCCGGAGCAGCAGTGCTGCGGGAGATGGGTTCATCCAGCGCCGTGGTGGCCGCCGAAGGGGCCAATACGGGCGCGCTGGCGACCTACCTCGCGGCCGGGTTCGTCCCTGCAACGCCTGTCGTGGACATGTCACGCGGTGAGCATGAGCCACGCGCATAAAGATGTCGGCGCAGCCAAGGGCCAGTGCGTGCTGCTCGGGATGGCGTATTTCTGCCTCAGGGGATAGGCGTCCACTGCGGCGTCTACCGACGACATCCCGCATCCTCTCGGGACCCGAAGTGCGATACATTCGGTTGACGTCATCCTGCCGTCGATTGGAGCTCAACATGCTACCCGCAGCCAGCGTCTGGGCCTTCGCCCTTGCGGCGTTCGCGCTCATCGTCGTCCCGGGTCCAAGCGTGCTCTTCGTGATCGGACGCTCGCTCGCCCTCGGACGAAAGAGCGGCGTCCTAAGTGTGGTCGGCAATGCCCTTGGCATGCTCCCCGCCGTCGCCCTCGTGTCCCTCGGTGTGGGTTCCATCGTCGCTGAATCGATAATTGTCTTCACAGCCATCAAGTTCATCGGTGCTGCCTACCTGGTCTATCTCGGCATCCAGGCCTTTCGTCACCGCAACGACCACACCGACACCTCCTCCACAGCCAGGACTTCGCCGTCCTCTTTCCGGCTCCTACGCGAAGGATTCACGGTCGGCGTGACCAATCCCAAGACCATCGTCTTCTTTGTCGCAGTCCTGCCCCAATTCGTCGACTACGCCCACGGCGCCATCCCCCTCCAAATGGCGGCCCTTGGAATGATCTTCTTCACGATCGCCCTTGCCAGCGACACCATATGGGCCATGGCCGCAGGCACCGCGCGCACCTGGTTCGCCCGGAACCCAAAGCGCCTCGCCCGCATGAGC